>JBDTWJ010000044.1:0-22795 GCA_040006755.1 Ilumatobacteraceae bacterium | reverse complement strand
GCGAACATCATCGGCAGCGAGCCCTGCATCCGTCATCAGTTGGATCGTTCGCGCCAGGGTGCCGGCCGGCGCGGGCGCGCCGCTGTGAACGAGTGCACGCCGGCGACGGGCGTGATCGGTGTCTTCCGCGATGTTGGCCAACATCGCGAAGTAGCTGAACGCGCGGATGACGTGCAGCGCATCCGCGATCGGCAATGGGTCGAGCAGATCGATCAGGTGGGCGGGATCCGAGTCGCCGACGGCTGCGCGGCGGATGGCCTCGACCAGATCGAGCGTCTCGCTGCCGGCCTGATCGGCGATGACGTCTCCAAGGGTGCGCCCCAGCAGGCGAATGTCGTCGTTGAGCGTCGCGGGCGGCCGCATCGGTTCAGGATAGGAGGTGCCGACCGGCTGTCCGGGAGAATTCATGTTGCGGCTACGGTCGGGTCGCACCATGACACTCGGCTCGATTCGACACCACATCCGCATCAACCGGCCGGCCGACGTGGTGTGGCAGCTTGCCGGTGACGCAACCCGGTTGCACGAGTGGTTTCCCGGAATTGGCTCGTGTCACGTCGACGGGAACATCCGCGTGATCGAACTCGATTCAGGGTTCTCGATGCCCGAAGAGATCCTGGTCGTTGACGACGTCCAGCGTCGCTTCCAGTATCGGATCACGTCGCCGCCATTCACGTACCACCGCGGGATGATCGACGTCATCGACCTCGGCGACGAGACATGCGTCGTGGTGTATTCGACGGACGCCGATCCACGGGCCATGGCGTTGACGGTCGGCGCGGGTACCGCCGGCGCGCTGGACGAGCTGCGTCGGCAGATGGAATCCGACGTGAACGAGGAAGAAGCCTGATGGGACGGAAGATCCTCCTCGTCACGAGCGACCAGCAGCGGTACGACACACTCGGTTGTAACGGCGGCTCGGTTGCGCGCACGCCAGTCATCGACTCGCTGGCCGCGCACGGCTTCCGTTACGAACGCGCCCATCCGCAATCGGTCGTGTGCATGCCGTCGCGGTCGACCATCATCACCGGGCAGCACCCGAGCACACACGGCGTGTGGATGAACGGTGTCGCCCTACCGCGCGACGCTCCGTCGGTGGCAACGGTGTTGCACGACCACGGGTACCGCTGCGCACTTGTCGGCAAGCCCCACTTCGAGCCGTTCCTCGATCCATTCGCCCGCTTCATCGAGAACCGGTTCGCTCGCGAACCCCTCGTCGGAGTTCACCGCGGATTCGAGCACTTCGAAACGGCGACCCACGGCGCGGTTGGCCCTCTGCACTACGCACGGTGGATGGCGAAGGAGCACCCCGAGGCGGTGTCGATGTTCTACCCCGTTCTCGACATGGCGTTGGAGGTCAATGCCGCCGGCGGTGGCGACACCAGCGCGCCGCAGGTGCACGACAACGCGATTCCGCGCGAGTGGTACCACACCGATTGGGTCGCCGATCGAACCATTTCGTGGCTCGATTCTCTCGGGGCCGACGATGACTGGTTCTGTTGGATGAGCTTCCCCGATCCACACCATCCATGGGACCCACCGGCCTCTGAGCTCGGTCGGGTCGATTGGCGAGACGTCCCGCTTCCCGCCGGTTACATCGAGAATCCCGCGCAACGCGAGAAGGTGCTCGACGACAAGCCACGCCACTGGAAGGCTTGGTACGACGGCAGACTTGTCTCCAACTACGAGGCGCCCGCACAGTGGGTGCCCGCCACGTTGACGCCCGATCAGGTTCGCGAAGTCAACGCCCGCAACGCTGTGGAGTGCGAGTTGATCGACGAAGCGCTCGGGAGGGTGTTGGCGGCTGTCTCTGCACGCGGATGGGAGAGCGACGTCGATGTCGTCTACACGACAGATCACGGCGAACTTCAGGGCGACTTCGGGCTGCTGTTCAAGGGCCCGTATCACGTCGACGGGCTGATGCGGATCCCGCTGATCTGGCGGCCGGCGCGATCGGTAGACGTGGCGCCGTCCACCGTTTCGCGTCCCGTCGGATTGGTCGATCTCGCGCCGACCTTTTGCCACATTGCCGGCATCACCGTGCCGGAGTGGATGGAGGGCATCCCTCTGCCGGTCGATGATGTCGATGCCGCCGCGCGTGGTTTCGAGAGAGTGCTCACCGAATGGGACAGCGAGATGTTCGGCGTCGACGTGCACCTGCGCACCATCACCCGCGACGGATGGGTGTGCAGCGCGTACCAAGCGGGCTACAGCCACGACGGTACTGAGGGCGAGATGTACGACCTCGCCGACGACCCGCTGCAACAGGTCAATCGGTGGGCAGATCCATCGCTCTCGTCGCTACGAAGCGACCTGCTGGCTGATCTGTGGGACCACCAGCCGCCGATGCACACACCGTTGCGACGTCTCGAAGCGCCGGTGTGACTTTCGTACAGGTCGTGGGGAGGAGTGTCAGGCCTTGGTGCTGTGCGTGCGCAACAATCGTCGGCCCTGCACGGTGATCTCCAACTCCTTGAACCACGGTGCGGGCTTGTCGCCGCTGCGCTGACCCCAGACGAGCGACCGTTCCTTGGCGACGTTGAGGCACGCGGCAACGGTTTCGAGGTTCCAGCCGAGTTTCTTGGCAATGATCGAGTTGTCGACGGGCGAACCCGAGTCGTCGCCGTTGAGCACTACAGCGAGCAGTTTCACCAATTGCTGATCGTCCGGCTGGCGGTCGTCTGGCATCGAGTTGGTCACGTACTTCCCCTCGCAGTCCCGAACCTGAAGCGGCTCCGCCGAAGCGAGGAGAACTTGAGGGCTGCAGCCTACCGCCGGTCGAGCCGACGTAGACCGGTAGCGGATGGCAAGCTTCGCAGATGAGGTCGTACGACGTGCTGGTGATCGGTGGTGGTATCGCCGGGGTATCGATCGGATACGAGCTTGCAACGGACCGATCCGTGGGATTGCTGGAGATGGAGGCAACCCTCGCCTACCACACAACAGGTCGTTCGGTTGCGACGTTCCTGGAAAGTTACGGCGGGCGAACCATTCGGCTGCTGACGACGGCGAGCCGCGCGTTCATGCAGGATCCACCCGAAGGTTTTGGTAGGCAGTTGTTGAAACCACTACCGCTGATCTGGATCGCGCCACCCAGCGACGTCGACGCCATGAACGCGATGTATGACTCCGTCGTCGAGCTCGTCCCCGACATGCGGGTGCTCTCGGCTGACGAGGTTGTCGATGTCACCAAGGTGACGCGTCCCGAATGGGTCGCCGCTGGGCTGCTCGAGCCCGGCGCAAGCGAGATCGACGTTGCTGCGTTGCACGGCGGGTACGCCCGTGGGTTGCGCGCCCGCGGCGGTGAGATCCACACCTCGGCAGGGGTCGCGTCGATGGATCGCATCGGTGATCATTGGCAGATCACGGACCGCTCCGGAGAGGCCTACGAGGCGGTCGTGGTGGTCAACGCAGCAGGCTCGTGGTGCGACCTCGTCGCTGCGATGGCCGGCGCCGAGCCTGTGGGGATCCATCCGCTGCGCCGCACGGTGTTCACGATCGGTCCACCCACTGGCATCGACTCCCACACGATCCCACTCGTGGCCGACGTCAGCGGCACGTTCTACCTCAAGCCCGAGGGCCCGCAGATCCTGTGCTCACCCGCCGACGAGGTCCCATCGGAGCCGTGCGACGCAAGGCCTGAACAGATCGACATCGCCAAGGCGATCGACGTGATCAATGCCGCCACGACGCTTGACATCCGCCACGTTCGATCCTCGTGGGCAGGACTGCGCAACTTCGTCGCCGACCGGTCACCCGTCGCCGGGTTCGATGATCACGTCGAAGGCTTCTTCTGGTTCGTCGGCCAGGGTGGATACGGCATCCAGATCTCCCCCGCCCTCGCCAAGGTGGGCGCCTCATTGGTGCGTGACGGCGGCCTACCCGAGGAGTTGAAGGCGCGAGGACTCGAACCGGCGGCGCTCGGCCGAGAGCGATTGTCCGGGCTCACCTCGCTCGAGGGTCACTGATCCCTTGTAGTTCGGCGTAACGTCACACAAGTTTGGTGACAATGTTGGTGCCTGCTTCCACGACGTATCGACCGAGCGTCGTCAGTTCGCTGTCCGCGTTGGCCACGTCGGTCACCATGCGGTACTCGGCGGTCCAACGCTGGGTGGTCACGGTGTGCAGCACGTATCCACGGTGAGTCAGTTCCGCATCGACGAGGTGCGGATACGACTTCAACACATCGGTGAACTGATCGCTGATCAAGCCAGCTGAGCTGATCGATGTCGTGATGAACTCCGCGCCGACCGCTGTTCCCGTGGCTCGATCGCCGGCGCGGAGCTGGGCGATCGCTGCAAGGTGGATGTCGCCGGTGAGCACCACCACGTTTGCCACATTCGAGTCGGCGAGGTGCTGCAGGATGCGCTCGCGCTCGACGGGGTAGCCGTCCCATTGGTCGTAGTTGAGCACGGTGCCGTTCAACCTCGCATCGGCCAAGATCACTTGATTGCCGATCACGTTCCATGTCGCCTTCGACGCGGCGAGTGTGTCGAACAGCCACGCCTCCTGGTCATCGCCCAACATGGTCCGTGCCGGGTCGATCAACTCCGCACACGGCGGTTCGAAGCTCAGCGAGGCGTCGCCGCATGCCTGGTCGCTGCGATACTGCCGTCCGTCGAGCAGGGTGAGGTCGATCAGTTCACCCCAGCGTGCCTCCCGGTAGATGCGGTACTCCCCGTCGGCGGTGACAGGTGCTTCGAGGCGCACAGGCTGATGCTCCCACCACGCCTGATACGCGGCAGCACGGCGATCGGCAAACGTCGCCTGGTCGGCAGCGTCTTGCGGAACGAATCCCGCGTAGTTGTTCTCCACCTCGTGGTCATCCCAGATCACGAACCACGGGCACGCGACATGCGCCGCTTGGAGATGCGCGTCGGTCTTGTACCGGGCATAGCGATTTCGATAGTCGTCGATGGTCGTCGGTTCAGGCCCGAGATGCACGCGAGCGGTCAGGTCTGCGGCTTCCGTGGCGCCGGGGTCCTCGTAGATGTAGTCGCCGAGGAACACCACGAAGTCGGGTTCATGCTCGGCCAGGTCGCGATGTGCGGCGTACTGACCGTGCGCATAGTTCTGGCAGTTGGCGACGGCGAACGTCGTCGTGGCGAACTCGTCGCTGCTATCGGGAGCGGCGCTGGTCGTTCCCACGGGGCTGGTGTACTGCCCGAGCCGGAAGCGGTAGTACCACGTGCCTTGATCGAGCGGCACGATTGCGTGCACGGTGTGCGCGTGTGCACCGGTCGCGGTCTCGACCCCGCTGTCGACCACGGTGTCGAACGCGGGCGTGTCGCTGATCTCCCACGTCACGTCGAGATCGTCGTCTGGCACACCACCGCCGTTGAGGGGGTCGGGTGCCAGCCGTGTCCACAGCACCACACTGACGGCATCGGGATCGCCTGACGCGACGCCGAGCGTGAAGGGATTTGCCGACAGCTGCACGGGCGGCAGGGTGGTCGTCGTCGATGTTGTCGCCGTCGCCTCGGTGGTCGTAGCTGCAGCAGCGGTGCTGGGCGTCTTGGACGTGGCAGATGTGGTGCTGGGCGCAGACTCGTTGACGTCGCTCTCCGAGCACGCCGCAACGACCACTGCCGCACCTGCGGCGAGGAACGCACGACGCGAAACTGGGCGCATTCACAATTCTGCCCTATGCCATCACATTTCTCGCGTCACGCGATCACCCGTCCCGGTGATGCGGCGGCTACGTTCCAGCCATGCCTCACGGTCTCCCCTTGCTGCCGACGACCGTGGTCGGAAGCTACGCCCACCCCTCCTGGTTCTACGCCGCGAAGGAGTTGATGGAAGCTGGTCGCTTCGGGCCGGTCGATGTCGACGAGACATTCGACGATGCCGTTGATCGGGCAATTGTCGATCAGGAAGAAGCCGGTCTCGACGTCATCAGCGACGGCGAGATGCGCAGGGCGAGCTTTGTGTGGGCGTTCGCATCACGTATGACAGGGCTTCGCGATGGTGGTGCCCCACGCAAGATGGGGCCGATGTCGCTCGACATGCGAAACGTGCAGGAGACATGCGGCGAGGTCGGGGTGCCCAATGGGATGGGTGCCGTCGAAGAGTTCGCGTACGCGTCGAGGCGAACGTCCAAGCCGATCAAGATCCCGTTGCCCGGGCCGTTCGCGTTGACGACGTTCATCCGCCCCGTCGAGCACTACACCGATCGCACACATCTTGCGGAGGCATTCGTGCCAGCATTGAACCACGAGATCCGTCAGCTCGCTGCGGCCGGTTGCAAGTGGATCCAGCTCGACGAGCCCGCGACGCCCGGGTACGCAGCCAATGATCCTCACACCGCTGTCGATATCGCCCGCCTGTTCAATGCCTGCATCGACGGCGTCACGGGCGTGCACTTCAGCCTGCACATCTGCTTCGGCTCGTTCCGCAAGTTGCCGTATGCAAAGAAGACCTATGCCCGCTATTTCCCCGACCTGCTCGAGGCGAACGCCGATCAGTTCGTGCTGGAGTACGGCACACGCGAGATGTCGGAGATCGGGCAGTGGATGGACTGGGCACCGGATCGCGAGCTCGGCGCCGGGATCATCGACATCCGCACGCACTACTGCGAAACACCGGACGATGTTGCCGAACGTGTTCGAAAGTGCCTCGAGCACGTGCCGGCCGACAAGCTGTTCCTCACGACGGATTGTGGTCTGCGCTACGTGCACCGAACGCTGGCCCGCCAGAAGATCACCAACCTGGTCGCCGGCGTGAAGCAGGTGCGCGAGTCCCTATGACGGTTCCCCCGCGCAAGATCCTCATCGACACCGACCCCGGCATCGACGATGCGATGGCCATCTTCTACGCCCTCGAGTCACCCGAACTCGAGGTCGTCGGGCTCACGTCAATCTTCGGCAACGCCGAGATCGATGTCACCACGCACAACGCCCTCAAGCTGTTGGAGATCGCAGAGCGCTCCGACATTCCCGTGGCGCGTGGTGTTGATCAGCCTTTGGCGATGCCGTTCCGCGGGGCGGTCGCGTTCGTACACGGCGCCGACGGGCAGGGCGATGTGTTCCTGCCGCCACCGACGTCGTCGGTCCACGAATTGGATGCGCCGCACTTCATCATTCGTGCAGCGTTCGACTCGCCGGGCGAGATCACGCTGGTGCCGCTCGGTCCCCTCACCAACATTGCGACGGCGATGCAGCTCGAACCGACGCTGGCGTCGAAGCTTGCCGGCATCGTCCTGATGGGAGGCAACGCGTTCGTCGGAGGCAATGCTTCTCCTGCCGCTGAGGCCAACATCATCAACGACCCCGAGGCAGCCGACATCGTGTTCGGTGCCGACTGCGAGATCGTGATGGCCGGCCTCGACGTGACGGAGTCAACGGTGATGACTATCGCGGACCTCGCGAGGATTGCGACGTTCGACAATCCGAGGGCGCTGCACCTGGCGGCAATCATCCCGTTCTACGAGAACTTCTACCGCGAGCGCCTCGGCCTCGACGGCATCTGCATTCACGATTCGAGCACCATCAGCTACCTGCTGGCACCGCACCTCTACGAGTGGGTGGAGTATCCGATCCGGGTCGACATCGGCAACAGCGTGTGTCGCGGCAAGACGCAGCCCGCTGCGCACATCAGCGACGTCGAGACAGCGTGGACAGCACGCCGTCCGGTACGTATTCTCACCCGGGTCGACATCCGTGCGGTCGTCGAACTCGAACTCGAGCGGCTCGCGCGGTGAGAATCCGCACACCGATTACCTGTCAAATTCTGTTGATTACAGGAGGAAGCGTGCCGATTGATCCCCAAGTGGAGGGGCTGCTGGCCGAGTTCGCTGCGCTGGGCTCGCCTCCAATTCACCAGCTGTCTGTCGCCGATGCCAGAATCGTGGCGGAGGGAATGACTGCCTTGGCGGGCGACCCGATCGAGGTGGCCGCCGTCGACGACATCACGATTCCTGTCGATGGAGCCGAGATCGACGCACGCATCTACACCCCGCAAGGTGATGGCCCATATCCGATCGTGATGTTCTTCCACGGCGGCGGATGGGTTATCTGCGGCCTCGACACACACGACAACGTTGCCCGGGCGATCTGCCGCGACGCAGAGGCAGTGGTGGTCTCGGTCGCCTATCGCATGGCTCCCGAGTTCAAGTTCCCGACTGCCGCCCACGACTGTTTCGCGGCGACGAAGTGGGTCGCTGCCAACGCAACATTGTTGGGTGCAGACGCCAGCCGTCTCGCCGTGTGCGGCGACAGCGCAGGCGGCAACCTCAGCGCAGTGGTCTCACAGATGGCCCGCGACGAGGGCGGGCCCGCGGTGTCGTACGCCGCGTTGATCTATCCGGCGGTCGACATGACACGCAACGGTGGCTCGCTCGACGAGAACGCCAAGGGCTACTTCCTCGAGACCGATGGCATGGAGTGGTTCATGAACCACTACCTCGCCGAGTCCGAGCGTGCCGATGTCAAGGCATCGCCACTGCTCCACCACAACCTCGTGGGCCTACCCGATACGTTCATCGCGACATGCGAGTACGACCCGCTGCGCGACGAGGGTGAGGCCTATGGCGAGGCGCTTCGTGCCAACGGCGTTCACGTCGATCAGAAGCGCTACGACGGATTGATCCACGGCGCCGCCAACATGACCGGCGTCCTCGACGGCGGCCGCCAGTTGGTCGCCGACACCGCCGCCCACCTACGGGCCGCCCTGCACAAGTAGCCGATACATGCTGGCGAGGAGCGAGAAACAACCAGACCGTTGAGGCAAACGTTCACTACGGAGCCCAGCGATTCTTCGCACTTCTAGAAGAACTTCGCGTCGACCCTCGCCCCCTCGCTGCAACGGTGCCCGGGCTCCGCACGTTCGAGTTCGGCAAGGCCGTCGGCAATACGGACGGCTCGCCAACAGGTCAAGTCGAGGTCGAGAGCCTCCCGACATGCCAGCCGCCGGCTTGCTTCGGCCAACCGGGCAGCCCCGGAACCGTACGTTCGCTTCTGGGTGTTTCCAGAACGAACGGTCTTCCCTACAGCACTCCAGCGAGATGTTCTGACGCGGCTTCCCCCTCAGGCTTGCAACAGCTCACTCGGTGGACCCGACCGAGTTGACGCACGCAACCATCTCGAGGTTCATGTCGTCCTAGGTCGGCGATGCACCGTCTGCCGTTGGAGAGGCCGGCGCGGCCGTCTCCCATTCGCGTACCAGCTCGGCAAGCCAGCGGAGCATTTCCACGAGCTCCCGCCGGTCCTGGTCAGTCGGAGGTCTGACTGCAAGCGTTGCGGCCATCTGCTCGAGGTTTGCGGAAGTGACATCGTCGTTGCCGCAAGCGCCCGCTGCGATGATTGCCCCAGCTACGACCTTGGTCATTGGTCCTCTTTCAGTTGGCTCATGCTCAGCCCAGCGAAGGGATGCGAGGGTCTTCGTGTTAGTAAGGTTGGTGCCATGCGGCTCGAGATGATCGCGACGTTGCGGCTCTCCTACGGCGACGAAGGATTCGTCCTTGTGCGACCCTACGGCAGCGAGGAAGGTTCAGGGTGGGGCGAGGGGGACGGCACGATCGCCGGTGATCGCGTGAACGGTACCGTTCGCTGGATGAACAGTCCGCATCGGCGGAGCGACGTCGTCATGCTGCCCCACGCCCACGGCCGTATCCGCACCGATGACGGAGCGGTGATCCTTTTTCTCCTCGAAGGTCGGACACCGCTGGAAGGCGACGAGGCGAACCAACAACTCCTTCATTTCACGTTCGAAGCGGAGGACGAGCGCTATACGTGGTTGAACACCACGTTCATCGTCGGTGAGGGGATCATCCGCGAATCCGAGCCGGGGTCCACCAAGTACGTGATGCATGCCGAGCTGTACCGCTGCGTTCACGAGCTCCAGCCCGACGGTTGATCGCCGTAGAGTGCGACCTCATCGGAGTGTTTCCGGACACCCCGGGTGGGCAGGAAGCACTCGGTGAGAGGCCGGCTGTCGACTCCCGAGAGGTCGCCTGAGATCGGATGTTGGCTGCTGCAGTTCGAAGCAGTAGAGGCCACCCAGAAGCCGCCGGTCATCCGGACCGGTGGTTGCAGGAACGTCTCGTCGCGATGGGTGTGCGCCGAGAGCACCCGCAGCAACCCTCCTCGATCACTCCGCGCACGCTAGAACGAGCACATGAATTCTCCCATCGAATTCCGCAGCGACAACGCCGCCGGCGCCGCCCCCGAGATCATGGCGGCGATCACGGCCGCCAACACGGGCTCTGCACTGGCGTACGGCGCCGACGAATGGACCACCGAGGCGCGCGACAAGGTTCGCGAAGTCTTCGAACATCCCGACGCCGAGGTCTTCCCCGTCATCAGCGGAACCGCGGCCAACTCGTTGGCGTTGTCCGCGCTGTGCCCGCCGTGGGGAGCGGTGCTGTGTCACGAAACTGCGCACATCCTACGGAGTGAATGCGGCGCGACCTCGATGCTCGGTGGAGGCGCGACGATGCGCGGCCTCGCGGGTCACCAGTTCCGCATTTCGCCCGAGTCGCTGCGCCAGGCGTTCGAAGCCACGCGGTGGGGCGACCCACATCACTCGCAACCATCGGTGATCTCGTTCACGGTGCCCAGCGACCATGGCACCATCTACACGCCAGAACAGATCGGCGAACTGGTCGGCATCGCTCGTCAACGCGGGTTGCGCTCCCACCTCGATGGCGCACGCGTTGCCAACGCACTTGCCGCACTCGGCTGCAGCCCGGCCGATCTCACGTGGCGAGCCGGTATCGACGCCGTCACGCTGGGCGCTACCAAGAACGGCGCGTTGAGCACCGATGCGATCGTGTCATTCGATCCGGCTGTTTCCGAGCAACTTGTGTACCGGGTCAAGCGCGCCGGGCATGTGGCGTCGAAGATGCGGTTCCAGTCCGTACAACTCACGAGGTACCTCACGAAGGGCCTGTGGTTGCGGCTGGCCGGCCACGCCAACGCTGCCATGACCAGATTCGCCACGGGTCTGCGTGCGCTCGATGTCGAGTTGCTCAACGAGCCCGACGTCAACATGGTGTTTGCGCGGCTCGACCCGTCGGCTGCTGACCACATGGCAGAATCAGGCCTGCTGTTCTACCGAATGACTTCCGACACGATCCGGCTCGTCACCAGCTTCCAGACCACCGACGAAGAGGTCGATGAAGCACTGTCGCGAATCAAGATTGCTCTGGGGACCTGACGTCCTGGCTGGCGAGCCCGACGAGGTTCCCTTCGCTGTCGGTGATGAACGCCATCCATTCGTCGGCGCCAGCGGGCCCGAACAGACCCGTGTCGTCCGTGAAGATCACGTGTGGTTCGTTGGCGATGGCCACGCCGTCGGCGCGTAGGTGCTCGACGGACGACCGGACATCGTCGACCCTGAGGTAGATCAAGGCCGCGGGCGCGCCGCGCTCGAGCAGCAGTCGCGTGTCGCCCAGCCGGAAGAACGCCAGCCCGGGTGGATCGAAGACAGCAACCGGCGACGCACCGATCAACCTGCTGTAGAACGCCACCGCACGATCGAGATCGTCGACACGCTGTGCAACCTGGTGGAGGATCATTTTGCGATTACCCGTGATCGCCCCGGCGAACGTTCGCTGATCCACACTGCGAGAAGCACGAGGCCGGCACCGACACCGTCGCGCAGGTGCAAATGCTCGCCGACGACCAGCCACGAGAAGATGACGCCGAACAACGGCGTCAGAAACATCGTGACCGCAACGCGACTGGACGGTTGATTGGCGAGGACCAAGCACAACAGCAGATAGGCGATGCCCGAGCCGATCCCCAGGAAGATCACAGCGCCGAACGCCTTCGGTGTGATCGAATCCCCGCGGAGCATGCCTCCGTTCAACACGTCGAAGAGGCACGCGGGAACGACGAAGATCAACGCGCCGACCTGAGTGACGGCGGCAACAGCGAGTGGGTCGACTCCTCGTGCAACGCGACGGACGAACGCCGTGTAAATCGAGAACGCGACCACGGTGCCGAGCAGCAGGATGATCGGCACCACCGGTGACGGTCCCGAGTTCTCGGTGAAGACACCCGATGCGACCAGCGCTCCGCTGAAACCGATGATGAGGGCAACCATGGATCGACGCGAAGGTGCGTCGCCAACGAGCAGCACGCCAGCCAGCGCGACGCCGATCGGTTCGAGTCCGACCACGATCGAGCCGATCGTTGCCGAACCCCGATCGACACCGATGCCCATGAACACCGCCATCAATCCGATGCCGAACATCCCGATCACGATGAGCCGGCGGATGTGCATCCGCGCCGTCGGAAGCCGGCGGCGGGCAATGAGCACCAGCATGACTGCGGCCAGAATGAAGCGGATCAAGTTGGTGGTTGCAGGACCAAAGCTTTCGCTGGCCAGCTTGTAGGCGGGCAGGCTTCCACCGAAAAACACCACGATCGTCAGCAGCGTGGCGCGCACGGCGAGCGTCGCTGGTTGCGATGGTGGACCGGCAACCTCCGTCGTCGGTTCGCGGATCGCCACGGCGCAACCCTAGGCGCCCCAGGGTTATCATCGACCTACTCACCGACCGGGGAAACAACGTGATCAAGTCGTGGCTGTTCGAGTTCTTTCACCAACCGGTCGAACTCAAGTTGCGTGCCGATCCACAGGCGGTACACGAACACTTCCGCTGGTACGTCGAACTGTGGGCTCGCGCCGATGCACGCAACTTCGAAGGCATCTTCTTCAGCGAGCACCACTTCGGTGCGGCATACAGCCCGTCACCGAATCTGCTGATCTCGCATGTCGCCGCACGCACCACACGACTGCGCCTTGGGACGCTCGGTTCCGTCACTCCGTACGCAACGCCATGGCGAATCGTGGAGGAGATCGCCATGCTCGATCACCTGACAAATGGGCGCCTGGAGATCGGCGTGGTCAGTGGCATACCACCTGAACTCGCCGTGGTCGGGATAACACCGGAGGTCGCGTCCGGCCGTCATACCGAGGTCATCGATGTGCTCGACTCGGCGTTGAAGAGTCCCGTGGTCTCCCATCACGGTGAGCACTGGAACTTCGACGACCTCGAGATCCTTCCACGCGGTCTGCAACAGCCGTCGCCGCCTGTGTGGACAGCAGTGCGCACCGCGGCGTCGGCCGAGCGCGCAGGCCGCCGCGGCTGGAAGGCATGCGGAGGATTCCTGTCCGCCAAGGAGATCGCCGTGGTGTTCGACTCGTACCGGCAAGGCGCCGAGGAGGCAGGCCATCCATGCGGGCCCGAACAGATCGCGGTTCGCAGGATGATCACGTTCGTCGACACTCCTTCGCAACAGCGCGATGCAGTCAATCGCGCCAAGCGCGCGCTCCTCGACGTGTTGACAGCAAGTGCTGGGCCCCTTCCGCCGTGGGCGGCACTCCTGGATCGACCTGACGAATCAATCGCCGCGCTCAGCGACGAGGAGTTCGTCAGCGGAACCCCGCAGCAGGTCGCCGAGCAGTTGATCGAACAGTGCCAGGTGATCGGTGCCGGTCACCTGCTCGTCGCGTTCAGTGAGCGTGATCATGACCGGCTCGAAGAGAGCCACGAGGTGTTCAGCACTCAGGTCGCTCCCCTGTTGCGCAACGCGGCTGTCACGTAATGACACGACTCGCGGGCAAGGTCGCGTTGATCACGGGCGTCGGTGTCGGAATAGGTCGCGTCGCAGCGTTGAGGTTCGCGGAGGAGGGTGCAATCGTCGTCGGCTGCGACCTCAACGCGGAGACGTCCGCGGAGACCGTTCGGCTCTTCGTCGACGCAGGTGGTGCGATGACCGCTAAGGCACCGATCGATCTGTCGTCGTACGAAGCCACCGAGGCCTGGGTCAGCGGCGCGGCGATCGCGGGATTGACATGCTTACAACAATGCCTCCCTCCCGGTGGTCGGTCCGTGGGACGACCTCACCGTCGACGACTGGCATGCAGGTATTCGCAACGAGCTCGATAGACGCGGAGATGAAATCGGGTGGCCACCCCGAAGAACGCCGGACCAGCGCCGCGCGCCGCCCAATAGAGATCGGGATTTGTTATCGGCGTCGGCTCGCACCAGATCGCCGTCCGCAGTGACCACGTCGGCACCGATCACGCTCTCACACGCCCGTCCATCCCGCCGAGGCATGCCCTCCAGATCGAGCGGCGACCTTCCACCAGCGTTTCTTCGCCAGCCGCACGCCGGCAATGACATCGTCGTCGCTGGCGGCTTCGAGCACGGCGTCCGGGTAGTGCCCCGGGTACCGCATCTTGAACAGTGCCTCAGTACGCGCTGCCTCGTACTCGGCGTTGCCACGCTCGATGAACCGTCCCTCGAACAATCCGTCAGGCCTTGATTCGCAGGTTGTCGGGGTCGTACAGCGGTCGCATCGACACACATGCCGGATACCGGCAGCCCGCGATCTCGACATCCCATGAACCCAAGGAGAGGTACGAGGCGTTGATCGGCTGACCCGCCTCGATCATGGCGAGACCTACGGCGCCCCCGAGTGTGAAACCGTACGACGCGGCGCGCACGTAACCGACCGGCGTGTCGTCACGGCGCACCACCTCGCCGTGGAACATCAGCGGCTGTGGATCATCGACGACCACTTGAACCAAGCGACGCGTCGGCACAGCCGCCTTCATGGCCAGAACAGCGTCGCGGCCGATGAAGCCGTCGGGCTTGTCGAGGTCGACGGCGAAACCGAGGCCGGCTTCCAGCACCGAGTCGGTGTTGTCGATGTCGTGACCGTAGTCGCGGTACCCCTTCTCCATGCGCAAGCTGCCGAGAGCCTTCAGCCCCGCATGCCGGAGCCCGAACGCCTCGCCGGCCGCGACGATCCGGTCGTACACGTGCACCGCCTGCTCCGCGGAGACGTAGAGCTCGTACCCCAACTCGCCGACGTAGGTGACCCGCACGCACAGCACCTGCGCGAAACCGATGTCGATGTACCGGGCCGTGCGGAACGGGAACGCATCGTTCGACAGATCGACTGTCGTCAGCGATTGCACGAGCTCTCGCGACCTCGGCCCCTGCACGTTGAGCTGGGCATATCCAGCCGTGACGTCGGTGGCGATCGCGTGAGTGGCGCCGAATTGCCGGCGCATGCGCGTCTCGACGTGTCGATGTGCAGTGTCTGTGGCCACGACCCAGAATCGATCGTCGTCGAGTTTGGTCACCGTGAGATCGGCCTCCAGCGTTCCGGCCGGATTCAGCCACTGCGTGTAGGTGATCAATCCCGGCCGGCCGTCGACATCGTTGGCCGACAGTTGGTTCAGCATCCGCCCCGCGTCGCGACCTTGCACGAGGAACTTCGACATGAACGACATGTCCATCAGGATCACGTCGTTGCGGGCCGCCAGGTGCTCGGCACGCCAATAGTCGAACCAGTTCTGGCGGCCCCACGAAAGCTTCTCGATCTTCGGTTCGGCGCCCTCGGGTGCGAACCAATCGGCGCCCTCCCAACCGCTCACGTCTTTGAAGTAGGCGCGTTGGGCCTGGAGTCGATGGTGGATCGGCGACACCTTCGCGTCGCGAGCGGTCGTCATCGACTTGCCGGGATAATGACACTGGAAGACCATGCCGAGTGACTCGACCGTGCGGGTCGCGCGGTACTCGGGGTTCGACTGATACCGGTGCAAGCGGTCGATGTTGAAACCGGTGACGTCGACGTCGGGCTGGCCCGTCAGGATCCAATGAGCGAGCACCCTGCCCATGCCACCGCCGGTGAGGATCCCGACCGAGTTCATGCCGGCCGCGACGAAATAGTTCTTCAGCTCCGGCGACTCACCGACGACCGGCGCCAGATCGGGCGTGAAGCTCTCCGGTCCGCAGAAGAACGTGCGGATGCCGGTCTCCATCGAGATCGGAACGCGACTCATGGCCCGCTCGACGTAAGGACCCATGCGGTCCCAGTCGGGTTGAATGACGCCGAACGAGAAGTCGTTGGGGATGCCACCAACGTTCCACGGCGCGCACACTGACTCGAACAGGCCGATCATCAATCCGCCCACTTCCTCGCGGTAGTAGCCGAAGTTGGCGGGGTCCTCGATCACCGGCCAGGTGTTGGAGAGGCCGTCGATCTGCTCGGTGATGAGGTAGTAGTGCTCGGCTGCCTGCAACGGGATGTTGACGCCGGCGGACTCGCCCAGTTGGCGGGCCCACATGCCGGCGCAGTTGACGACGAACTCGGCCTCGATGTCGCCGAGATCGGTGCGTACTCCCGTCACCACATCGCCGCGCTGCACGAGGCCCGTGACTGCAACTCCCTCGATGATGGTGACATCCTTTTGGCGCGCGCCTTTTGCGAGGGCCATGGTGACGTCGACCGGATTGGCCTTGCCGTCCTCCTTCACGTAGAACCCGGCCAGCACGTCGTCGGTGCGCGCGAGCGGGAACAAATCGGCCACTTCGTTGGCGGAGATCTCGTGCACATCGACGCCGCAGTACCGGTTGAACGCGCTGACCCGGCGGTACTCCTCGAGTCGGTCGGGCTCCGTGGCCAACTCGATGAACCCAACCCTGTTGAATCCGGTCGACTGTCCAGTCTCCGCTTCCAGGCGGGCGTACAGATCGCAGGTGTACTTACGCATCTCGGTCGAGGTCTCCGACAGCGAACCGAACGTGACCATCAGACCCGCCGCGTGCCACGTCGTGCCCGATGTCAGCTTGTCGCGCTCGAGCAGAACCACGTCAGTGCAGCCCATGTCGGCGAGGTGGTACGCCACCGAGCAACCGATCACGCCACCACCGATCACCACGACTCGAGCACGCTGCGGCAACGATGTCGGCATGGACGCCGAGTGTATTCACGTCGTTCACCTCGACCATTAGTGCCGCCGGACCAATCCGTTTCAGTCTCAGCGACGAATGACACACATGCTGCGTAACGCGCTTCGTCGACGCGTCGCGGAGGACGAGGACGACGCGGGCAAGGATCGTCTCGGCACGCTGCTGATGCGCGCAGGTCGCGGCGACCAGTCGGCCTTCGCCGAGTTGTACGACGCGCTGGCACCGCTGTTGTACGGGGTCGTGATGAAAGTGGTGCGCGATCCGGCACAGAGCGAAGAGGTCACGCAGGACGCGTTCATCGAACTGTGGCGCCTTGCGCCCCGCTACGACGATTCACGTGGCTCGGTCAAGGCATGGGCGGCGACGCTGGCACACCGCCGAGCAATCGATCGTGTCCGCTCCGAGCAATCGGGCAGGGACCGCACCGAACGAGAGGCGCAGAAGCGACCCATCCAAACGAACGACGTCGCCGAACAGGTGGTGGCCAACATCGACGGAACTCGAGTGCGCAAAGCGCTCGAACGGTTGACCGAGATGCAACGGCAGGCGGTTGAATTGGCGTACTTCGGTGGACACAGCTACCGCGAGGTCGCACTCCTCCTGAATGTTGCCGAAGGGACGATCAAGACGAGAATTCGGGACGGAATGATTCGAATGCGGGACGAACTAGGAGTTGCCACGTGAGCGACACCGACATCCACCAACTTGCTGCGGCGTACGCACTGGATGCGGTTGACGACCGCGAGCGGGCAGCGTTCGAAGCGCACTACCACAACTGTCCCGTGTGCCGTCCGGAGGTCGCCGGATTCAGGGAGACGCTCTCGCAGGTGGCCGCGATTTCTGCAGTTCCACCTCCCGCATCGCTGAAGACCGGCGTGATGGCCGCGATCGGTGAGACGCGCCAGCTCTCGCCTCTGCTTCCCGAGTCGGTGGTCGACCTGGCTAGCCACAGGCAACGCCGGCAGCGCCTGATGCGTACGCTCACCGCGGCCGCAGCACTGGTCGTGATAGGGATCGGCGCATTCGTCGTCGGTCGGAAGTCTGGCGACGACGATGGCTACGCGCAGGCCGCCGCGGCCGTGCTGGGTCGTCCCGACACCCGCATCACGACACTCGATGGAACGGGCCTCGGATCGTTCCGTGTTGCGTGGTCGCCCAGTGCGAACCGAGCCGTGGTGATCGGCGACGGCCTGCCCGATCCCGGACCCGGCAAGGCCTACGAGCTGTGGCTGGTCGACGACGCGGGTCCGCACGCAGTGCGACTGCTCGACAAGGCCAACGACCAGAAGGTTCGCAGGGTCCTGCCCGTCGATGGCTCCGCGAGCCAATGGGCTATCACGGTCGAACCGGAAGCCGGCGTCGACACGGCCACCGGCGAGATCATCTTTTCTGGCGCTGCCTGACCGCTGCTCATCCCTTGGGGAAGGCGGCTCGCAGAGCAGCGATGTGTGATGGCCCGATGCCGCAGCAGCCACCGATCATCGCGAGGTCGAACTGTTCGGCCCATTGCATGGCCAGACTGACGTATTCGGCCTCCGGGATGATGTCGACGAACTGCCAGTCGGGCATCGCGAAGTAGCCCGACTCGGCGTATGCGCCCAGTGACCCGCGCCAGTGACGACGGACGATCTCCAGGGCCGGCGCGGTGACGTGCGGAGCCGAGTGCATCACGGACACCATCGCCGGCGCACATCGCAGCAACGGCTCGACGAAGTCGTCGAGCAGCCAGTTGGGGCGTCCGAAACCGACGAGGCGACCGCCGTCGTCCTCCTCGACGGAGATCCCGATCCAGACCGGCAATCCTGTTGCCACCGCGGCCTCGGTGGCCCACACGGAGTAGTCACCGTCGCGCATCATCTCCATGGCGATCACGTCAACGCCAGCCTCCGCGAGACCGTCGGCCTTGGCTGCGAACAAGCGTCGGGCGTCGGCTTCGGACCATCGGCGCAGCATTTCGCTGCGGTCGCTGCCCGGAATGCCCGGTCGCATCACCGAGAACGAACCGGCGACAGGCACCACTCCCTCGGACGCCTCGCGAGCCAGCCGCACGGCTGCGGCGTCGATCACGGCCACATCGCCATCGCGATCGAGATGGTTGAACAGCAAGGGACTCGTCGAATACGTGTTCGCGATCAGCACCTCCGCACCAGCATCGAGGTACGCACGATGTGCCTGACGAACAATTTCCGGATGCGTGAGGTTGGCCGCGACACACCACGTTTCGTCGTTCATCGGCGCACCGAGCGACTGCACCAACGTGCCCGTCCCACCGTCAAGAATGATCACGTCGGCAAGCTAGCGGCTCGCCGTGGCAGCGGCTCGCCGTGGCAGCGACCCACCGGCATACAGTGGCGCGATGCGCGCAGCGAGACTTCATTCCATCGGTGGCACCCTGCAACTCGATGAGCTCCCCGATCCGCAGCCGGGTCCAGGCGAACAACTCGTCCACATCGCTTTTGCCTCGGTCAACCCACTCGACGTGTGGATCACCCAGGGTTCCCCAGGTGCGGCCGCATCCAACCTGCCGTGGACACCAGGGACCGAGGCCACTGGCCACGTCGACGGGCAGCGGGTTCTCGTGCGCGGCGGCGGCCTCGGCGTGGTACGTCCCGGTCTGTACTGCAGCAAGATCGCGGTGCCAGAGGACTGGCTGCACCCGGTTCCCGCCGGGCTCGACCTTGCCCAGGTAGCTGCCTTGCCCGTGGCCGGAATCACCGCCTGGCAATCGCTGCACGCTCGCGCCCAACTGGGCGCCCTCGATCGTGTGCTGGTGCTCGGCGCAAGCGGTGGCGTGGGCTCTGTGGCCATCCTGTTGGCGAAGGCCGTAGGGGCCACGGTGTGGGGCCAGACCGGTTCACCGGCGAAGGTCGAGGGGATCACTGCCAACGGTGCCGACAACGTCATCGTCACCGGCGCCGACGGCATCGAGGCCGCCGTGGAGAGTTACGAGCCGACCGTCATCCTCGACTCGCTCGGCGGCCCGTACACCGACGCGGCTATCGCCAGCATCGCCAACATGGGTCGCCTCGTCGTGTATGGCACATCCAACAACGAGCACGTGTCGATCAACCTGCGCCGCCTCTACCGAAAGGGCGTCAGCATGCTTGGCTATGCGGGCCTGGTCGACACTCCCGAGGAGCAGCGGACGGCGATGGACTCGCTGTTGGCGATGATGGAAGCAGGATCGCTCCACGTTCCGGTGGGTCAGGTGCTGCCGCTCGCCGGCGCCGCCGACGCCCACGCCAAGATCCTCGGCCGCGAGGTAGAAGGCAAGATCGTGCTCGACTGCCGGGTCTAGCCGGTCACGGAAGGTAGGGCGGCGGTAGCGGTTCGGACGACGCCATCAGCGCCTCCATGATGGTCGCGGAGTACGTCGCCGTGCGAAGGTCGCCGCTGACGCCCGCCCGAGCTGTCGCCATCGAAGAACATCCGCTCGCCGGCCAACGACGCCAGCGACACGAGGATGTCGATCTCGTGCATGCGGATGCACAACCGTTCCGGGGACTCAAGAGGCCGGATTGCCCAGACGATCGAAGCCGCGCTGCACATCGACGATGTGATGCATCGGATCGTGCACGAAGTAGCGCCCGATCGAATCCACCGTGAACAGAGAGCCGTCACTGCGTAGGCCAGGTCGATCCCATTGATCGACTGTCACCGCGTCGTACATGTCGGCGAGGGCGTTTCCGGCTGCCATCAACGCGTTGGCGACAACCAACGGATCCTGCTCGCCGTACTTGTCGGCGACCGCCGTCTCGTTCTGATCCCAGTTGTCGAACTTGGGGTTGTCCTCTTTCAGCATCCGCTCGAGGCGGTGGATGCCGAGTCGAAACACATCACGAACGTGGCATCCGTACTCGAGAGCCGACCAGCAGTCGTGGCGCGGTCGATCGCGGGCAAGCGGATGCGCGAGGAAGACCGGCCACGGATTCGCGGCCTCACGCGACAGACGCCCGATCTCCTGAGCCGGGAAAGCCGTTGTGTCGAAGCCACATTCCTCGCAGGTGCGCTCCAGCACCCACACCCAACTCTTCGTCTCGCGTTCGATGGTCACACTGGCAACGTATTCGACGGAAATCTCACAGCTCGTGCTCGGCGAGCTCGCGGAACTCGTCAGGTACCGAGCGATGCTTGGAGAGCGCCACCGACGCATATCCCACCGACGAGCGACCGAAGCGTCGTCGCACGTCGTCGATCGAACGGTCGACCGCCCAACGGGCAGACCCGGTTCGCGAACCCGGCCGCTCGGGCTCATCGGGCAGCACCGGCAGTTCGAGCTGGAGAACGGGCTGATGGGTCAGATTCGATACCGAGATGGCCAGCAGCGATATCTGATGCTGGTCGGGATGGTCGGCGAGGGCGCGGTCGACGAGCCGCTCAGCGATCTCGGTGAGGGTGAGCGTGGTCGACACCGCATGGACGCTCGTGTGCGATCTCGTGACAGCTCGCATGCTGGCGAATCGGACCCGAACGGTGACGGTGCGCCCGGCGCGACACTTGGCACGTAGCCGTCCGGCAACGCGGTCGGCGAGATGCCCCAGCACCGAGTGGACGAGGTCGGGTGTCACGTCGCGACGCCCGAACCCCGACTGCGCGCCGACAGACCCGGCACGGCCCTGCGGTTGCACACGACGCTGATCGTCGTTGGCAGCAAGGGCACCCAACTTCGCGCCGAGCGCATGGCCGAGAAGGGATCGCAGCGCGCCATCGGGGGATGCCGCGAGCTGTCCGATGCTGTGAATCCCGCGCTCGGCGAGCCGCTGCCGCGTGACGGGACCGATCCCCCACACCAGCCCGACCGGTAACGGGTCGAGGAACATTCGCTCGTTGCCCGGCAGCACGACGACCAGCCCATCGGGCTTGGCCACCTGCGAGGCGATCTTTGCAAGGTGCTTCGTGGCGGCCGCTCCGACGGAGATCGGCAAACCGACCTCGGCGCGAACCCGGCTACGGATGCGGTCGCCGATGACCTCGACCGGGCCGAAAAGGTGCAGAGAGCCGGTCACGTCGAGGAACGCCTCGTCGATGGAGATCCGTTGCACGAGCGGCGTGAAATCTCCCAAGATCGCCATGACGTCGTCCGCAAACCGTTGGTATTCGGAGAAGTGGCCGCCCACGAAGGTGAGATCAGGGCACAGTCGTTTGGCACGCCAGCCCGACATACCGCCTTGCACGCCGAACCGTTTCGCCTCGTAAGACGCGGCCAGCACCACGCCACCACCGACGGCTATGGGTCGTCCACGAAGCTCGGGGTTCAACAGCTGTTCGACCGATGCGTAGAACGCGTCGAGGTCGGCATGTAGGATCACCGCGAGGATGTTAGTCGAACATTTGTTCGACTCTCAAGAAGTTTCAGTAGGCCCCGGCAGAACCGTCCTCCTTTAGTCTTTGGTCCGATGGGACTTCTGCTGGCGGGGCTCGGAGTCCTGGTGTTCAGTTTCAGCCTGCCGCTGACGAAGATCGCCGTGCGCGGGTTTGATCCAACACTTGCCGCGGTCGGCCGCGCAGCCGTGGCAAGCGTCTTCGCGCTGATCGCGCTGTTGATCGTGAAGCCACCGCGGCCCAGCCGAGCCCAGATGGGGCGCCTGGCGTTGGTGGTCGGCGGGGTGATCTTCGGGTTCCCCATCCTCATCGCCTACGCATTGCGTCACACGGCGAGCCTGCACGGCTCGGTGGTCAACGGTCTGCTTCCGCTCGCCACTGCCGGGCTCGCCGTGATCCGAGCGGGCGAGCGGCCCACGTCGGCGTATTGGGTCTGCAGCGCGGTCGGCTTCGGCGCGGTCGTTGCCTACGTCATTCACGAGGGTGGAGGCACCTTGCATGCCGCCGACGCGCTGTTGATCCTGGCGGTGCTCGCGGCAGCGATCGGTTATGCCGAAGGCGCACTGCTTGCTCGGCAACTCGGCGGCTGGCAAGTGATCTGCTGGGCACTGGTGCTGGGTGCGCCATTGACGTGGGTGGTCACGATCATCACCGCGTCACGAACCGGGCTGCACGCCACCGGAACACAGTGGGCAGCATTCGGTTACACGGCGCTGTTCTCGATGTTCCTCGGCTTCTTCGCCTGGTACGCAGGCATGGCCAAGG
>JBDTWJ010000043.1:0-22843 GCA_040006755.1 Ilumatobacteraceae bacterium | reverse complement strand
TGGTACAGCTATCGCATACGGACTGGACGTGGAGGAGTTCGACGAGCTCCGCGACCTATGGCTGGAGGTCGGGTCCTTCTCTCAGCTGCTGCGCAATCCGTTGAAGAAGGATCCGTATTCACTGCTGCAGGGTGACGCGTTCTTCACGGTGAAGATCCAGGAGATCATCTCCAAGTGGGTCGATCGAAAGAGGGGTATGTGCCTACTGCCCGACGGCCAGCAGACACTGACGGTGATCCTCACGACGTCGCTGCTCTCCGCGGAGCTCAAGCCGTTCACCGACGACTTCGACACCGAAATACTCGAGCCCAACCATCGGGCGATGTTCACCTTTCAGGACGAACATTTCCGGGAATCCTCGTTGTTGGCATCACGTTTGGCACTGGCAGCGCGCACGACAGCGTCGTTCCCAGGCGCGTTCGAGGCGTCGTACATCCCGATCGGGGAATCAAACACCGACGGCAAGAGCAAGGCGGCCAATGGCGCAGGAACAGCGCGCACTGGACGTCCGGACATGGACGGCATCGCCAACTTTCCCCGCTCGCACTGGGCTGTCGATGGTGGCGTGCTGGTCAACAAGCCGGTCGGTCCGGCCCTCGCTGCAATTCTGAAACGACCGAGCAATTCAGAGGTGCGCCGGGTCGTGGCATACGTGAATCCGGATCCTGGATCACCGCGACAGGAGATCGACGTGGAGGCGGCCGTCCCCACGATCGGGGAGGTCGTCCTGAAATCGGTCGTCTCACTGCCGCGCGCCGAGTCGATCGCGGAACATCTCGAGGAGCTGCGCGAAGTCAACCAGCGAGGTTCCGACACGCGCGATCTACGCGACTCGCTTCTTCGAGGAGTGCGTCTTGGTCCAGCTTCAAAACACCTGCGACGCCACATCGACGTGCCCAACGTGGCCGACCAGCTGTATCCGTATTGGATCAAGCAACGCGCCACCCAGGCCGTCGACATCCGTCTCGAGGCCCATTTCGTCAAGGCCAGCATCGACCAGACCCATCGTCTGGCCGAGGATGCGGTCAAGACGCCCGTCACGTTTCGGGAGCTGCGGCTCGCGTTGGAGCAGGCGAGAGGCGACAAGAACTGGCTCGCTTCGCGATTGCCCGTCGCCGAGGAGCCCGGCACACCCGACGCCGATCCGGAAACGCCGATCAACCTGAGCGAGAAATGGGCGACGTGGTGTTGGGGCTTCCAGCCGCTCGAGTACATCGCCAACCTCGCTCTCGATCTCATCCATCGCGCCTTTGCGCTCCTGCCACTCAATGCGGCTTCTGTCCGAGGAGAACTCGGCGCGCTGCGTGGCCGGGTGCACGTCGAGCGGGCCTTTCTGCGCACGATGCGCGCTGCCGACGAGGACTATTGGGAGGAGAACCTGGCGACATTGTCGGTCGAGTATCCCGACATCATCGACTGTGCTCCCAAACTCGCCGACAACCTGTACGGACGCTGGCCGATGCCGCCGCGCGGTGTGTTGCGACTGGATGGCGAGGCTCTCAAGGCACCGTCCGGCCTCGAGACGTTGCCTGCGTCCGATCGGGCCCGCGTGGAGTTGTGGCGCACCTTCACCACTCTCGTCGTCGAACAAGACGACATCCGCGAACGGGAACACGACTCCGAGGAGGATTCACTCGCAAGAGCGCGGGCGGTGACGCTCGCAAAGACCATCGACAAGTTGCGAGAGAATCTGCCGGACGCCGATGACGAAGCGATGGCCGAAAAGCTGCTCGCCGAAACCCGCACCACCGAGATGCGAATCGCGTGGGCGTTGACCACGATCGTGCACGAACTCGGTGGTCCGATGGCGCAAGCGATCGCGATCAGTCGTGAGCGCGCCGAGACTATGGCCCAGAAGGCGAATGCAGCGCCCGATCCGTGCGCTGTGCCGATCACCGATCCGTCGGTGTCACTGACCGACATCGGCAAGAAGCTGAAGATCCTGGTCGACGAGCCACAACTGCAAGGCGCGGAAACAACCCGAGACCGAGTGATACTCGCTCGACTGCTGAGGCAGTTGCTGAGCTTGTACGTCGTGCATTCGTGCACGGTGGCCAACATCGGTGACTCGCCGCGACTCGAGCTGATCCAAATGTCGGCGTTCTGTGAGAACCAGGTCGTGCCCGACCGCTTCCTGCCCGAGCAGAAGGTCGCCGGGCTGCAAGTCGGTCACTTCGGAGGGTTTCTCAAACGGTCGTGGCGGGCCAACGACTGGATGTGGGGGGCCATGGACGGCGCCGAGCGAATCATCGCCATGCTCATCGATCCGGCCCGATTGCGGCAGTGCTTCGACAACGCAGACGATGCGATGGAGCAGTTCAACAAGATCCTCACCGGGCGCAAGGAGGGGCTCGCCGGCACGCTCGATGACCGTGAACGTCAATTCCTGGATGAAGCATGGAAGCGACGCGAGAGCGAGATCAGAACGGAACTGGAATTGGTGTACGTACCTCCCGGCAAGCCGCTGCCGCGGCGCCTCGACAACCTGTGCGCGATGGCCACATACGTGGCGCAGTTGGTCATCTGCAAGGCGCAGCTACCCGTTGTGGCTCAAGCGGTGGTCACCAGCGCACGAGAAGGCGCTGGCGAGTCGATCGAGGCGGTCGAGTTCGTCGAGGCACTCCGCGCCGTGATGGAACCCAACCCGAGGGAGTCGACTGCAGATCGGCCCCGGCGCCGCCTGTCGATCGTCGAGGTCGGCGACCTGCTAGAGAGATGCACCATCGGGATGGAGAAGGCGACAGACGAGCTCGCCAGCGATCTCGGCGCGGCGACCGCTGCAAAGGCCGCTGCCGTGGCGGCAACCGCGGTGTCAGGGACACATGCGGGTCTGGGGCTGTTGAGCGTGCCGGCCAAGTCGATCCGTGCCGCAGTGCTCGGTGTGTACTTCGCGACGACGGCGGCACTGCGCAAGACGAGGATCGGTGTCGCTGTCACGTTTCTGCTGCTGGCCATCGGCGCCGGTGCCGTCGGCGCGCGCCTCCTCGGCGCAGACGTCCCCGGCTCGATCATGGTCGGAGCCATCCTGCTCCTTGCGGTTTGGCTGCTGAACACCGGCGCCTCGGCAAAGGCGTGGTGGACCAGCTTCATCGGCGCTCTGGCGCTGGTGGTGATTGCGTTGTCATTCATCGACTCGTCGGCTGCGTGCAGCACGTTTGCAACGGATTGCGCCGAAACACAGCCGGGCTGGAAGAGCAACCTGCCTCAGATCGTCGCTGTAGTGCTCGCACTCGCCGCTCTGTCGTGTCTGGTGACGTCGATCCGTTACTTGTTCGAGAGATCGATCCAGCGCAACCTCGAGTTGCTCGGTGCTCCGCTGCTGACCAGTCGCCCCCAACGAGTGCAAGCATTCGTCGAGTCGGAGAATCGTCGATCCGATCTCGTTGTATGGCTGTCGGCGGTTGTCAAGGCCAAGGCCTTCAAGACTCTCGTCGCAACGGTGGTGTTGGCGGCATTGGCGGTCGCGTATCCGTGGCGAATCCATGCCGCTCTCTTCGAGGGAAAGCTCGCCGATGACGTCAAACGCGGCCTCCTAGGAATCATTGCCATCGCCGTCGCTTTGGCGGCTGTTGCGGTGATCACGCGGACGTACGTCGGCAGCAACAGCCCGAAGCGCATGTCGGTGCGGCGCCTACTCGGTGTTGTGGTGCTCGTCGCCATCGTGGTGACGCTGCTCGTGACGAGGACCAACGACCACATCACATTGCAGCGCGGCGACATCGTTCGTTGGGTCAGGACGCTTGGTGACAATCGGGCGATTGTCGTGCTGATGGGACTACCCGCAGTCTTCATCGCACTCGAGTATGCACGAACCCAGTATCAGCTCCTGCATGCCAAGTCGGCGCACCGAAAGGCACTTGTGCGGCTGCGATCCGCCGCCGCCAAGAAGATCGCCTGATATCGATGGGGTGTGCCGCCACCGAATGACGTGCTGACCTGCCGCGCTTCCTGCCGTCTGCAGCCAAGGGGGTTTGCCGAAAACCTCAAGACTGGCGCAAGATCGCCGATGTACCAGGTGATGATCGAAACATTTCGACGATGGCTGGTGGTCGTGGTGCTGCTTGCAGCGCCGACCCTGTTTCTCATTTTCCTGCGCTCGTTCCCGGGTTTCGACCCGAAATGGTTCTCCGCAAACGGCCATATGGTGGTCGTTTCGGCCATAGCTGCCTGTGCGCTTTTCGTCGCCGTGGCGGCAGTCGCCTCCGCGACGCAGACTCCACAAGCGGGCGTCGTGTGGTTGGCTCTGGGGTGTTCGTTCGTCGGACTGTTCATGGTCGGGCACGGTCTCAGCACGCCCGGGGCGCTGCATCACCACGGACAGAACATGTGGGTCGGGCGACTGCCATATGCGGCAATGACGGGCTTTGCCGTGTGCCTGTTGATCGCCGGCCGTCGACAGGATCGCGGCCTGAACCGCTGGGTTGGGCGCCATCCGCTGCTGACCGTGATGATTCCCATCGTTCCAGCTTCGGCGTTCGTCGCCGCAGTCGTCTCGGATGCGATGCGGTTCCACGGAGCAACTGAGATCCCCCACGAGAACCTGATCAAGGCGCTTGTCTCCACGGCAGTGATCGCCTGCTTGATGGTCGCGATCTGGCGCCATGGCCGTCGCTGGCATCTCGGTCACGATCCCGTGCAGTTGGCTCTCGTGCTCGCCGCGGCGATGTCGGTCGGCGCCGTGCTCTCCTTCGAGCACGGCAAGTTCGCACAACTGTCGTGGTGGGACTACCACGCCTACCTCTTCGCCGGCTTCTCTGCAGCGGTGTATGCCGTTGTCGTGCGCGGCCGGCGGCAGAGTGCCATCACCGGCGTCCTCGTCGACGTGTTCGTCGACGATCCGTTCGCGCATATCGTCCGCGGGTATCCGGAGGCATTGTCGACGCTGGTGAAGGCTGTCGAGGTCAAGGACTCGTACACCCACGGGCACAGCTTGCGTACCGCCGAGCTCGCGGTCGAAATCGGATTGCAGATGTCACTGCCGGCCGACCGGCTGCGGGTCATCGCCCGCGGCGCGTATCTCCACGACCTCGGGAAGATCGCGATTCCCGATGAGATCCTCAACAAGCCTGGTTCGTTGACTCCGGAGGAACGCAAGATCGTCGAGACGCATCCGCAGCTCGGCTACGAGCTGGCATCGACAGCGCCGTCGCTCAACGAAGTGTTGACCGTCATCCTTCACCATCACGAGCGGCTGGACGGGCAGGGCTATCCCAAGGGGCTTTCCGGCATGGCCATCCCGCTCGAGGCGCGCGTTGTTGCAGTCGCCGACGTGTGGGATGCGCTCACCTCCGACCGCGCGTATCGAGTCGGCTGGGACCCTGCGCATGCGCTCGCTCACATCGAGGCCGGTCGAGGCACCCACTTCGACCCCCTGGTCGTCGACGCATTGGTGCGCGTGATGTTCAACCGTGGTGTGTCGACGACGAGTGACCTGGGCGTCGCCGAAGAGGCATGGTCCGCAGCGCAAACCTGCCACGAGATCGACACCCTGGTTTCCGCCGAGGCGTAATCGGGTACCGCCGATTGCGCGGTGTGAGAAACTGTCGAGCGTGTCATGGTGGTCGAGCGTACGGTCCGTCGGAGATGCGCTTGGGATCAAGAAACGACGAGTAGTGCCCGTCGGTTGCATGCTCGGACAGTCGGTCTTCAGTGAGGCGAAGCGCTCGGCGCAGATCGTCAACATCTTGCGCCGCGGCCGCCCATTGCAGCCCGCAACGATCACCCGGTTGAGAGCACTGTTCCCCAACCTCGACCTCGAAAGCGTGAAGGTTCGAACTCGCTGCCGGATGCCGTCCAACCAATTTCGTCAGACGGGCAACATCTACGCGATGACGTTCGGCTACACGATCTACTGGCGCGACGACCTCGACGAGGGCGATTCGGGTGATCTCGTGAAGCTCATCCACGAGCTCGTTCACGTCGATCAGGTCCGACGCACCGGAGGCGAATCGGAGTTTGCCTGCGAATACGGCCGTGGGTACCTCGAAGGTGGCGGCATCCTGCCGGCCTACATCGATGAGGTCACGGCCTATCACCGCAACCCGCTCGAAGCCGAGGCCTACAACTTCGACTCGCAGTTCCGTGACGACGCCGGCCATCCAGTCGCGTCCCGCCTTCCCCCCGGCTGACCTCACTTCCCCCGACAAAGTACGAAATCTCCGGACACGCCGGACATTTGGTGACTGGTCTCAGCACTGATTCCTCTGTCGATTCGCGATCGCGGCTGGCTACCTCGTAAAGGTGCTGGAGAGGTACGCAGTCGTTCCGTTCGTGTAGGTGACCCGAGCAGCGACCCGGTGTGTGCCCGGAGCCAACGAGGTGACGTTGAACAGGATCGCCTGCCCGTTGTTTGCCGTCCCGTTGAAGTCGAACTGGGCCGCAGAGTCGACAGAGCGAGGCGCGACGGTGAGGTTCGTCGTGTCCAACCAGTACGCGATCGACTTCACCGACGTCGTCGGCGTGACGAAAATGGCGACCGATCCGGCGAGCGAGCGCCCGTCGAGATCGACCGGGTTGCTGCGAGTTGCGCTGGTGCTGACCTTGATTCGTTGCGCCACCGCTGGTGCAGGGTTGTCGACGGTGAACGACGTCGTACGTCGCTCGACTGTGCCGTTCAATCGAATCAGTTCGACCGTCAACGTGTGTGGCCCATTGAGCAGCTGCCGGGTATCGAACAGTTTTGCCGTGCCATTCTTCAGCGTCCCATTGAGGTCGTACGGACTGAGCAGTTGGATCCAGAACGGAGCACTGGCCCGATTGGCGTCGTCGAGGTGGAACCTCATGGCAACAACACGACTGGTGCTTGAAGCCGGAGTGGCAAATATCGCGACGTTGCCCGAGATCGTGGCACCAGCGAGATCGACGGCGCCTGTTCGATTGACATTGGAACTGACCGACAGGCCGATCTGCGTGACCGTCAACATCGTGGTCGAGATTGCCGACCAGTTCCCCGCTCCGTCGAGCGCTCGAACACCGACCATATGTGTGCCAACAGTGAGGTTGGACCCGAAGGGCGCCGAGAACGAACCGGCCGTGTTCGTGAGCGGGATGCCCTGCCCAGACCCGGGATCGGTGTCGACGAAGTATTCGACACGCGAGATCCCTCTCGGGTCGGTGGCCAATGCGGTCAGCGTCGTCGTGCTACCAACCACGACCGACGCCGGCGTCAACTTCACATTGGTCAGAATCGGCGCGGTGGCGTCGAGCGTGACCGCCACGCCAGGGCCTGAACTGTTGGGAGCAAACGTCGACGGAGTTCCGAGGAACTCCGCTGAAACCGTGTACGTGCCATCCGGCAATGCACCGGTCAGCACCTTGGCCTGTCCGTTTGGATCGGTGGTCGCTGTGAACCTCTGGCTGATCGGTCCAGTGACGTCGAAGTACACGGTCTGCTCTGGCAGCGGGCCGTTCGGGACCGTTCGATTGAGCATGGCGTTGATCGTTCTCGATGCTCCCGCTGTGACGGTCACCGTTGTGGGGATCTTGAGAATGCTGAAAGCGCGACCGTTCGACGAGTTCTTGTGCGTGTCGTCGCCCGCATACGTTGCAGACACGGTGTAGTCGCCTACAGCGTCGTCGAGCGGAAGCGTTGCAATTGCCCGGTCGGATTCATTGACGTTGACGGTCGTGGAAACATTGCCGAGCGTGAACGTGACCGCGCTGGCCGCCGGGGCTCCGGTCAGCGTCGCCGCCACGTCGAGGCTGGTCCCGGAGATGCCATCCGCCGGAGTAGCGTCCAGCAGGATCGACGTCGCCGTTCTATTCAGCGGGATGGGAGCCCCAACCACCTTGCCCGGTGTGTAGCCGTCGCCGAGGTTGTTGTCGAGACCCACCAAGCCGACGCCATTGACTGCCTGCACGATGTACCGCATGTTGGCAGCGGCTTGGCCGCTCGGCAGCGAAATCGTCGCGGTCCACAGCGTGGAGTCGCTTCCATCCTGCACGAGATCCACTGATTGCCAGCTGCCGTGAAGTGGGCCGGACTCTGCGGTGTAGGTCACCCATGCCTTCTGGATTCCTGCAGACGGGTCACCCGTGATGTGAGCCTGGACCGTGACGGAGGCAGGAATCACGGTGTCGGTGACGGCCGAGATCGACGGCGGTGCCGCCAGTGCCGGGGTGTTCTGGCCGTACTGCTGGGTGTTGCTGCTGTAGAAGAGCTGCAGCCCGAGCTGCGAGAAGCTTCGCTCGGTGTTCGTCGTGCTACTCGAAACGTCGGACCGGTACTGCAGAGGTGTGGTGATCAACCTCGTGCGGCCATCGGTGCCTTGACCGTCGAGCGCGCCGAAGTAGTTGACCGTCGCCAACTTCTGAGGGAAGAACACTGGCGACAGGAAGTCGGTGTGCACACCGTTCTGCTCGGTCGTCGGTGCGCCCGTCAGCGGTATGACTCCGGGGTTGTCTGTGTACGTGCCGCCGAAGAAGCCAACGCCGCGCAGTACCTCGCCGGTGCTGCTGGTGACGTCGTCGATCTGCTTGGGCAATGCCGGTAGGCCCGGTCCGGATTGCACGCCATCTCGACCGCTCAGCCATCGGAAGAAACCTCCCGTCGGGATCCCGGCGACGTTGAGGACCGGCTTCGGCGGCGGCGTCGTCAGGCTGGGCGTGAGGTTGAATGTCGCGCTCTTCAGACCCAGCACGTTGCCGGGGCCAGCTGGAACAAGGTTCGGCGTGATTCCAGCGCCGTTGACGGGGGGCGCGATACGTCCAGCAGGAAGATCGACGCCTGTCATGGGCAGGCCGTACAGCGTCGATTCGATCAGCGCCTTCTGATCGATCCCGTTGAGGCTGGCGACGCCTGCGAGGTATGCCTGCTTAGCGTTGACGAGCGCCTGACCAAGGGGCACCGCCCCCGTGCCATTGCGCAACTCGGTCGCCAGCAGGGCATAGAGCTTGGCGCTGTAAGCGAGGAAGTCGGTGTCGGCGTACTGATACCCGGTACCACTGATGAAGGTGGCCCGCTGCCTGGCCATCGCCTCCGGCCAGTCGAGTCCGTCCGACAGTCCCGGCACGCCATCCGAGTCGACCAGGTTGAATCCCGCATGGCAACCCGCGCTGATCACCAACGCGTTGGCGAGCAGGTTGGGATGAGCATCGAGATCCGCTGTCGACAAGCTGGTCTGGTAGTCCGCGGCCAGCGTGTGAAAGGCGCTGAAGTGACCCGCCAAGAAGACAAGGTCGTGACGCGAGCCGAGCAATGCCGTCGAGAGGTCGGCGGCGGTCCACGTCTTGTCACGGCTCGGCAGACCGACCGTCGTGGTCGTTGTCGGCACACCCTGATTCGTGATCAGCGAGTCGGCCCGACCGTTCGTGCCGAGGCCGGCACGGAAGTCGTCCTGCACGGAGTCGGCCGCGCTGGTCAGGAAGTCGTAGCCGGTGACGAGCGACGAGGTTGCGGTCGGCAACGCGCCATTGGCCAGGCCGAGGTATGCGTCGATCATGCCGATGATTTCGGCGGGTTCTTCGACCAGTCGTCCGACTGCTACGTCAGGCACGGGAAGGACGGCACCCTTCAAGCTGAGATCGGAGGCAGCGCCGTACGCGTCCTGTCCCAGTACGTAGTTTCGCCGCAGGCTTGCTTGGGATGGGCTGGCGTCGACGGCGGGCGGGATGTAGTCGGACTCCGGGCCGATCCCCGCCGAGTCCGCGTACCTGAAGAACGGGATCACGTCGTCACCCCCGGCGATGACGACGTACTTCAGCGTGCCATCGGGGTCGCGATACGAGTTGACAACTTCGCGGATCGCCTCGGCAACGAGGTTCTTCGCGTACGGGCATGCCTTGTTGAAATCGGCCTGAAGGTTCAACGCACTGATACGAGGGCTCTCGCTGAGATCCTTCACCACGCCGCCAGTACGGAGCGCAAGCTCATCCAGTTTCGGTCGCACTGCGGGTGTCGGAGCGAGGCGCAAGCTGTCGGTGAGGATCACGGTCTGGGCTGCGCCCGGTGAACCTGCGATGGTCAACGGCAACCCGCTGAACGAACTGAGCGGCGATGCCGCGCACGGCCCGCCTGCCGTCGACAGGGCAAGGTGGAACGGCGTCGGTGAGAACGCGCCGTTGCGTCCTTGCACCCGCACATAGAAATCACCGGTGTTGTTCCATGTAGCGACTCGAACAGATTCGGCTTCCGCGTTCTCACGGGCTGAAACACCGATGAGGCTGCGGGTCTGGGCGCTGGAGAACGCCTTCGAGAATGCATCCGATGGCGAGTAGACGGACGGCGAATACACCGACGGCGAATACACAGACGGGCTATAGACCGACGGCGAATACACCGACGGCGAATAGACAGACGGGCTGTAGACAGACGGGCTGTAGACCGACGGCGAATACACGGACGGGGAATAGACCGATGGCGAGTACACCGACGGGGAATAGACCGATGGCGAGTACACCGACGGGGAATAGACCGACGGGCTGTAAGCATCGGCGGCGAACTGCGCGCTGAGCTTGGTGAGATCCTGCGTCGTGGTCAGCGTTGTGAAGGCCTGCCCGATGTCGCGGAACAACGTGAGGTCGAAGTTCTGATCGAGATTGGTGAGGTCGACCTGCACCTGACTGTCGGGCTGTATGGGGAACTTGTACCAGCGAGCTTCGCCAGTTTGCGCGAGGGTTCCATCGATCCCGGCAGCGGTCAGGGGAGCCGCTGTCGTCCACGAGGTGTTGCTGGCGACAACTGCCGGATTTGTGAACGGAACGCTTGCCAACGTGAGGGTTCCGAAGAAGTGAGGATCGGAGTCGAAGTTGAACCCACTGACGGTGAATCCATACGTGTCGCCGTCGACCACGTTGAACGAATGGCTGCCGGAATACGAGAACCCGCCAGAAGGCGGGATGCAACAGTTCACGGGAAGACCGCCACCGGCCAGAGTGGTTGTGATCGTGGAGCCGAGGTGGGTTACGAACGCATCGATACGCACCCGCACTGCGTAGAACCCGTGATAGCCGCCGTAGAGGTACGGCACGTTGTCGGTGAAGTTGCTGGCTGCGGTGGTGCTCAATGTCCAAGCCTGGTTGGCGAAACGAAGGCCGCCGGGATCCTCACCGAGGTTGTACGTCATCTGCGGAGGTGTGAGTGAGCCATCCGAATCCAATGTGAAGTTGCCGGCCGGTGGTCCGCTGGCAACCCACGGCGTCGGTGTTGCGGCGGTAGCAACCGGCGACGAGCCGACGACCGGCGTGATGATCGCCAAGAGCGACGCCACGAGCGCGAGACGGAGACCCTGAACGGACCTACGACGAGACGGTTGGTTGCGCATGATCTCCTCGAAACTCGATGTCAGGGAGAGCACATGCCATCGCATCCATCCCCATGAACAGTGAGAACGTTAACCGCCCACCGTTTGTAGCGGCTATTCGGACCGTCCAACTTGCCGGAGCAGGGTTCCAAGCGCCCCCGCGTCGAGGTTCAATCCCCTCTCGCGCGCAGCCGTCTCGTCGTTACCAAGTCGAGCACGGACAGGGCCTACAGCCTCGTCGAGGGTTGCGGTTACTGCAGGCGGGCGGGGTGCATCGAGCTGTGTTCGGAGGGCATCGGCGGCAGCCACGAGTTCCACAGCGTGGACAAACTCGTCCTTGGCCAGTGCCAGCAAGACCATGTCTTCGACCAGGAGCGCGACCGACCATTGGTCGCCATAATCCTCGTATGACTGCAGCGCCTGCAGGAACTCGTCGCCGGCCTTGCCGAGCTCGCCGACCCCGAGGTTGGCATTTCCAAGATTGTGATGGCCGACGGCAACCATCCATCGGTATCCGATCTCGTTCGCGAGGCGCATCGATTCCTGGAAGCGCGTCTGAGCAACGGCGAAGTCCTTTTGCAACAATGCGATCATTCCGAGGTTGTTCTGTGAGATGCAGATGGCCCACCGGTCGCCAACCTCTTCGCGAATCGCGAGTGCGTGCTCGTTCATGGTGCGCGCTTGTTCGAGATCTCCTTCGCACTCGGCGACCAGCGCGAGGTTGCTCAACAGGCTGCCGATGCTTGCCCGGTCGTCGAGGCGCTCCCTGATCTCGAGGCTCTCCTCGTACTTGGCGCGAGCCGCGTCATATTGACCCTGTTGCGACGCCAGAGTTCCCTCGAGGTGCAGGACCAAGCCGAGGCCGGCGTCGTCGCCATTGAGCGAGAAGATCCCACTGGCGAGGACCAGTTGTTGGCGGGCGTCGTCGAAGCGACCTTGCTTACGAAGCGTCTCGGCAAGGTCGGCGTGTGCACGCGCCTGCTCTGCAGCATTCCCGATCCGCTGGCACAGCTCGATGGCCTCGCTGTACGTCGCCTCGGCTTCCGCCCAGCCACCGCGCAGTTCGAGCACCTTGCCCAGTCGGCGCAGCAAAGTTGCGCGCTCGTCGTCGGCAACGAGCGGCATGGCGCGTTGGAAGTAGTCGGCCGCCGCGTCGTTTGCGTAACGCGACTGGGCAGCAACCCCCGCTCGTACCGCGTACTCGCGCTTCTTGTCGACCTGCTCGCCGAGCCAATAGTGGTAGGCGAGCAGGTCGAGATTGCGCTCGATCACCTGCGGACCTCCGGACTCGAGGAAGCCGCCGACCCGGTCGTGGAGGAGCGACCGCATCGCGAACGGCAAGCTGTCGTAGGCGACGTCGCGGGCGACGACGTGGCGGAAGAGCCACGACCGATCCTCGACACGATCGACCCTGAGGATGTCGGCTTGGCGTGCTGCCTCGAACCGCGCCTCGACCTCGTCGAGCGAGCCCAGGTCGGGGTACACCCCATGAACGAACGGTGCCTCGAACGTTCGCCCGACAACACTCGCGACCTTCAGCGCTGTCCGTGGCGCCTCCTCCAACATGTCGATGCGGCTCTGAACCAGGCGGAACAACGTGTCGGGGACATCGAGATGTCGGAAGGCATCGGGGTCGGCCGGATCGATGCCGTGATCGTGGACGTAGTTGACGAGCTCCTCGAGGTAGAACGGGTTTCCCTGCGCTCGTTCGAGCACGAACTCGACCAGCTCGGTGGCCGGTTCGACAGACGCTCCGAACAACTGCTGCAGCTTCGCCCGAAGCACCTGGCCGGCATCGCCCGCGGTCAGCTCGGCGAGGTGAAGTTCTTGGAAGTAGGGAACCCTGTCGAGCCCGAGCGCACCGCCAGGCTCGTCGGCGGGCCTGTATGCCAACACGAACAACACCGGAAGCGACGCGGATGCAAGGACCAGCTCTTCGAGGAGGTCCCGCGACAGCTCGTCGATCCAATGGCAATCCTCGAGCACGATCGCGAGCGCGCCGTGAGCAGCACGCGCTTGAAGGAGGTCGACAAGTAGCGACTCCAACGACGTTTTGCGGAGCTTGGCATCGAACGTGAGGGTTAGCTCGTTGTCGTCCATGCCGATACCGACAACCGGGGCGAGCAACGGACCGCGTCGAGCAAGGTCGCCCGAGATCGCCCGCAGCCGGCGCGTCAGGTCCCGTCCTTGCAAAGCCTCGGTGTCGTCGTCCTCAACTTCGAGCAGGGTTCGCCACACATCGCGCCACACGAGATAACTCGTCGTGCGTCCGAAGTTCTGTGCTTCACCCCAAGCGATAGTGACGCCTCGAGAGGAAAGGTTGCGGACGACTTCGGCGATCAGTCGCGACTTGCCGCGTCCTGCCTCGGCCGCGATCGCGACAACTCGCCCCTCGCCGCCGAGCACTTTGTCGAGCTCCTCTGCGAACACCACCATCTCCGAATCACGACCCACCATCGGGAGCGGATATCTGATCTCCCTCTTCATCAGTCCTCGCCGAAGTCCGATGATGCTGAGCACTCGCACGGGCTCGGCCTTGCCCTTGACGGTGAGGTCACCGACGAGTTGACACTCGACTCGCTCGGTCAACGCACTGTGCACCTCTTCGCTGATGTACGCGTTACCGGGTGGCGCCTGCGACATCAGTCGGGCCGAGAGGTTGACGGCATCCCCCAGGCATGTGAACGTGCGGCGCATCGGATGGCCGTACGAGCCGCTGCGGATCCGGCCGTGTGAGATCCCGATCTGCAGATCTGTCGCTGCCGTTTCTCTGTCCAGCGTCAGCAGTTCGATCGCCGCCGAGGCGGCGCGCGACGCATCATCCTCGTGAGAGTGAGGCGTGCCGAACACTGCGCACAGATACGCGCCCTTGTCGCCGAGGATCAAATGCAGCAGGGTTCCGCCGAACTCGGACAGAACCTTCTGGACACGTTGTACGAAGTGGTCGAGCTTTCCGACCGCGTCGGGGTCCTGGTCGTAGTCGATCCCACCGAAGCGTACGAACAGGGGGTATGCGGACCGGAGCTCGGCCAAGAACTCGCCGCGTCCCGTGGCGAGCCGGTCGTACACCGCAGGCAGGATCCACGGTCGAACCAACTCCTCGCTGAGCGCGCGTTGTGCCGGCATTGGCTCCGCCTCGTCGACATCAATGCGCAGACCGGCGACAACGCCGACAATCCCTGCGTGCTCGCCGTCGCTGCGATGTTCGCTGACGGTCACGTGCTCGCCGATCGAGTCCAGCGCCGAGAGCGCCAGCACCACGTCGCCCTTCTCGGCCAGATGTTCGGCGTCGGCAAGTTCGTCGATGAGTCGTCCTGCGAGCACGTCGATCAATTGGATCGTCGGGTCACCGACGACGAACCGCCGAGCGTCGCCGACAGCAACGGCGACCTTGATGGCGAGCACGACTGCGGTACCGGCAGGCGTGCAAATGGTTCCTACTGACGCCATGGTCCGCTGGATCGCCAAGGCGCACGCGACGCCGCGCCGGCCGTCGTCGCCGTCGAGCCAGCACGTGATTGCATCGCCTCCGAAGTAGATGACCTCGCCCCCGTAGCGATCAACATCATCGATGACAGCGTGGAACACCCGATTGAGGTGAGCCGTCAGTTCTTCCGCTCCGCGCTGCGGACCCAACTCGTTGGCAAGGGCCTCGGTGAGTGGTGTGAAGCCGGAAACGTCGGCGAACAGGGCCGTGCCCCAGACACGATCGTTCAGCTCGCGACCGTCGCTCAGCGCACGACGCCGATCGCCCGCCAAATAGGCCTCAGAACGGTCGACGTAGGTATCGCTCATAGCCACCGACGTCGACCCCTGAACATCGTGCTGCCTCCCAACTGATGCACCACGAACCCTACTCGGCGCAAAATCTGGACCATATTCAGGGAATTCACTCGGTGTGGAGATCTCGGCCGCTGGACCGGCGGTTGGCCAACCATGCGAGGAACAGTCCCGTCAGGTTGGCGATCGCCAGCGCGACGGCTGCTGCGATCGCTATCTGGACCCATGGTGTCGGTGATTCAGGTATCACGTCGAGGTTGCCTGCGAACGTGATCCAGGCCAGACGTCCGAACACAACGCCGGCCGGAATCGCGATGACCATTGGCAGCAGCACCGTGACCGTTGCTTGGGCTGCGACCGAGAGGTGGATGCCCCTGTTGGTGAGACCGAGAGCTCGAAGCACAGCGATTTCGGAGCGGCGGGCTCGAACCGCGACAAGCAACAGATAGAGCAAGACCATCGCCATCGCCACGGACACCACGAGAGTCAAGGCAAGCGGGACACGATCTCGACTCGAGAGATTGAGACCGAGGCCGTCGTTGATCACCTGATCCGGCGTTGCGATGAGTATCGAGTCCACGCCGGCGAGCGTCTCCAAGGCGTGGGCGGCCGCGACCGGGTCGCCAGAGAAGCGAATGTAGGCGGGTGGTGCGTTCTCGATGTCCGCAGCGTTGGTGATCGAACGTTCTGCTTCTTTCTGCAACTCCAACGGAAGGTTGGCGGGTAGCCACGCGCGTGCTGTGTCGACCTCGTCAGCACTCGGCACGGCGAGATCAGCAAAGCCTGCAAGCGTGAACGAGGCGCCCGCATAGTCCTCTGTGCGCTCGATGGCCAGCACGGCGATACCCGTGATCTCGAACGTTGCGCCCACTGGCTCGGCAACAGGGCGCTCGATCCCTCTGTCGCCCAACCCCGACTCGAGGGCATTGCGTTCGATCTCCTCGGCCAACCTCGATACGAGGGCAGGCCGAGAGAACGTCATTGTGTCGCCCACTCCGAGTTCGGTTTCGTCAGCGAGCACTGAATTGATCGCCACCTCGTCGGGCCCATGCGGCGCGCGGCCACGGACGATCGACGGCGTGATGCCTCCCACTCCGGTGTCGAAGGAAAAGGCGTAGACCTGTCGGTTGGAGGTCTCCTCGACAGGGAAGACGGGCGGATAGAGCCATCCTCTCGTCACCGCGGCGACGCCCTCGATCTCGTTGATCTGCGCGGTGACTGCAGCAAGGTCGAGGTTCTCCACGTTGTCGTCCATCTGCACGAGCCCATCCCAGTTCCAGCCGACGAGCCGTGAGCTCTGCTGGAGGTGGCGCAGACCGGCGAGGTACGTGAGGCTCGCAAAGCAGACGACTCCGGCGACGGAGATCGAGATCAGACTCGGCCAAGGGCTTGCGCGCCGCTGGCCGGCGGGACGGCCGACTGCCGTCAGCAACCCCGTGTGAACTGCCGGCCGCAATCGCAACGAAGCATCGACATTCTGCCGACGCGGAATCGCCGCGCGGCCGCTGGACAGCGTGCGCCCGGATCGCCATGCCGGAACGGCGGCCATCGTGAAGACCAGCACCATGGTCGACACGAAGCCCGCCGTCGTCACGAGCCAGTCGAACCACAGCTCGCGGCTGGGAAGAATCGCCTCGCCGAGTCCGATGGGCATCGCAACGCTGAACAGCACGCCGAGAGCGGCGCCCGTCAGCGCCCCAATCGACGCGAGCACACCGACGTGGACGGCCGCCTGCTGCGTGACTTGCCGCGGCGTGGCACCGAGCGCCACGATCGTCACAGGTGGGTCGGCTGTGTCGCGGAGATTCCGGCCGATGATCGGCGCCAGTATCAAGATCCCTGTAGCAGCACCAACAAGCGCGAGCATCCACAACAGCCGGGAATCGTCAGCGAGCGCGTCATCGAACGTCGTGGTGCGCTCGTGGAGATCGAGGATGACGGCATACGAGGCCAGCTCCTCGCCCACCTCGTCAGGTGAAGCATCGTCAGCGAGCCAGACGGCTGCACCTCCGAACGGTTCTGCACCGGCAGAGCGGAGTGCCTCGAAAACCGACAGGTCGACATACATCGGTTCGAATGCTCGGTTCGTGCCTGGCGGCTCCACGTCGAACGCTCCGATCAGCAGCCCGGTGACACGAAGATCGATCGGCTCACCGACCTCGACGGGATCACCATCGCCCGAGCACCAACCGGCTACCCGCACGTGGTCGCCGATCCCGAGGCCTACCCTCACAGCCGTCGATCGGGCCAACACGACCCCACGAGCGCCCTCGCTACGGAGATCGCCTTCGAGGCGGAACGGCATCACCTGGTCGAGCGGCCCGCCTGCTTCCAACGCGTGGACATGCACATCATGGTCGCCCTCGAAGCAGCCGCTCGGGTCGTCGGATGAGGCGAGCACCGGTGCACCGTCTCGATCGACGAGGTATGGCCGGATGATTTCGAGCGGCCGTGCCCGCCCGACAACTGAGCTACCGGTGAGTCGCTCGGTCACCGTCGTTGCAATGTCGGGCAGTGCCTCGCCACGGCAGCCTGTCAACTCCGCCTGGTCCCCGCCACAACCCGCGGTCACCAACAGGTCGGGCGGATCGATCTCCCGGATCAGTGACTGATACGCGCCCTCGACGCGACGAGCGGCCGCCAGCGAGGCGAGGACGAACCCTCCGATGAGCCCGATGAGCAGCGCAACAGCGAGCGATGGACCGAACGCGCGCCTCCATCGGGCGCGGATGGACAGCCACAGCATCGACACGTTCTCACAGTGGCACGGACCCCGCGAATCGACCAGGCTGCTAACCGCCCGGCGCGGTGGTGCTGGCACGCCTGATCAGCCCCGCCGCGCTCCGAGATCGGTGAACAGCGTCGACCGGGTCGAAGCAAGTCACGGAATCTCCGGTGCAGCGGACCTCTCGTGACTTGTCTCGCCGACGGCAGGCATCAGAGCGCCGGGCAGGACGATTCACTGCGGCCGAGGATCGCCTCGAACGTGAGCGAGATCGTCAGGCGGATGCGGCCGGGCCGCTCGACGAAGATGCGGATCCAGCCCTCGTCGCTGGGCTCGAGGCATGCAGCGCCTTCCGACACTTCGTACAGATTAGTGAATCTGAACTTCAAGGTCGTCCACCCCGTGCGCGCCGCGTCGATCATGAGCTCGTCGGGTTGAACGTCGACGAGGGCGGCACCGTTGTCGACGAGCGGCATTGCGTCGGCAACCGCGTAGACCTGCCAGTCGTCGTTCTCCCAAACCTCGCGCAAGTAGGTCGGTCTGCTGCGGATGACGGCAGCTTCGTCGAGCGAACCGTCTCGCAGCGTTCCCAGTGGCAAGGCGACGATCGATACGGCGTGCTCGAGCAACCAGCGGTGATACGTCCCCGCATCGAGCCGACCCGTGTAGAACTCGGGGTTCAACTCGCGATCGAGCTGGGTCTCCCAACCACGTGCTATCCCATCGATCCGATGTGCCAGGAAGTCGGCATGCGCGAAGGTCTGCGTCGGCACGACTTCGATACGCACCGATCGCGGCAGCGAGTCGACATATGAGACCAGCGAGTCGTAGTAGGTAGCGCTGGCCGTTCGGTCTGCCGGCATGAACGCCATCGAGATGTAGGCCGCGTTCCAGATCAGGCTGACGGCAACGATGGCCGGAACCATCGTGCGACGATGCCGCGCGAGGGTGAGCGCTGCGGCCGGTCCGGCGATGAGCCAGCCCAACCGCACGACGTTTCCGCCGAGCGGGGACTTGAGCATGAACGCGCCAATCACGACAACGCCGTACATGACGACGCCCCAACGAACGAGGGGAACGGCTCGGCCACACCAACCAGCACCTGCGACGGCGGCTGTCAGGAGGAGGAGACTTCCGATCGTGAACGGGAACCAACCGCCCTCGGGGAACAGGACGATGAGCGTGCCGATTGGGACGACGGCCGCCACGGAGGCGATCACGAGCAACCGCCGCGGCGCGGAGCGAGCGAACCATGCAGCAGCGAGGATCACCAGCAACGACAGGGCTCCCAGTGGCGACGACAGCCCACAGAGGGTCGCACACCCGGCCAACGACCACGGACGTTGGCGCTGCAGCAACAACACCGCCAACGCACCGAACATCACGGCTGGCAGGAACGTGAGTCGTCCACCCCACAGGTTCACGCCGCATCCGAAGGCGAACAGCACGACACCGACGACCGGATCCTGGAGCCACGGCGTTGTGCTGTGCCAGCGTTCGACAACCAGAGCGAAGCACCACGTCGCGACGAGGACAGAGACCACCGACACTGACACGACACCGAACGTTGCTCCGAGCACTGGAGATACCACGCCGAAGCCGGGAAGTGAATGGCCACCGAACCACAGGTTGTTCCACAGGTAGGCGCCGCGACTCGAGAGAACGGCCCGGAAATGACCGCTCGCGAAATCTTGCGACGGCGGGTCGACCAACACGTAGGTCAGGCAAATTGCAGCAGCGAACACCATTGCGATGAAGCGGACTCGTCGCGAGTCCGCTTCATCGATGGGCGATATAGAGCTGAGTGCCAGACCAACACTCGTGATGTCGAGGTCGGCAGACATCAGGTCACGCTTCGTCCATGTTCGTCACTTCATGCCACTCACGATCGCCGCCCTCACGCTCGAATGCTGCGCGAACCAGGATGAACTCACTGTCGTCTGCCAGTGCCGGGTTCCGCCCGGTGTTGGGGAAGTTGTTGTCGCAGCCGAACATCAACTTCGAATCGGAGACCACGTGCACGGCCTCGATCGACTCGCACGTCATCTGGAACGGATTGCCGAGACCGACGTCGCCGATGTGGAGCACTGGCAACGACACCAGATCGGGATCCGGGATCGCCGCCAGTTCCACGACGAGGGTTTTGGTCGTCACGCCACCGGACCGAGCGAGGTCAACGGCGTAGACCGGACGTGCAACCGCCGTCGCTCCCCGACTGCCGTCACGTTCGATCAACACGAGTCGCCCATCGTCGAGCGCCTGCGCATCGGCGATGAATCGAACTGGGACGTCGGAGTGATAGTCGGCGAGTCTGGTGAATCGCCCGCTGGCGATCTGGTACTTGTAGATCCGGCGCGACAGCGGGTCGTCGCCGACCACAGCGCCCTCGAGTACGACGATGAGGTTTCGCCCATTCCTTGTGATCGCCATCGCCTCGATCCCGCGGCTGTTGAGAATGGCCGGCGTCCCCACTAGGTGCGGGTTGTTCGGCGACGTCAGACCGTCGGGCAAGCTGATTGGCGCTTCCAGGAGACGACCCGAGCGATCGAAGTGCAGGATCCACGGACCGAACTCGTCGCCGACCCACAAGTCACCGCTGCGGTCACGTTGCAACGACTCGGGGTCGATGTCTCCGCCGGTCAACCAGCGCTCGGGCGTGTTCTCGCGCACGATCGGAAACCCGATCAATCCATCGGGATCGGCGAACTGGATGTACTCGCCAACCGCAACGGTGCCGGACCCACCTTTGGTGGTCTTGAAATCGGGCGTGAGGTAGTAGGCGCGAATGAGGAAGTCGCCCGAGTTGGTCTTGCCGCCGAAGCCGTTGTCGGGCATCGCGAGGTACTCGCCCCGATGACGACCGGCGACGATCGCCGAGAACCCTTCGACGGGCTGCGACGGCGTCGGGAAGTGAACGCCGTTGATCACGGTCTCCGTCTGACCAGGTGAAACGACGCCGGCTCCGGACGGCGGCCCTGGCGCGTATGTCTCGACCGGCAGGACCGCTCGACCGATCAGCTGTGGATCGTCATGGTCGTGATTCCCGTCGGCCGTTGCGACGGGCGCTGGTACGAGGGACAGGATCGCAGCGGCAACACCGACACGACCCAATCTGCATGTGTTCATGGAAGTGCTCCTTTCGAGCAATTGGAGACTCGATCGTCCGCCGAGGCGCGTCCCACCCACAACGGGCCACCGTCACGTCGCCGCCCGCCCGTGTCCCGGATGTCGTCCGGGCAGAACTCGGGACAGGAGTACCTTCCGTCCGGTACGCCACCCGTCGTACTCTTGGCTCGGAGGAGACACATGCACGACAACGGGGCAACGGCGGCGACCTCCGCCGGCCGAGTGGTGAGCTTGGGGATGACCGTGCTTGCCGCGATCGCCGGTCTCGCAGCAGTGGGTGTCATCCTCGGACTGCGAGTCGCCAACAAGGGCCTCGAGCCCGGTCACCGGAACTGGTGGCTCGTCGCCTGGCTCGTGGTCGGGTTCGTCGATGCGCTGGTCGGCGCGGCTCTTGTGATCAGTTATGGACAGCGCAGGCTTGCGTGGTGCCTCATGATCGCCGGCCTCGCGTTCCTCGTCGTCGCCGTCGCGATGCAGGCCAGCGGTTACACCGCGTCCCTCGATCACACGAGCGGATGGGACGACCTCGCGAGTGCCCGATCCTGGAGCCGCCCCGTGGCCGCAGGCGTGCTCGGCGCGCTCGTCCCGTGGGAACTCGCCATCACGGGTCGGCGGCGGCGATACGAAGTGGTGTGGTGGTCGACCGCAGCGCTCATCGCCGTCCTCGCCATCGGTGACGCAGCCGGCGCGCGCTCCCCCGGGTTGGATGTCGTCGATGTGGCGACGTGGCTTCTCGCAGTGTCAGCGACCGCCGCGACCGTGCGACTCGTAATTCTGTGGCGGGCCGGCGCGCGGCACGACGACGATCCGCTTCCCGGCTGGCTGGCCATCGGCGCCGTCGCCGCGTGGCTTGCTGTCGTGCTAGAGCGGTTTGGCATCTGGGGATGGAGCTTTCCCGGCGGCGACGTGGTTGGTCCGCTGGTGCTTCTTGCCACCTTGCCGGTGTTGATCGTTGCCGTGCTTGTCAGGGCGCTCCGCGACCGGCCCGGGCGCCTCTATGGGTTCGCGCACGACGTCATCGGCTGGCTGGCGTTCTCGTGCGCGATCATCATCGTGTACACCGGCGTCGTCGCCGGCCTCGGCCGGCTTGTTGGTGGTAACGGCCCGACGTGGCTGCTCGTGGCAACGACCGGCGTCATCGCAGTGTTCGCCGAACCGGCGAGGCGACGAATTCGCGACGCGGTCGACAAGCTCGTCTGGGGCGCCCGCGACGACCGGCTCGAGGTCGTGCGCGGCGTTGTCGATCATGTCGGCACCGACTCCGGTGACGAACTGCTTCCCGCACTCGTCGCAAGCCTGCAACGCGAGCTTCGCCTCGACGCGGTGGCGATCGACGTTCGTACTCCCGCCGGCTGGCGCCGCGAGGCGGCGAGCGGTCCAGCCACCGCATACGAGCGTGTCGTGCTGTTGCAACAGCGCGACGAAGTCGTCGGTCGGCTGGTTGTCGGATGGGAGCACGGCCCGTCACTGCGGGCGCGCGACGAGCGAGTACTCGCCGAATTGGCCGGGCCGCTCGGCCTAGCGGTCGGGTGGGTCCGACTGGCCGCAGAGCTGCGTCGATCGAGTGTTTCCATCGTGTCGGCCCGCGAGGAGGAGCGACGGCGTTTGCGGCGCGACCTCCATGACGGTCTGGGTCCAGCACTGACCGGCGTATCTCTCGGGTTGCGTACGGCCGTTCGTCAGCTCGAACGCTCGCCGCACGCGTCAACCCTGACGCCATCACGCGAGCTCCTCGACCGCGTGGCCGACGAAATCGACGCGCTCGTCATCGAGGTGAAACGCGTTGTCCGCGACCTCAGGCCGACTGCGCTCGACCAACTCGGTCTCTTCGATGCGGTCGGTGAGTTCACTCGCACCTTCGGCGACGACCTCGAGTTTCACTTGACGATGCCGAGCACGCCGGTCGAACTGCCGGCCGCGGTCGAGGTAGCGGCGTACCGGATCGTCACCGAAGCGGTGACCAACGTCGTTC
>JBDTWJ010000042.1:0-23899 GCA_040006755.1 Ilumatobacteraceae bacterium | reverse complement strand
CTCGGCGTCACCACCGTCTACGTCACGCACGACCAGGTCGAGGCGATGACGATGGGTGATCGCGTCGCCGTGTTGCGCGACGGAATCCTGCAGCAGTGTGCGACACCCCGAGACCTGTTCATCCGCCCCGCCAACATCTTCGTCGCCGGATTCATCGGGTCGCCCGCAATGAACATGTTGCAGTGCACCTCGACGCCCGATGGCTTGTCCTACGGCAACCTCGAGTTGCCGCTCGCGCCGTCCCAACGCAGTGCGCTGACGACCGATCAAGTGACGATCGGCGTGCGGCCCGAGGCACTTCGCATCGGCTCCGAGGGGCTCGACGCGACCATCGTCGCCATCGAAGAGCTCGGCTCCGACTCCTTCGTCTACTGCACGCCCAACGACCACCCCGACGTGTCGCTGGTCGCCCGCACCGACGGACTCAACACGTCTCAACCTGGCAGCACCGTGCACCTCATGCCCGATGTCGCCGCGATGCACGTGTTCGACACCGCGAGCGGTGCACGGCTCGAGGTGTGAACCGATGACAGTCCCTGTCGACAGACGGATCGACCCATACCTCGGCACGGTCGTGCACGTGGTCGGCGCTCGCCAGGCACGCCCCAACCTGCCGTCGACCGGATGCCCTTTCTGCGTCGGCGGATTCGAAGCACCAGATCCGTACGAGGTGCATTGGTTTCCCAATCGCTGGCCGGCGATGCAGGGCGACCGGTGCGAGGTCGTGCTGTACACCCCGGATCACGACGCCACGCTGTCGTCACTCGGAGTCCACGGCGTGCGCAAGGTCATCGACCTGTGGGCAGAGCGCACGACTGCGCTCGGCAAACGCGACGACGTCGACTTCGTTCTGGTGTTCGAGAACCGCGGGGCACAGGTCGGTGCCACCATCGCGCATCCGCACGGGCAGATCTACGCATACGACCACGTTCCACAACGACCGGCGTCGCTCCTGGCCGCCGGTTGGCAGCCCGAGCCCGACTGTGGCGAACGATTCGTAGCCTGCTCGGAAGCCGGCGATTGCAACGACGCGGCGACGTGGACGGCGTGCGTGCCACCGGCGTCGACGTTCCCTATCGCCCTGTCGCTCGCGCCCAAGGTGCAGGTGCCCGATCTACCCTCACTCGACGACGACGGCCGCGATGCACTGGCAGCTCTGCTGGTCGACACGCTAGATCGGCTCGACCGGCTCTACGACCAGCCGTTGCCGTACATGTTGTGGTTGAACCAGCGGCCCACCGACGGTCAGCCGTGGCCTCAGTCGTGGTTCAACATCGAGATCGTCTCGCCGTGGCGCGGGGCGGAGGTCTCCAGGTTCATCGCCGCGGCTGAGGTTGCTTGCGGCGAGTTCTTCAATCCAGTGATTCCCGAAGATCTTGCCGAACAGCTTCGGGCTCTTGCTCCGGCGCATCGTCCGGCTCGTCGATAGGAGCCAGATCCTCAGCATCGACCGGATCTCCACGATGACGCGACCAATCCAACACGAGGTACAGCACAGCCACGCCGCCCGAGACGATCGCCACCCACTGGTTGATGCGAAGCCCGCCGGCGGTGTGCGCGGGATCGATGCGCAACCCTTCGACCCAGAATCTGCCGCCGGCGTATCCGACCACATACATAGCGAACAGGCGGCCAGGCCGAAGTTTGAATCGGCGATCGATGCGCAGCAGAACGATGCACAGGGCAACGTTCCACAGTGACTCGTAGAGGAACGTCGGGTGGAACGTCGTGCCCGGTGCATACCCGGCTGGAATCTTGTCGTCGTCGATGCGCAATCCCCACGGCAGGCTGGTGGGCCTGCCGAACAGTTCCTGGTTCCACCAGTTGCCGCACCGCCCGATGGCCTGTGCGAGCGCAAGTGAAGGTGCTGCGGCGCTGAGACCCACCGCCGCAGGGATGCCGCGTCGCCTGAACGCCCACACCGCTGCGAGCGCGCCGAACAGAATCCCACCGGGGATTCCCAGCCCGCCACGCCAGATCTGCGGGATCCGAACGAGGTCGTCCTTGAACGTGCTCCAATCGGTGACTACGTGATACAGGCGTGATCCGATCACACCGGCGATCACTGCCCACACCGCGATCGCGCTGGCATCCTCGCGGGTGCCTTCGCCCCTGGCTTCCAGACGGCGGCCAAGCAACCACACGGCCGCGATCACCCCGAGCGCGATCATCAAACCGTACGCATGAATCGACAATGGGCCGATAGTCAACGCGCCGCTGGAGGGGCTCGGAATGCTGGCGATGACGGCGACGGTCATCAGGAAGTGACTCTGGACGCAAACTTGATCGTCGACTCGAATATCAAGTCCTTGTCGTAGTCCTGTGTTGCGACGTGGTAGCTGCGCTCCAGCGTGATGCGCTCGAGCGGACCGCCGTACCGTTCGGCCAAGTAGTCGCCCTGAGCGGGTTCGACGACATGATCCTGTGGCGAACTCATCAACAGCAAGGGCGCGCGCATCACTGCATACTCGTTGCTGAGTGGCTCGATGCCATCGACCAGCAACGACAGCAGTGCCTCGATCGGTGTGCCCTCGTACGCGCTCTCCTTCGCGTCGGGATCGGCGATGTCGCTACCGATGCCCGGAAGCACGGGAGTTCCGCCATCGGCCATCCCGCGAAGCATCTCGATGACCTCGGCTGCCTGCGGCTGCGTCACCGGATTGATGCACACCACGCCGGCGATGTCGGGATGATCGGCCGCGATTCGCAAGGCCAGAGCACCGCCCATGCTGAGACCGCACACCACGATGTCGCTGACTCGTTGCCGCAGGCGCTGATACGCAGCCTCCGCCTCGCCCGCCCAGTCAGCCCAACGCGTCGGCAACATGTCGTCGACCGATGTGCCGTGGCCAGGCAGCAGCGGCATCTCGACGTGGAAGCCGGCGTCGGCGAGCGCTTCGGCAACGCCGCGCATCGAGCCCGGGTTACCGGTGAAGCCGTGCAGCACAAGTGCACCATGGTGATGTTCGCCCACATGCGACCAGGGATCGGCTCCCTGAATGATCGCCTTGACAATGATCGGGTCGGTCATGGCATCGATTATGGCAGGGGTCAGGGGTTCACACGTAGGGATCGTTGTCGGTCAGCGGTTCTTGCCACCAGTCATCGGGCACGCTGGTCGATTCCCATTCCGGGAACGGGTAGATGCAGTTGACCGGGCAGGCGGGCAGGCATTTGTCGCATCCACTGCACAGTTCCGGGATGATGATGACGTCGGGCCCGTGATTGAAGATCGCCCCGAACTGAGGTGGGCAATGACGCAGGCAGGCGTCGCAGTTGATGCATTCGGGCATCTCGATGCGCAACGGGACGTTCAGCCATTTCTGGCTTCTCATCCTGGTGGCGATGCGATCCGTGCGGCCCGCCGACATCTCAGCGAGTGTACGACCAGCCAGGGCTCGTCCTTCCCTGTCCGGGGGTTGCGGTGCCTACTGGTCTGCGCTGGTCGACGTCGACGACTCACTGCCGCGCCGGGCAATGACCGCTACGAGGGCATCGACGATGCGGGGCTCGAACTGAGTGCCTCTGCCCGCGACGACGTGACTGACCGCTTCTTGCGACGTCCACGCGTGCTTGTAGCGATGTACAGTCACGAGGGCGTCGTAGACGTCGGCAACGGCCACGATACGTCCACTGAGCGGGATGTCGGCGCCCGATGCGCCGGACGGATAGCCACTGCCATCCCATCGCTCGTGATGCGAGAGGGCGACCTCGGCTGCCAGTTGTATGAGGGTCGATCTGCTGCCGGCGAAGACGGTGGCACCAACGGTCGTGTGCGTCTTCATGATCTCGAACTCCTGCGCCGTCAGTGAGCCCGGCTTTTGCAGGATCGAATCCGGCACACCCACTTTGCCGACATCGTGCAGTCGCCCGGCGAGTCGAAGCTCTTCCGCCCAGTCGCGATCCTCGCCCAACTGCAGCGCTATCTCGGCGGCCAACTCGCCAACTCGTGACGAGTGCTCGCCCGAATCAGGGTCGCGGTATTCGGCGATGGTTGCCAGCCGTTCGAAGGCCTCGTAATGCTGCTCCTCGAGGTCCTGCGTGCGAGCGTTCACCAACTCTTCCAACTCCGTGGTGCGTACCCGGAGAAGCTCGGCTTGGTCGCGGGCGGCGAGGGTGTCGTGCGAGATCTGCAGTGTCTTGATGCGCAGATCCGTGTCGCGGTTGAAGATCTGCTCGTGGATGTTCGTGCAGGCCTCGCGATGCAGCAACGCCTCCTCGTAACGGTCGAGCGACTTCAACACTTCGGCAAGCAGCCCATGAGCGACCAGCTCCACGTCGGAGAAGTCGTTCTGCTGAGAAACCCCGACTGCCCTCTCGAGCATCGTGATTGCTTCGGCTGTGTCGCCGTTGGCGATCAACACCCGGCCACGCGCGATTTGCACCGCAACGAGTGCCGTGGGCGGCGGGCGTGTGAGCTGCGCCGCAATTCGATCGAGCGATTCGTCTGCCTCGTCGAGGCGGGCGTTCGCCTGGGGCAGCATGTGCAGGTCGGCGTAGGCCTCGGCAAGGTTGGCCGCGATCTCGGCGACGTGCTCGGGAAGATGCTCGCGAGCGATCTCCAGTGCAGCCTCGCCCAGGCTGACCGCGAGGAGGTTTTCCTGACGCTCCGAGCGAACCTTCGCCATGTTGGCAAGGGTGACGGCATCGAAGCCGCGCCTCGGGCTCTTGCGGTTGGCCTCGAGCGCGGCCTCGTAGGTGACGATCGCTCTGTCGGTGTCTCGCAAGCTGTGATGAACCGCGGCAATCGTGTTCAGCAAGTTGCCGAGATCGGCGAGATCGGCTGTAGTGCGGTAGATCTCCAACGCCTGCAGCAAGCTCTCGAGTGCTTGGGAATAGTTGCCAGCTTGGTGGTGGACGATTCCGACCAGGGTCAGTGCCCAGACCTCGACGACTGGCGCGGCACATCGCCTGGCGAGGTCACGCGATTCGAGGGCAAGCCCGAACGCTTCATCGAGTTGGCCCAGCTGGAACGTGACACTGGCCAGTCGGTACAACGATTCCGCCTCGCCGGGCTGATCGCCGGTCGAACGTGCCAACACCCTCGCCTGTTGCACCAGTGCTCTGGCTCGGATCAGGTCATCACCCTCGGCGGAGCGCGCTTCGTCCAGAAGGTCGCGAACGGACTTGCCGTTGCCTGTCCCTTCCTTCAGAGAAATCGCGGACATCGCCAACGATCGACCAACCCTTCGGTCCTCCGCGGACCACGTGAAACGACCTGAGGACGCCACGCCGGCGCCTCACGTGGATATCGGCAGACTGTGATCAAAGCTTGACTGATGCTCACAGTGAGCGTTGACCACAGTCAGTGTATGGATGGCCATGCCAATCCTCCCCGTATCGTTGTGGAATGCGGGGAGGGACATCGGTGACCAGCACTCGTCGCCGAGTCGACAGTTCCGCGTTGTGGGCGTTCCTGCCGGTCGTCGCGGTCATTCCGCTGTGGCTCTTGGCCCTCGCGGTCGTCTGGCTGCCACTACGCGTGGTCTGGCATATCTCCTTCATGGCGCTCGCGCTCGGGTATCTCGCCGCGGTGCTCCTGCTGTTCCTGCGCCCCGTGCAAGTGGTCGTCCTCGCCCCCCTTCTGGGGGCCCGACGGCCGACGCGGCGCGAGCGGGCCACGCTCGACATCGCATGGCGATCGGTATTGCAGGCCAATCGTCTACCGACACGACGGTTCGTGATCGCCGTGCTGCCCATCGACGAACTGAACGCCTTTGCCTGTGGAGGACACTTGGTGGTGGTGACGTCGTACGCCATCGACACGCTGCCTCGCGACGAGTTGAGCGGTGTGCTGGCCCACGAGCTCAGTCATCACCTGGGATCGCATACCGTCGCCCTGACGATCGGGCACTGGCTCAGCATCCCGGTGTTCGTTCTCGCTCGAATCGGGTTCTTCCTGCAAAACGTTGCGACGGCGGCGACGCGAACGTTTGCGCGCCGTTCCTCGGCACTGACGGTGCTGGGTCAGTTGGCAAGCACAATGCTCATGGCCATTTCGTGGATGTTCCTCAGCGGGCTGCTGCTGAGCAATGCGATCGCCAACGTCGTTGGGCGCAACGCCGAGCTCCAGGCCGATCGGCGCGCGGTGACCATGGGATTCGGTCGACCGTTGGCCAGCGCTCTACGGCGTGTCATCAACGAACGGCGAGCCGAACGCCCGACCAGTTTGCGCGATCGATTGGCCGCTACGCACCCGTCGGCGCGAACCAGGGTGGCGTTGATCGAGGCCCTCTTGCGGTCGCGGCGCAGCCGGTAGCGTCCGGATGTGACCGCCGCGCTGCAGACACGAACCCTCACACGTCGCTTCGGCGACACCATCGCGGTCGACGGCATCGATCTCGACGTTGCGGCCGGCGAGATCTACGGATTCCTCGGTCCGAACGGTGCGGGCAAGAGCACAACGGTGCGGATGCTCACCACACTGCTGCTGCCGTCGTCCGGGACGGCAATGGTTGCGGGATTCGACGTCGGCAAAGAAGCCGAGACGGTACGCCTGCGCATCGGTGTCGCCCTGCAAGAAGCTGCACTCGATCCGAAGCAGACCGGCCGCGAGCTACTCGACCTGCAGGGCCGGCTCTATGGACTGACAGCCGCCGAGCGACGCGGACGCGTGGGAGAATTGTTGGTGCTCGTCGACATCGGTGACGCGATCGATCGCCGCATCGGCACGTACTCCAGCGGGATGAAGCGACGGCTCGATCTCGCGGTTGCTCTGGTTCACGAGCCCGAGGTGTTGTTCCTCGACGAGCCGACGACGGGCCTCGATCCCTCCAGCCGAGCCGCGGTGTGGGCCGAGGTCCGTCGACTGAACGAGCAACGAGGAATGACGGTCTTCCTCACCACCCAATATCTCGAGGAGGCGGATGCGTTGGCGGATCGAGTTGGCATCATCTCTCGAGGCAGGATCGTTGCCGAGGGCACACCAGCCGAGCTGAAGCGCTCCGTGGGGTCCGATGTCATCATCGCCAAGGCGCAGCCGGGTGACGCCGAGCGAATCAAACAGATCCTGTCGTCGCTCCCCGGCCTCGGCCCCGTCGATGTGGCCGGCGACGAAGTGGTGGTCTCGGTCAGCAATGGAGCCAAGGCCATCAGCCCTGTGGCGGTTGCGCTGGCGGAGGCCGGCATCACCGTCGAGGGCGTGACGTTGCGAACGCCGACACTCGACGATGTCTTCCTGCACGTCACCGGGGCGCGCATGGGACGCGAACGCGACGACCGCGTCGCCGTCGAGGCATCGTGAACGAGCTGTCCCGTCGAGTCGCACCGCGAAGCGCCCGCTTCTTCGAAGACCTGAGAAGTGTCTCACTGCGGGCCATCCGTCTGACCTGGCGTGACCCTGAGGCCTTCTTGCCGGCACTCGTCATTCCAGTCTTCTTCTTCGTGGTCAACGTCGGCGCACTGCAGAAGTTCGTCGAGGGCAGCTTTCCGGCGGGATTCGACTACAAGGCGTTCCAACTCCCTGTCGCCGTGGTCTTTGCCGTAACAGGAGTCAGCCGCGCCAACTCCCTGGTTCTCGACATCCAGAACGGCTACTTCGATCGGTTGCTGCTGACGCCCGTCAGCCGCGTCACATTGCTTCTCGGGTTGATGAGTGCCGACGTCGTGCTGATCATCGCCCTCGCGACGCCGGTCGCTCTGTTGGGACTGGCAATCGGGATCCACTCGGCCACCGGGCTGCTCGGAGTCGTCGCCTTCGTGCTGATGGCCGGGCTGTGGGGTCTCGCTTTCACCGGCTTCCCCTATTCGATCGCTCTGCGAACGGGCAACCCAACCGCCGTCAACAACGCGTTCCTGCTGTTCTTCCCGTTCGCGTTCTTGACGACTGCGTATCTACCGCGCGAGAGCATGACCGGATGGCTGGCGACAGCCACGAGGTTCAATCCCACGACGTATTTTCTGGAAGGGATGCGAGCCGTGCTGCAGGACGGCTGGAGGTGGGCGCCGATCGGACGTGCATTGCTGGCAACCGCAGGCGTCGGCGCGGTGTCGTTCAGCCTCGCGTTCGCTGCTCTGCGAGGCCGCGTCAAGCGGAACTAATGCCGATGGGTGCGGTGACCGCGCCCAGCACCGAGATGAGGTCGTACGGCGCGATCTCGATGTCGAGGCCGCGACGGCCACCACTCACGAAGATCGAATCGAACAGCACACAGCTTTCATCGATCACCACGGGCAGCGGCTTCTTCTGGCCGAACGGGCTGATCCCACCGACCACGTAGCCGGTGATCCGCTGAGCCGTCTCGGGTAGGCACATCTCGGCACGCTTTCCGTGCACCGCGGCGGCGAGCTCTTTCAGCGACAGCTGTCCACTGACGGGCACGATGCCCACGACGTGCTCACGATCGTCGACGGTTGCGATCAACGTCTTGAAGACCCTCTCGAGATCGACGCCAAGCGCCCACGCAGCTGCCTCACCGTAGTGACGTCCGCCGGCGTCGGCGGCAAACTCGTGGACATCGAACTGCACCTGTGCGGCGTTGAGCGCGACGATCGCCGGAGTGCCGCCTCGAGTCATCAGCCGCGTGCCATGTACAGAGATCCCTCAGGTTTTCGCCGGAGTGTTGAACTCCTCGACCAGCGGCGCGAACGCGTCCATCGTCTTCAACGCGGCATCCCTGTCGAGAGCAGGCAGATAGAGCGTGGCCAAGGTGGCACCCGCGTCGCGCAACTTCGCTAGGTGCGCGGCGTCGGGCTTGGCGGCGTAGATCCCGAGGCTGAGCGATTCGGGATCGCGACCGGCATCCTCGGCCACCTGCAGTAGCTTCTGCCACTGCTCGGTGATCTCCCAGCGACCCTCGATCGGCATCCACACGTCGCCGTACTCCACGATGTGTCGGAAGTGGAGGTCCGTCGGTGACGCTCCGACGTAGATCGGCGGATTCGGGAACTGGACGGGCTTCGGCCACGACCACGATGGCTCGATGTTGACGTATGTGCCGTGGAACTCTGCCTCTTCTTGCGTCCAGAGGGCCTTGCACGCCAGCACCTTCTCGCGCACCACGGCGCGTCGGTGAGCGATGTCGACGCCGTGCGACTCCATCTCCTCGTGGTTCCAGCCGAAGCCGATGCCGAACAGGAACCGACCGGCGGATATGAAATCGAGCGACGCCACCTCCTTGGCGAGCCACACGGGGTCACGCTGAGCGACGAGCGTGATTCCAGTGCCGAGCCGCAGTGTCGTGGTGGCGACCGCCGCGGCAGTGAGAGCCAGGAACTGATCGTGCGTGCGCCAGTACTCCTCGGGTAGGGGCGGGGCACCCTCTCTGCCACCCCACGGCGTACGACGACTGGTGGGGATGTGTGAATGCTCGGGAAACCACAGCGAATCGAACCCACGAGCCTCGGCCTCGCGGGCCAACTCGACAGGCTGAATTCCGAGGTCGGTAGGAAACATCATCGCTCCGAGACGCATCGTTCCAGACTAACCAAGCCGTATCGCGACCCCCGAGAGCGATGGGTCTGCCGGTGGGTGGCGTTCGAACACCATGGGATCGTGCCCGGGCACGATCACTCCGCGCCCGGCCCTGCGAGCGATCGGAGACGGTCGTAGCCCGCAATCATTGCCGGGACGTCGAACACGATCGGGAACGGCCGTGTCGCTTCCATGTTCTCGTAGTAGTGACTCGCGTCTGAGGCCAGGACCAACCACCCTGCGGCCGTGTTGACCTTCACGGCCTGCAAACCATCGGTGTGCCCTCCGATGTGATGCAGCGAGACGCCTGGAGCGAGTTCGTGGTCCCCGTCGTGGAACTCGACACGCTTCGCATGCACGTACATCACCATCTCGGCGACATGGCGCGAGGTGAACGCGTGGCTGTACACGCTGTTGGTCATGTGCCGCCCGGTCGCGAATGCCATTTCGCGATCCTGGACATGAAACCGCGCATTGGGGAACTGATCGAATCCGCCGACGTGGTCGTAGTGCAGGTGGGTGAGCACGACGGTGGGGGCCGCAGCAGCGTCGACTCCGATCAATGCGAGTCCGTCTGCCGCGGTGCGCAGCAGTCGTCGATTGCGGGACTGTGCATCGAGCGTGTCGAAGCCGGTATCGACGACGAAGGTTGCGTCCGGACCGACGACGGCCCACACGAAGTAGTCCATCGGCATCGGAACATCGTGGGGATCACCACCGACGAAGTGCTCCGGTCGACGCGCATCACGCTCGGCGTACTTGACCGCGAAGACCTCGTAGGTCGCTGGTTGCGGCATCGACGTAGGGTACCGAACATGGATGATTCACTGTTTCAGACCGGCATCGACGCCCGTTCGCGAGTGCTCGGACCAGAGTTCGTCACCAAGGCTTTCTCCACGGCCGACAGCTTCAATCGAGACATGCAAGAGATCGTCACGGAGTACTGCTGGGGAGGCGTCTGGGGCCGCACAGCACTCAGCGATCAGCAGCGAAGCCTCAACAACCTGTGCATCCTCGCCGCACTCAACCGCGGCCACGAGTTCAAGTTGCACTTCCGCGGCGCGCTCCGCAACGGCTGCTCGCTCGACGAGCTGCGCGACACGTTGATCCAGGTGATGGTCTACGCCGGCGTGCCGGCAGGCGTGGAAGCGTTCCGTTTGGCTCACGAAGTGCTCGATGCAGAGGGGGTCGTGCCACCGGCCAGCGACAAGCCGATGCCCGACATTCCCACCGGCGCGCAATGACGATCGTCGGTTTCATCGGCCTCGGCAAGATGGGCGGCCCGATGGCTGCCAACGTCGCAGACGCCACACCGGGTCTCGTGTGCTTCGACATGGCCGGCACCGCGGACAGGTTGCCCGATGGCGCCATCGCCGCAGCATCGATCGCGGATCTGGCCGCACGGTGTTCGATCGTGCTGATCAGCGTGCCTGACGGAGCAGCGACGCTGGCGGTCGCGAACGACATCCTGACCGCAAAACACACCGCCGTCGAGACGCTGATCGATCTGTCGACGATCGGTCCCAAGGCGGCAACGCAGGCTGCCGCCTTGCTCGAACCGGCAGGCATCACGTACTGCGACGGCCCGGTGTCGGGTGGTGCTGCCGGCGCTCGGACAGCGACGATCTCGTTGATGTTTGGTGGACCATTGCGCATTCTCGAAGCGAACCGCGCGTTGCTGGAATCGTTCACCGGCAACGTCTTTCACGTCGGGGAAAGCGCGGGCATGGGTCAGGCAATGAAACTGGCCAACAACTTCCTGTCGGCCACCGCTCTGGCTGCAACCTCTGAGGCTGTGGCGTTCGGCGTTGCCCACGGCCTCGACAGGCAGACGATGATCGACGTGCTCAATGTCTCCACCGGGCGCAATTCGGCAACGACCGACAAGTTTCCCAACCGCATCCTCACCGGTAGCTACGACGCGGGATTCTCCACCGCTCACATGACAAAGGACGTGGGCCTGTTCGTCAACGGCGCCGCCGAAGCCGACACCGCGCATGTCGTGGGCGCGGCGGTTGCCGAAACATGGCGTGCTTGCGACGCCGCCTTTCGGGGAAGCGACTTCACCGAGATCTGGCGCTACGTCTCAAGAGCCTGACACGATCCAGTACTGCCCTGCGGGTGTGCGTCGCGGTGAATTCTGACTATGAACCAGCGACTGATCAATCGAGTTGTTCGTGCAAGAAGCCGATCACCTGCGGCCAGATCTCCGAAGCGACTTCCTCGTTCAACGTGCCGAAGGCGTTGTGCGGGCCCATGAACGCGTGGCCGGTTCCGGGATGAAGCGTCAACGTGACGTCTTTGCCCATCCCCTGCAACCTGGCCTCCAATGCAGCTGCCCCTCCGGGTGTGAAGAAGTCGTCGTTCTCAGCCACGTGGCCGCGAATGATCGCCGTCATGTTCGTCCAATCAGGTTCCGAATCGCCCTGCGGAAACCCATAGAACGGCACCACAGCGACGACCTTGTCGGGGCGGCCCGCGGCAATCAGGAACGACAGCATCCCGCCCATGCAGAACCCGACGACACCGATGCCGTTGCCGGTGACACCGTCGAGATTCGCCAGGTAGTCGATTGCGCCGCTCATGTCTCGCGCCGCACGATCGGGCGGCATCGACTGCATCAACTGGGCGGCCTTGTCCATCTCGTGGTGCTGGGCGAGGTCACCGTGATAGAGGTCGGGCGCGAGCGCAACGAAACCGGCAGCAGCAAGTCGCGATGCCATCTCCTTGATCCCCGAGTCGAGGCCCCACCACTCCTGGATCACGAGCACCCCCGGTCCAGAGCCGCCTTCTGGCCTGACGAGATAACCGGAGGCTTCAGCGCCATTGCTGGGGAAAGAAACTGTTTCAGCCATGCCAGAAACGTAGCTCTACCTGAAGGCCAGAGCGGATAGGCGCCACCGACGCCAGACCGAGTCGGTGCTCGAACGGCTCCAACTCGTCGGCGGGTCACCTGTGGTACGTCGGCAGGAGCCGCCCGACGCAAGTACGGCCCACTCGTGGCGGCCCGAGACTTCCACTCGACGACCTACCAATCTGACCAGCAGCCGGCGCGACCCCTTATTGTGGCCACTGTGACGGACCAGCCCCTCAACGACTCCGACTGGTGGCGCTCGGCCGTCACTTACCAGATCTACATCCGCTCGTTCGCCGATTCGAACGGTGACGGGATGGGCGATGTCAACGGCATCCGCTCGAAGTTGGCGTACATCGCCTCCCTCGGAGTCGACGCGCTGTGGATCAATCCGTGGTATCCGTCGCCGCAAGCAGATGCGGGGTACGACGTCGCCGACTATCGAGACGTCGAGCCAGAGTTCGGCTCGCTCGAGGAGGGCAAGGCGTTGATCGCGGAAGCCCACGCTGCCGGCCTGCGGGTATTGCTCGACATCGTGCCCAATCACACGTCCGACGAGCATGTCTGGTTCCAGGCCGCGCTGGCGTCGCCTCCCGGATCGCCCGAACGCGCTCGCTACCACTTCCGACCGGGCAAGAGCGTGCACGGCGATGAACCGCCCAACGACTGGGTCTCGGAGTTCGGCGGCACGGCCTGGACGCGCCTCGACGAGCCGGACGGCGAGTGGTACCTGCACCTCTTCGACGTGAGGCAGCCCGACCTCAACTGGGACAACGAGGAGGTGCGCGACGAGTTCCTCGACATCTTGCGATTCTGGTTCGACGCTGGCGCCGACGGGTTTCGCATCGACGTCGCCCATGGCTTGCTCAAGGCAAAAGGACTGCCGGACATCGGCCCGCAAGTCAAGCCCCGGCTCGGCGACCCACCCATGCCCGGCCATCCGCATTGGGACCAGTCGGATGTACCCGACATCTATCGCGCGTGGCGTGAGGTCGCAGATTCGTACGACCCGCCACGCGTGTTCGTCGCCGAGGCCTGGGTGTCGTCGGTAGCTCGACTTGCCGAGTACCTCACGCCGGACTGCCTGCACACCGCGTTCGACTTCCACACCACACGTTGCAAATGGGATGTATCCGAACTGCGCACAGCAATCACCAGTTCGCTCGCCGCGCATCGCACGGTCGGCGCGCCGGTCACCTGGGTCTTGAGCAACCACGACATCGATCGACATGTCAGTCGATATGGGCGTGTAGCGACGGCGCATCCGTTGCACGGCCGCCCCGACGAGCCCGTGGACGTACCCCTGGGCACACGCCGCGCGCGAGCAGCAATCCTGATGGAGCTTGCGCTGCCCGGCCTTGTGTACATGTATCAGGGCGAGGAGCTCGGCCTGCCACAGGTCGACGATATTCCGGAATCGATGCTCGCAGACCCCGTCTGGGAACGGTCGGGCCACACGCGACGCGGCCGCGACGGGTGCCGCGTGCCGGTGCCGTGGACACGTACCGGATCGTCGTTCGGCTTCAGCACCGGCGACTCGTGGTTACCCCAACCGGGCGACTGGGGCGAGCTATCGGTCGAGGCGGAGGAGGCGGATCACAGTTCGATGCTGTGGCTGTACCGCAACGCGCTGCACCTTCGTCGCGACCTTCCCGCATTGCATGCCGACGAACTCACCTGGCTCGACCTTGGTGGGGATGTGCTGGCTTTCATGCGCGGCGACCGGTTCGCGTGCATCGTCAACTTCGGCGAAGAGGCGCTCGACCTTCCGGGCGGCGAGGTGTTGGCGTCGAGCGAGCCACTGGATGGGCCGCTGCCCACCGACACAGCGGCGTGGGTGCGATTGGATGAGCGTTTGTTCACCCAAGCAGATCGTGTGCGACATCGAGCCACAGCTGCGTGCTGAGCCGCAGAGAGTCGACGTCGATCCGCTCGTCGTTGCCGTGGAAGCGTCGTCCGAAGTCGGCGGGTTCGATATCGGGGCTGAACAGCCCTGCGCCGTAAGCGATCGCACCCATGTTGCGGTAAATACGGGCATCGGTGAAACCGACGATCAGCTGCGGTGTCGGCCGTGCCGTTGGGAACGGCTTCGCCAGTGAACGTTCGAGGCTGTCCCACAACGCGCTGTCGACGCGACTGATCGATGCCGGATCGTCCATGATCACTTCGACGTCGACCTTGTTGTAGAGATCGCCGAGCGCAGCTTTGAGATGCGCCGTGACATCGTCGTGATGCTCACCTGGCAAGGTTCGGATGTCGACACCGATCTCGACGCTGTCGGGGATCACGTTGGTCTTCATCCGCGACGGTCCGCCGCCGCCAATCGTGTTGCACGAGAATGTTGTGTGCGTGCAGGAGTGAAGGTGCGCGCCCGAACTCTGCTCGGGCAGTGAGTCGAGGAACGCGTCGATGCGCTCCTCGTCGAGCAAGCTCCGCTTGGTCTCGTCGTCGACGCCGAGCGTTTCGACCTTGGTGGTCCACAATTCGTGGAACCGTGGCCGCGGCCGATAGTCGCCGATGCGTTGGATGACGGCTGCGGCGGTCACCAGCGCGTTGTCGGCCTTGTAGGGCGCCGAGCCGTGACCGGGTGTGCCGCGCACACGAAGCCGCCGCCATGCAACGCCTTTCTCGCCGACGTTCACCGAGATGAATGGATGATCCTTCGGGCCGCTGTGCAGGCCGCCGTTCTCGGTCAACACGAAGTCGGCGCGAATCGCGTCGGGCTCGTGATCGGCCATCCACTGCATTCCGTGTGCACTGCCCGACTCCTCGTCGGCGACTGCAAAGTAGATCAGGTCGCCACGAGGGCGGAACCCGGTGATGGCCAGATGCCGGACGGCGACAGCCATCGAGGCGGTGAGGTTCAACATGTCGACGGCTCCCCGACCCCACACCTCGCCATCGACCAGCTCGCCACCGAACGGATCGCGTGACCATCCGCTCTCGTTGACCGGCACCACATCGGTGTGGCCCATCAAGCACAGGCTGGGCGCCGTCGGGTCGCTTCCCTCGATGCGGGCGACGAGCGAGCCTCGACCCGGAGTCGGCTCGAAGTGCTGCATGTCGAGTCCGCTCGAACCGAGAAACGATCGCAGCAGATCCGCATTGCGAGTCTCGAACCCCGACTCCGCGGTCCCGTCGTTGACACAACGGTTGCGGATCATCTCTTGCAGCAACTCGACGGTCTCGCCGGTGAGAACCTCGGCACTCAGTACGCCAGTCATGTGTTGGGCTCCCAGCGGTCGTATGCGTTGTAGACCTTCTTCGGTACCACCATGCGCCACGCCTCGACGACGATCTCGACCATCTCGTCGTGATCGATTTGGGCAAGGTGAACCACGACCCAGTTGTAGCGCATATCACCTGCCTTCGACAGCATGAACTTGTGCGGCTCCGCGGCGACCAGCGATGCCCATTCCTCTTTCGGAAAGGCAAATCCCATCAATGTCTCGTCGCGACTGAACGCTCGCTGTGCCCTCGGACCTCGCGCAGACGCGACTCACCACGACCGTCGGAGCCGGTGGCCGGCTGCTTGATGCATTGAAGGATCGCTGGCGAGTCGCTCACCCGGAGGCAACGAATTGGTGATCGTGAGTGGGGCGTGACGGCAGTTGGGCAGGTTCAGGCAGGTTGGATCGCGCGGCGCATGACGGTGTTCTTCATCCCCTTGGAGCGGACGAACTCGAAGCCGGCTTGCTCGTACATCGTGCGTGTTCCGTTGTAGACGAACGAGTTGCTCATCCTCTTCTCACCGATCTCGTGCGGGTACCCCTCGACCACCCCGCCACCCTGCTCGGCAATCTGATCGAGCGCACCGGCGAGAGCCACCTTGGCGTAGTCCTGCCTGCGGTAACGCTTGTCGACGAAGATGCAGGTGATGCGGTAGTCGGGCGTGACGTCAGCCTCGGCGAGATACTGCTTGCGGTGATGGATGTTCGGCAGCTCATCTGGGGTGCCGTACTGTGCCCATGCGATCGCCTCATCGCCAATCATCACCAGCGCCGCATGAGCCTGTCCGGCCTCGACCAGCCGTTTCTTCAGTGCGCGGCTGCCCTCGTAACCCGGCTCCCGTTCGGCACAATCGGGGTGGAAGTAGGTACACCAGCACCCACCGAAGATCCCGTTGTGCCGCTCCACCAGACCGGCAAACGCGTCCCACGTATGAACAGTCAATGGCTGAATCGAGTACCCGTTGGTCATCCGCCGATCCTAAGGCTCAGACAGGACCGGCGGCTCGTGGATCCTTCACCCCGGTCAGGGGGATTTCATAGGCCGATCGTCGATCAGAACACTCCAACGTGGCACCACCATCACCGGCATGCTCCAGCTCTAACCCACCCCGTTATTTCAGCGACGGACCACGAGCAGTGGCTGTCGGTTGATCGTGAAAGAATTCGTGCGGAACGCGTCGAAATCGAACGGGTCGGTTCGTCGGTGCGGTACAACCATCCCGCGAGGGTCCCACTGAAAGGAACAGCACATGCCCAGGTATGCAGCTCTCATCTACGGCGCAGAGCCGACCGGCGAGCCCGACCCCCAACTGTGGGGCAAGATCATGGACGAGTATCTCCACTTCGGCGAGGCCGGTGGCGCAGCCGGCGTGATCGGCGGCGGCGAGGCACTGCAGCCGACCATCACGGCCACCACTGTTCAGGTCACAGGCGGCGCGAAGGGTGGCGACGTAGTCACCACCGACGGCCCATTCGCCGAGACGAAGGAAGCCCTTGGCGGGTTCTACCTGCTCGACTGCAAAGATCTCGACGAGGCGATCACTTGGGCTGCGCAGATCCCGGGCGCGTGGCACGGCAGGGTCGAGGTGCGACCCGTCATCGACTTCGGCGACCAGAGCTGATCGATCCACTCGACGAGATCATCCGTATCGAGGGTGGCCAGGTCCTGGCCACCCTCATTCGCCTGACTGGCGACATCGACCGAGCGGAGGACGCGCTGCACGATGCAGTGGTCGTTGCCGCCGATGCGTGGCGCCGCGACGGTGCGCCCGACAAGCCCGGTGCCTGGCTCACGACCGTGGCCCGCAACAAGGCACTCGATCGGCTTCGACGCGAGGCGCGCCGGGCGCCGAAGGAAGAGGAAGCGTTTCGGCTTCTCACCGAAGGATCGGGTATGGACGACGGCGCGAATGTTGCCGACGCCGACACCGCCACCGCCAGTCGTGATGACCGGTTGCGCCTGCTGTTCACCTGTTGCCACCCGGCGCTGTCACCGGAGTCGCAGGTCGTGCTGGCGCTGCGCACGATCTGTGGGCTGTCGACCGTCGACATCGCCCGCGTGTTTCTCGTGCCCGACGCAACGATCGGTCAGCGCATCAGTCGCGCGAAGGCCAAGATCGCCAAGGCCCGCATCCCCTACCGTGTGCCCGAACCGCACGAACTGCCGGATCGCCTTCGTCCGGTCCTTACGACCGTTTACGCCGTGTTCACTGCCGGTCACCACGCCCCGTTCGGTGAACTCGATGCGCGCCTCGATCTTTCCGACGAGGCCATCCGCCTCGCACGTGTGCTCGTCGAATTGATGCCCGACGAAGCGGAGTGCATTGGCTTGCTCGCGTTGACATTGGCGACGGATGCTCGGCGCCTCGCACGTTCCGATGACGCAGGGAACATCGTGCTGCTGGCTGATCAGGATCGTTCGCTCTGGAACATGGCGGCGATCACCGAGGCATCCGCTCTCGTCGAGTCGGTGCTGCGACGCGGCCGACCCGGCGCGTACCAGATGCAGGCGGCCATTGCATGCCTGCACGGATCCGCCCCCACGTATGCCGACACCGATTGGCCGCAGATCGCCGAGCTGTATCGCTTGCTCGAGACGAGCTGGCCGACGCCGGTGGTAAGGGTCAATCGCGCAGTCGCCGTGGCCGAAGTCGCCGGTCCCGCCGCGGGTCTGGCGATGCTTGCCGACCTGGTCGGAAGCGCAGCAGAGCGCTGGCATCTCTACTGGTCGACCCGTGCCGACTTCCAACGCCGCCTCGGCGAAACCACCGCGGCAATCGATTCGTACCGACGTGCGCTCGAATGTCCCTGCAACGACAGCGACCGACGTTTCCTCCACCGACGCCTCACCGAGCTCGAAGCCACCGAATAGACATTGTTGAAATCACTGCCGAAGACGCACTGATGGTCCATAGAACCCATCTTCGGTCGCATGGCTCAAGTCACAAGATGCGACATCCGATGATGGGGCATGGAGAAGCGGAACAATGCGTTGGCACAGGCCACGATCTGAGAGCGGCCCCCACGCCGGTCCGCGGATCGCGTTCGTGCTGTCGGGCGGCGGGTCGCTCGGCGCCATGCAGTCCGGCCAGCTTCTCGCCCTCTTCGAGGCGGGAATCACACCCGACCTCGTCATCGGTGTTTCCGCGGGCGCGCTGAACGGCGCGGCGATCGCCCATCAACCGACGGTCGCCATGGCCGAGCAACTGGCAACGATCTGGCGCGGCCTGCAAACCGCCGACATCTTCCGCGGATCGCGCATCGAGCGTGCCTGGCATGTGGTGCGCCGCCATCCCCACCTGTACCGATCAGATGGTCTTCTCGATCTCGTCAAGCGCTTCCTTCCGCTCGACGACTTGTCGCAGCTATCGGTGCCGTTCGAGGCCGGCACGGTCAACATCGACAAGGCACGCTTCGACTTTCACTCATCCGGCAACCCTCGCGACGTCCTCGTTGCATCCGCATCATTGCCCGGTGTCTTCCGACCGGTGGTCATCGACGGCAGTCGGCACGTCGACGGTGGAGTCGCGGTGAACCTTCCGATTCAACGTGCACGCGACCTGGGTGCGGCCGCGATCTTCGCGTTCGATTGCCGGGCTGGTACCAAGCATCAGCTTCCGACGGACCTCTCCGCGCTTGGCGTGCTGACGTCGTCGATCGCGGTCGCCCGTGAGATCCTCACGCCGACGCACGAACATCCCAGCGTGATCCGTCTGCCAGCACCCGATACGCACGGCATCGGGATGTACGACTTCAGCCACAGCGCACAACTGGTCAGCGATGGCTATGACCTGGTCACTGATTTTCTGCAGGCTCGCCCCGAGCTGGCGCTACTTCCAAACAGCTCAGCCGCCTGACAGCAGCTCGATCGACATCTCGCGCATGCGGTACTTCTGTACCTTCCCCGTGACCGTCATGGGGAACTCGTTGGTGACGTGCAGGTATCGGGGAATCTTGAAGTGGGAGATGCGGCCCGCGCAGTACGCGGCAAGGTCGTCGCGGGTCATAGTGACCCCTTCGCGCAGGCGGACCCAGGCAACGAGCTCCTCGCCGTATTTCGCGTCCGGCACGCCGACCACCTGCACGTCGACGATGTCGGGGTGCGTGTACAGGAACTCCTCGACCTCGCGCGGGTAGACGTTCTCGCCGCCGCGGATGATCATGTCCTTGATCCGCCCGACGATGCTGACGTAGTGATCGTCGTCCATCACCGCGATGTCGCCGGAATGCATCCAGCCATCGGAGTCGATGGCCTCAGCGGTCTTCTCAGGCTCGCTCCAGTAACCGGTCATCACCGAGTAACCCTTCGTGCAGAACTCCCCGGGTTCGTTGAGACCAAGCGTCTCGCCCGTCGCGGGGTGGACAACCTTCACCTCCAGGTGAGGGAGCACTCGACCGACTGTGCCGACTCGCTTGTCGAGTGGATCCTCGGGCGACGTCTGGGTCGAAACAGGAGACGTTTCGGTCATGCCGTAGCCGATGGTCACTTGGCTCATGTGCATCTCATCGACGCATTGCTTCATCACCTCGACCGGGCACGGAGAGCCGGCCATCATCCCCGTTCGCAGCGACGACAGATCGAACGCGTGAAAATCGGGGTGGGCGAGCATGGCGATGAACATCGTCGGCACGCCCAGCACACTCGTGCAACGCTCGGCCTCCAGCGCCTGCAGCGTCGCGAGCGGATCGAACGACGGAGCGGGCAGCACGGTCGTCGTGGCGTGGGCGAGGTTGGCCAGGTTGCCGATGACCATCCCAAAGCAGTGGTAGAAGGGAACAGGGATGCACACCCGGTCGGCGTTGGTGTAGCGGAATCCTTCGCCGAGGAAGTAACCGTTGTTCAACAGGTTGCGGTGACTGAGTGTCGCACCCTTCGGGAAGCCGGTCGTGCCACTCGTGTACTGGATGTTGATCGGCTCGTTGTTGGTCAAGGACGCACTCCGAGCCGAGAGCGCTTCGTCTTCGACCTGTTCGCCGGCCGCCAGCAACGCGCCCCAATCGGGAGTGTCGAGCAGCACGACGTGCTGAAGCTCGGGGAGCGATGGGCGGACTTCTGCGATCATCCGCACGTAGTCGCTGGTCTTGAAACCGGTGGCTGAGACCAGCACACGGCAACCGGACTGGGAGAGTGCGAACCTCACCTCCTCGGTCTGGTACGCCGGGTTGATGTTCACCAGGATCGCCCCCACCTTCGCCGCCGCAAACTGGATGAAGACCCACTCAGCGTTGTTGGCACTCCACATGGCAACTCGATCGCCCCTATCGAGGCCCAGGCTCAGCAGGCCGCGGGCGAGCCGATCGACCTCTTCGGCGAGCTGACGGTACGTCAGGCGGACATTCTGGAACGGCACGACCAGTGCCTCGTGGTCGGGGTACGCCGCGACTGTCCGATCGAAGGCAGAACCGATCGTCTCCTCCAACAGGGGCGTGTCGGTCGCCCCGATCGCGTGCGCCATGCCGGTCATCGTGACCCCCTTGGTCGAGCGACTTGGACTGTACCTTCGTCGTGACGCGCAGAATTCCCTGGACGCTCGCTCTGAATGATGCTCTGCACGTCGGGTTGCCTCCTGACGTGACAAACTCGCAACTTCGTGGAAGCCACACCCCTCCTCCGCCTCGACGGACTCACCAAGCAATACCCGGGGGTCACGGCGCTTGATTCGTTGACTATCGATCTTCCACGGGGGCTCGTCGGACTCGTCGGCGCCAACGGCGCTGGCAAGACAACCCTGTTTCGCCTGCTGCTGGGCATCTCCCGGCCGACGGAGGGCCGCATCGAGGTCTGTGGCATCGACGTCGCCAAAGATCCCATCTCCGTGCGCTCCCGGCTGGGTTACATGCCAGAGCACGATTGCCTGCCGCTCGACCAGACCGCCGCCGATGTGGTTTCCACGTTTGGTGAGCTCAGCGGCCTCCCTGCACGCGCCGCGCGACAGCGCGCGTCCGACATCCTCGACCTCGTCGGACTCGACGAGGCAAGGTTCCGCCCGATCAGCGGGTTCTCCACGGGGATGCGGCAGCGCACCAAGCTCGCCCAAGCGCTCGTCGGCGATCCTGAGCTGGTGCTGCTCGACGAGCCGACCGCTGGCCTCGATCCACTCGGCCGAGAAGAGATGCTGGCCCTCGTCGCTCGCCTCGGCTCCTTCGGCATCTCGGTGTTGATGGCCACACATCTCCTCGACGACGTGCAGCAGGTCTGCCATCACGTCGTGATGATCGATTCCGGGAGGCTCGTCGTGTCGGGTGCAACCGACTCGTTGCTCGAACGAACCGGGTTCGTCACTGTCGACGTCGGCCCACGCAGCGCCGAACTGGTCGCCACGCTCTCGACAGTCGGGCTACCCGCGGCCGTGTCGGCCGACGGACTCGTCGAGGTCACGATTGAAGGCGAGCACGAGATGGACAAGCTTCGCGACGTCATCGCCGACCTCGCACTACCGCTGTATCGTCTCACCACGCGGCTGACATCGCTCGATGAGGTCTTCCTCCGCCTCGCCGGAACGTCAGCATGAGCACGATCACGGGTGACCACGGCGCGGTCTACGACCGCGGGTACCGTCCGTATGACGGGCCACGCGGCCTTCGTGGCGCAGCGACGTTCGCGCTCTACAAGGCCTCGATTCGTCGAGCACTCGGTATTCGCAGATCGTGGCGTCAGAAGTTTGCGCCGTTCGTGCTGCTCGGCGTCGTGACGATCCCGGCGATCGTCAATGTCGGCATCGGTTACGTGACGCGCGATCGGCTCGTCGACAGGCTCGAGATCATCACGTATCGCGACTACGTCGGAGTGTCTTCGGCGCTGCTGCTGTTCGTCGCACTGGTTGCCCCCGACGTCGTGTGTCCCGATCGTCGACAACGCGTCCTGCCGCTGATGTTCGCGCGGCCGTTGACCGGAATCGACTACGTCATCGCAAAGGTCGGAGCGATTGCATCGATTCTCTTCGCCTTCTCGTTCCTTCCCCAGGTCGTGCTGTTCGTCGGCAACATGTTGGTCAGCGACAGCGCGTCCACCTATTTCACCGGCCACCTCGACGTACTGTGGAAGATCCCGACCTCAGTCTTCGCGTTGGCTACCTATTACGCGGTGATCGGAGTTGCGATTGCGTCGCTCACCGATCGGCGGATCGTGGCCGGTGCAGCCGTGATCGGCCTCCTGCTGATCACCTCGATCGCGTCAGGCATCCTTGTCGGGGACTCACGGCCCGGAACGGGTTCGATCGCCGCGTTGATCAACGTGCTGTCATTGCCGCTGTACCTGCGCGACCTCGTCTTCCTCGGCCACATCGACCCCGAATCCCCCCTCACCGGAGTGAGCAACGGTGGTGTCCTCGCTCTCGTGACGTACCTCGTCCTTCTGGTGCTGGGAGCCGTGGTTCTGATTCGTCGCTATCGCTGGGTCGAACGCTGATGACTCTCAACGACTCGCCGACCCTTCTCGATCCTGCATTCGCTGTCGACGCCACCGTCGAAATGACCGACGTCTCGGTCTGGTTCGGACCGAAGGTCGCCCTGTCGGAGCTGAGCTGCTCGTTCGGCCCTGGCGTCACTGGTCTGCTCGGACCGAACGGCGCCGGCAAGACGACCCTCATGCGGGCGATGACCGGGCTCATCGGTGTCAACCAAGGCACGGTGCGTATCGAGGGCCGCGACCCGCGCCGCGATCGCGAGGTGCACGGTCGTATGGCTCTGGTGCCCGAAGACGAAGCTGTGCCGGCCGGCCTCACAGCTCGACAGTTGGTCCGCTACACCGCCGACCTCTATGGCGTCGCCGATCCGAGCGCGCCCGACAGGGCACTGCTCAGCGTGGCATTGCTCGATGTCGCCGATCGTCGCGTCGACGGGTTCAGCAAGGGAATGCGCCAGCGCACCAAGATCGCTGCGGCTCTGGTGACCGATCCACATGTGCTTGTGCTCGACGAGCCGTTGAACGGTGCCGATCCCGTGCAGCGCCTCCACCTCATCGATTTGTTCAAGCGTCTCGGCGCGGACGGGCGCACCGTCATCGTCAGTTCGCATGTGCTCAACGAGGTCGAGCGAATGGCCGAGCGAGTCATCGTGCTGATGCATGGCCGCCTCGCCGCAGCAGGTGGACGGCACGCTATTCGTGATGCAATGGACGACCGGCCTCGCCACGTGCTGGTGCGCTCCGACGACGGCCGCCGGCTGGCCGCAGCACTGATCGGTCTGTCGTCGGTCGCCGGGGTCACGATCGATACGACGCGAGATGGAGTCGTGATCCAAACGATGCATGCGCGCGACCTGGCGACCGCCTTGCCTCGCCTCGCTCGCGACGCTTCGGTGCGCCTTCTCGAAGTTCGCGCCCTCGACGACTCGCTCGAGAGCCTCTTCCGGGAATTGGTTCGATGACCGACGGACCACAGGCGACAGCTCGGGTGCCAGCTC
>JBDTWJ010000041.1:0-23913 GCA_040006755.1 Ilumatobacteraceae bacterium | reverse complement strand
GCCTTCATGGAGAACCTGAAGACCGACCTCGAGCAGGACGAGGTGTTCGTGTTCACGCCGAAGGGGCGCGTCATTCCACTTCCGGTCGGTTCGACCAGCATCGATTTCGCCTACGCGGTGCACACCGATGTGGGTCACGCGTGCATCGGCGCGAAGGTCAATGGACGTCTTGTCCCACTTGGCACCACGCTGCACAGCGGCGACACGTGCGAGATCTTCACTTCGAAGATGGAGACCGCAGCCCCGTCGCGCGACTGGTTGCAGTTCGTCGCCTCGCCTCGGGCTCGCAACAAGATCCGGCAGTGGTTCAGTCGCGAGCGACGCGTCGACATGATCGAAGCGGGGCGCGAAGAGCTCACGAAGGAGTTCCGTCGCGAGGGGCTCCCGCTGCAGCGGATTTGGGACAGCAAAGTTCTCGCTAATGAGATTGCGGCGAGCTCGTATGCCGACCTCGATTCGGTGTTGGCGGCCATCGGCGAGCACCACGTGTCGGCGCGGTCGATCGCGCAGAAAGTCGCTCGCGGGTTCTCGCAAGGTTCGGATGGCGAGCAGTTCTCCGTGGTCTCGCCCACGCGGCCGGACCGGCCCCACCGACCACGGTCCTCCGTCGGCGTCCACGTCGAAGGTCTCGACGACATCCTGGTTCGTCTGTCGCGTTGCTGCACCCCGGTGCCCGGCGACGACATCGTCGGCTTCGTCACCCGCGGCCGCGGGGTGTCGGTGCACCGCACCGACTGCGCGAACGCCGAGAGTCTGATGAGCGATCAGGCGGCGCGGCTGATCGATGTCGACTGGGACGGCGACCGAACCAAGGCCATCTTCCGGGCTGGCGTCGAGGTGGTCGCCCTCGACCGTTCCCGGCTGTTGCGCGACGTGGCCAATGCGCTCAGCGAGCAGCACGTCAACATCGTCTCGTGCAGCACGCACACCGGCGGAGACCGGGTGGCCAAAATGCGTTTCGAGTTCGAACTTGCCGATCCGAGCCACCTCGATTCGGTCTTGCGCACCATCAAGCAGATCGACGCCGTCTACGACGCGTACCGTCTGGTACCCGGTAAAGGCGGCTGACCAGCCAAGCCCTGCCGGTAGCCTTTGCGGACAATGCCGGAATTCCAGACGAGCCCAGGGATGCGCGACATCCTGCCGCCAGAATCGGCGCGTTGGCGGCAGTTCGTCACCGTTTTCGCCGAGATCGTCGAGGCTGCCGGATACGGCCAGATCATTTCGCCGATGCTCGAGGATCTGGGCGTCTTCCAGCGGATCGGTGACGCCACCGACGTGGTCACCAAGGAGATGTACGACTTTGTCGACAAGGGCGGGCGGCACATTGCGTTGCGGCCGGAGTTGACCGCGTCGGTCGCCAGGGCCTTCGTGCAGCATCGGCCGTTGACACCGTGGAAGGTCTGGTACACGGGCTCGCAGTTCCGATACGAGAAACCCCAACGTGGGCGGTATCGGCAATTCGATCAGGTTGGCATCGAGGTGCTCGGCGCAGAAGATCCGTACCTCGATGTCGAGGTGATCGCACTCGGCTGGGAGTTCTATCGGGCACTCGGCTTGGTTCAAGTCAAGCTGCTTCTGAACTCGCTCGGTCACCCCAACGATCGCACGCGCTATGTCACCGCACTGCGCGATTACTTCGAGAGCAACCGAGCGTCGCTGTCGCCCGAGAGTCAGATCACGCTCGACAAGAACGCCCTGCGAGTTCTCGACTCGAAGCGGCCGACCGATGCGTCCATCGTTTCCGCCGCCCCGCGCATCGCCGAGTTCTACAGCGACGACGCGGCTTCGCACTTCTCGCACGTTCAAGCCGGCCTCGACGCAATCGGGATCCCGTACACCATCGACGAGACGTTGGTTCGCGGGCTCGACTACTACCGTCACACGACGTTCGAGTTCCAGGGCGGCACGCTCGACTCGGCGCAGAACGCACTGGGCGGCGGTGGCCGCTACGACGGATTGGTCGAATCGTTGGGCGGTCCCGCGACGCACGGGATCGGATTCGCCCTCGGTCTTGATCGCACCCTGTTGGCCTGCGACGACGAGGGAGTGTTTCCTCCCCAAGCGGTGGCGCTGGATGCGTTTGTGGTCGACACGACAGGTGGTCTCGAAGCCCTGCAACTCACCGCGGAGTTGCGCACCGCCGGACTCGCCGCAGATCGTGCCTACGAGAACCGCAGCATGAAGGCGCAGATGAAGGTCGCCGATCGCAGTGGTGCGGCAGTTGCGGTCATCATCGGCAGCAACGAAGTTGCGGAAGGCGCGGTTACCGTTCGTCCGCTGCGAACCGACGACGGCCAGCAGACCATTGCTCGTACGACCCTGATCGATTACCTGAAGAAAGCCCGTTCATGAGCACGACATCCATGCGCACCCACCAGTGCGGCGAACTTCGACCTGAGCAGATCGGTCAAACGGTCAGTTTGTGCGGCTGGGTGGCGACTCGTCGCGAGCATGGCGAGAAGCTGGCCTTCGTCGACCTTCGCGACCACACGGGCGTCACGCAGTGCGTGGTCGACAACTCGGTTGATGTACGACCGGAGTACGTGCTGCGCGTCACGGGCACCGTTGCCGCTCGTCCTGCCGACAGCATCAACGAACGCCTACCGACCGGTCATATCGAGTTGCAGGACTGCCAGGTCGAGATCCTCAACACCGCCGAGGCACCGCCTTTCCCCATCAACGAACGCGCCGACACGGTTGCCGAGACCACCCGGCTGCAGTACCGCTACCTCGACATTCGCCGCGAACGGATGCAGCGCAACCTGCGCATTCGCGCCGCTGCCAACTCGGCAATTCGAACGGCGATGGAGGCGCAGGGTTTCGTCGAAGTCGAGACGCCGATGCTCGTGCCGAGCACCCCCGAGGGTGCACGCGAGTTCATCGTGCCCAGCCGGCCGCAGCCGGGTTCGTTCTACGCGTTGCCGCAGAGTCCGCAGTTGTTCAAGCAGTTGCTGATGGTCGCCGGAATCGATCGGTACTACCAGATCGCTCGATGCCTTCGCGATGAAGACCTGCGCGCCGATCGGCAGTACGAGTTCATGCAACTCGACGCGGAGATGACTTTCGCCAGTCAGGAAGACGTGCACGAGGCGATCGGCGCGGCGGTCATCGCCGCAGCCGAATCCGCCGGCCAAGACCCAGGCGACATCGTCAAGCTCACATGGCACGATGCGATGAGTCGCTTCGGCACCGACAAGCCCGACATGCGTTTCGCGATGGAGTTGGTCGAACTGACCGATGCCTTCGCTGCGACCGAGTTCAAGGCGTTTGCCGGTGCACCGACGATCAAGGGCATCAACGCCGTTGGCAAGGCCGGCGACTATGGCCGCAACAAGCTCGACGCACTGACCGACAAGGCAAAGTCGATGGGTGCGAAGGGGTTGGTGTGGTTGAAGGTCGCCGAGGATGGCACACTCGAATCGCCGGTCGCCAAGTTCCTCGGTGATGCAGAGCAGGCCGCGCTGCGCGAACGCTTGTCGGCGCACCCCGGCGACCTGTTGTTGATCGTCGCCGACGAGTGGGCCACCGCATGCGAAGTGCTCGGCAACTTGCGCAACGATCTGGGTCGCCCACCGGTTCATGAAGGCCCATATCGATACCTGTGGGTCGTCGACTTCCCGCTCTTCGTCGGAGTCGACGCCGTGACCGGCCGCCCGAAGCCAGGACACCATCCGTTCACCCAACCGCACCCCGACGACGTCCATCTCCTCGAGTCCGATCCGTTGAAGGTGCGCAGCCAGGCATACGACCTCGTGCTCAACGGGTGGGAGCTCGGATCCGGCTCGATCCGAATCCATCAGCCGGAGATGCAATCGCGCATCTTCGGTTTGCTGGGTATCAGCGACGAAGAAGCCAACAAGCGCTTCGGATTTTTCCTCAACCCGTTCCGCTACGGTGCCCCACCCCACGGCGGCTTTGCCTTCGGCATCGATCGCCTGGTGGCGATCCTGGCCGGCGAGGAGAACATCCGCGAGGTCATCGCCTTCCCCAAGACGCAATCCGGCATGGACCCCATGACCAACGCCCCGACTCCCGTCGACCCGAAGCAGTTGGCCGACCTGGGCATCAGGCTCCTCCCCCCAAAGTCCTAGTTCCGCTTCATCTCGACGCGCTCGACCCGTGCGCCGATACAGTCCCGACCGAACCCGACCTCCCCCGACCACAGCACCACGCGCGTTTGGAGCCTCGGGCCCCCTATGGGGGCTTTCGACTCCAAACGCTGTCGGAAGGGAGACGAACGGTGGATCGATTCCGCTGGGCCGAACGCAACGACGGCCTCATCTCGAGCGACAAGGCCCGCGAGGCCGGTCGAACCAAACGTCAGCTCGAGCGCGACCGAGCGGTCGGCCGGCTTCGCAAAGTCCGTCGCGGCGTATCGGTCGTCAACGGCACGCCGCCGACATGGCGACAGGCTGTGCGAGCGGTGCTGCTGGCATGTGGCGATCGGGTGTCGGCATCTCACTGGACGGCACTCGCCCTGCTGGGCTGCGGATACATTGCCGCCAGCGACGCCATCCACGTGATCGCTGCGCTGCCGAACCGCGTCGCGTTGGTAGGTGTTGTCGGTCATCGTTCGGGGTTGCTCGAGTCGGGGGATATTGTGCGACGGGATGGCATGAGCTGCACATCGCCGATGCGAACAGCGATCGATCTCAGTGGGCATATGTCTGTCACAGAACTGGGCAAAGTTGTCGACGAGTTCCTCCGTCGGAAGATGCTGAACCTCGAGGAACTGCGCGCGAGGGTCGACCGCACCCGGCCTGCGCCCGGTCGATCGGTGGCCAACTTACGCAAGGTGGTGGCAACGCGCCTTCCTGGCTACAGCCCCGGTGACAGTGAGTTGGAGGGGCGAATCGCTCGGATCATCGACGCGCACGGGCTCCCTCGGCCGGCGCACCAACACCGCGTCCGCTACGGGAAAAGTCGCTATCGCATGGACTTCGCGTGGCCCGATCGCCGTATGTATCTCGAGGGCAACGGGTTCGGCTCACACATGCTCGCGACCGACCTCGACAGCGATGCACGCCGCCAGAACGACATGGTTCTGGACGGCTGGGTTCCCATCGAGGTCACCTGGCGAATGACTGACGCCGAGATCGCCACCACTCTGCGCCGTTTCCTCGCCCTTCCACCGAAGCGTTTGTAATCGGAGGCCCCGTAGCGGGGCGCCCGGCGCCAAACGCTGGAGATGCGTTGCGGTGTTTGTAATCGGAGGCCCCGTAGCGGGGCGCCCGGCGCCAAACGCTGGTCTGGCGGGGATTTGAGGGCTGCGCGCTACCGTGAACCGGGTGAGCGGCCAGTACTTTCGAGCCGGGGTGGTGGTGGTGGTTCGGCACCCCGATCTGAGGCAGATCCTGGCGTTCGAGCGGGCCGATGTGGCGGGGAGCTGGCAGTTGCCGCAGGGCGGGCTGCTGCAGGGCGAGGAGCCGGTCGTTGCCGCGTGGCGGGAGCTCATGGAGGAGACGGGCCTGGGTGAAGCAGACGTGGTCGCACGGGTCGAATATCCGGAATGGGTCGCCTACGAGTGGCCTGAGGACGTCAGGCGGTTACAGGGGCGTAATGGGAAGCGGCGCGGCCAGGTGCAGAAGTGGTTCCTGTTCGATGCGCTCCATGCCGACATCGTGCCGACGCCGGATGGCAGCGAGTTCGTGGCCTGGAAATGGGTCGAACAGGCGTGGCTGGTGGAGAACGTGACGGAGTTTCGACGCCAGGCATACGCGAAGGTTCTCGGGACCCTGTGAGCGATCTCTTCACCGCCGCCGCGGAGCAGCACCTCCGCACCCACGCGCCGCTGGCTGCGCGCCTGCGCCCTCGGACGCTCGACGATGTCGTCGGCCAGGATCACCTGGTCGGGCCGGGCAAGCCGCTGCGCAGGCTGGTCGAGCAGGATCGACTCACCAGCGCGATCTTCTGGGGACCACCAGGCACCGGCAAGACCACGCTGGCGCTCGCCGTCGCCGGCAGCACCAAACGCGTCTTCGAGCAGATGAGCGCTGTCAACGCCGGCGTCAAGGACGTACGTGAGGTCATCGAGCGCGCCCGCCAGCGGATAGGGGAGCACGGCAGGGGCACCATCTTGTTTCTCGACGAGATCCACAGGTTCAACAAGGCCCAACAGGACGCTCTGTTGCCGGCCGTCGAGGACGGCACGCTGACCATGATTGGGGCGACGACCGAGAATCCGTTCTTCGAGGTCAATCCTCCGTTGCGCAGCCGCAGCACGCTGTTCCGTCTCGAGCCATTGAACCGTGAGGCCATCGACGTCCTGGTGCACCGCGGCTTGGAGGCGGAAGGAACAACCGCGTCGGCTGATGCGATCGATCACCTCGTCGACCGGGCTGGCGGTGATGGGCGTCAAGTCCTGACGGCGCTCGAGGTGGCGTGTGCGCTGGCCCTTCCCGACCCCGTTGAGCTCAGCCATGTCGAGGCGGCGTTGGGCACAAGTGCGCTGCGCTACGGGCGTGACGATCACTACGACGTGATCAGCGCGTTCATCAAGAGCATGCGCGGCAGCGATCCGCAGGCTGCCGTTTACTACCTGGCGAGAATGCTGGAGGCCGGCGAAGACGCTCGATTCGTCGCCCGCCGAATGATCATCTTCGCCAGCGAAGACATCGGGATGGCTGATCCACAGGCCCTTCTCGTGGCGGTTGCCGCGGGGCAGGCGCTGCAGCATGTCGGACTGCCGGAGGCACAACTCAATCTCAGCCAAGCCGCCATTCACCTGGCGACGGCGCCGAAGAGCAACCGATCGGCGCTTGCCATCTGGAATGCTCGCGGCGACGTGCAGAACGGCGCCATCGGTGAGGTGCCTCCCCATCTCCGCGACGCCCACTACAAGGGCGCCCAATCTCTGGGCCATGGCGTCGGCTACGACTACCCTCATGACAATCCGCAGGGCTGGAGCGACCAGCAGTACCTGCCCGACGCCCAGCGCGACAAGCGGTACTACGAACCAAGTGAGCACGGAGCAGAAGCAGACGTGGCAAAGCGAATGGACGAACGCAAATGACCGCAGGTGAACTCGCGATTGTGTTGGCAGCGGTGCTGTGCTGCATCGGTTTCGCGGCACTCGTCGTCGTGTTGTCGCGCGTGCTCGACACGATGCGATCGCTGCGCAGCGAGGTCGTCTCGCTGCGGGAGGAGACAGCGCCGCTGTTGGCCGAGCTGCGCTCGTCGACAGCAGAGGCCAGGGCTACCGTTGTCGAGGCACGCGGTGACCTCGAACGGTTCGATCGTGTGCTCGGCTCGGCGGAGGCGATCAGCGGTGTCGTCGCGGGCAGCAGCCGCGTGGCCCGCGCCGCGTTGAGCACTCCGATGATCAAGACGGCCGCGCTGGCCACGGGCACTTCGCGCGCTGTTCGGCGCTTTCGGCGCAAGGAACGGAGATCGGCATGATCAAGCGAATGACATGGTTCTTCGGTGGCGCGGTCGCGGGTGTCGCCGGTGTAGGGATGGCCAAGCGCAAGATGAAGCGGGCCGCCACTCACTTCACTCCCAAGCACGTCGTCCACAAGGTCAGGGGACGGGTGCACGACGCGTACGCAGAGGGGCGCAGTGCGATGCGCAGCAGAGAGGTCGAGCTACGCGCACAGCTCGATCTGAATGCGGCATCGCTCGCGGATGCACCAGAAGATGGCGACGCGCTTGCCGACGGCCAGCCGGTCCAGCCCGGTCAGGTGATCGTGCTGAAGCAGGTCCGGGATCGAAGCAAGGATCGCGGAAAGCGACGAGCATGACCGACGATCTCGCTTCCGAGCTCGGCCATGCGCTGTCGCCCGATCGAGTCCGAATCGGCGAGACCGAGTTGGCCCTGTACAAACGTGACGCATCGAACCTCGAAGGGCACGCCGGCGTCGTGTGCTTTCCCACCAGTACCGCAGAAGTTCAGGCCTGCGTTCGCATCGCGGTGAAGCACGGCCGGCCGTTCGTCGCTCGAGGCGCCGGTACCGGCCTCGCTGGCGGTGCGACGCCGCTCGACGACGCGATCATGATCGTCACCACCAAGATGAACCACGTGCTGTCGGTCGATCCCGTCAATCGACTGGCATGGGTTGAGCCGGGCGTGCTCAACCTCGATCTCACGCGGGCGGTGTCAGTTCACGGCCTGCACTTCGCCCCCGATCCCAGCAGCCAGCAGAGCTGCTCGATCGGCGGAAATGTAGCCAACAACTCCGGCGGGCCGCACTGCCTGGCCGACGGTGTCACCACCGCGCACGTGCTGGGATTGGAAGTCGTCCTACCCGACGGCGAGATCGCGGAGCTGGGCGGCGAGGAAGCCGAGCCGACCGGCTACGACCTTCGCGGCGCATTCGTTGGCAGTGAGGGTATGTGCGGCATCGCCACCAAGGTGTGTGTGCGGCTGACCCAGAATCCTCCCGCGGTGCGCACGATGTTGTTGGACTTCGCCAGTGTCGAAGCCGGTGCCCAATCCGTCAGCGCAATCATCGCCGCCGGCATGGTTCCGGCCGCGCTCGAGATGATGGATCAGCTGTGTACCCGCGCAGTCGAGGAGTACATCCACGCCGGCCTTCCGGTCGATGCTGCGGCGATCCTGCTCGTCGAGGTGGCCGGCCTACCAAACGGCCTCGAAGCAGACGTGCAGCGCATCGTCGACATCGGCATGGCGCATGGTGCCGGAACCGTGCGAATCGCAAAAGATGAGGCAGAGCGGGCACTGCTGTGGAAGGGCCGCAAGAACGCGTTCGGCGCGATCGCTCGCATCAAGCCCAACTACTACCTACACGACACGGTGGTGCCTCGCCGCCGGTTGCCCGAGGTGCTCAAGCAGGTTTACGAGATTGTCGAACGTCATCAGCTTCTGGTGATGAACGTGTTCCATGCGGGCGACGGCAACCTGCATCCGCTGTTGGTGTTCGACAAGCGCGAACCCGGCGTGATGGAACGTGTGCACGCTGCCGGAGAAGAGATCGTCCGCGTCTCCGTGGCCGCCGGCGGAGTGTTGTCGGGAGAGCACGGCATCGGTCTCGAGAAGCGCGACTTCATGTCATTGATGTTCAGCGAGGTCGACCTCGACGCGCAGGCTCGCCTGCGACGGTCGTTCGACACGGTTGGTCTGGCAAACCCCAACAAGGTGCTGCCGACGGCGGCGACGTGCGCCGATCTGCAACACGTGCCGGAGGGCGCGTGGATCTGACGGCGTTTGCCGATGAAGTAGGTTCGGGCGGCCCGGTGACCATCACCGGATTGGGCACACGGGGCGGCCCAGTTCCGGGTGTCCGTGTCGTGCGACCGCCGTCGGGAATCGAATGGATTCAAGCCGACGAGATGACCATGCGCTGCGGCGCGGGAACGGGCGTTGACGAAATAGATGCCGCGTTGGCAGGGCTCGGGCAGTGCATCGCTTTACCACCGGGCGGCACGGCCGGCGGCGCATTGTCGGTCGGGCGCAGCGGCATCCGTCGACTCGGCTACGGACCTGTCCGCGACGTTCTGCTGCAGGCTTGCTACGTCTCCGACGGCGGTCAGGTGGTGCAGGCCGGCGGGCCGACCGTCAAGAACGTCAGCGGGTTCGATCTGTGCCGGCTGCTGGTCGGCGCTCGTGGCACATTGGGATTTCTGGGCGACGTCATCCTGCGCACCCGTCCGCGACCGCAGCACGCACAATGGTTCACGGTCGAGGCCGATGATCCGTTCCCGACATTTGCGCGCCTGTATCGCCCTGTGTCGGTCCTTTGGGACGGATCACGGCTGTGGGCCTTGCTCGAGGGCCATCCCGACGATGTTGCTTCGCAGGCCGCGGCCTCGTCGTTGACCGCATGCGACGGGCCACCGCCCCTGCCCGCAGGTCACAGGCGTGCGGTCCCTCCGGCGGAAGTCGCGTCGCTCACCGGCCAGTTCGTTGCCGAGGTCGGCATCGGCATCGTCCATGGCGCGGATCCACCGCCGGTGCCGACTGGAATCGCTGTCGAATCGTCCGTGACGAAACTCACCCAACGGATCAAGGCCGAATTCGACCCGAGTGGACGGCTCAACCCGGGTGTCGGCTTCGCCTGACCTACCGTTCGTCGCAGCACCGCCCGGCGCGCTCGACACGGTCACCGCAGCGGCTGAGGGTGCAGCCACGCATTGGGGCTTCGAGGAGCCACACCTCATTCGAATGGGCATGAACGGAATCTTCGCCGCCGGAGACAACGTGTTGTTGCGGGTTGGCCGCCCGACGGCGCCCCCACATCTCGCAATTCGTCTTGCCGAGGTGCTGACCCACGCTGGACTGCTCGTACCGACCTATGTTCGCGAGGACCCATACGTCAGCCATCACCACGCGGTCTTCGCCGTTCGCGCGGTGAACGAGAGCGGCCCAATCGATTGGGTTGCGGTGGGCGAGATGATCAGCGTTCTGCACCGCATCGATCCACACGAATTCATGTTCGGCTATCCGGTGCCGTTCTGCGGCGACTTCCCGTGGTGGAACTTCCAGTCATTGATGGACGATGTCGGAGCCGACCTCGACCCACCCGCGCGAACGGCGATCGCGGACGCAATCGGTCGCTGCATGCCGCTGCTCGATCGCGAAAGAGGCAGCACCTCGGTGATCTGTCACGGCGATGTGCATCCCGGAAACGTGATGCAATCGGTCGACGGTCCAGTGCTGTTGGATTGGGACCTGTTGTGCCACGGACCCGCGGCGTGGGATCACGCTCCGCTGCTGACATGGTCGCAGCGGTGGGGCGGGGAGCCGGGTATCTACGAATCCTTCGCCGAGGGCTGTGGAATGTCGATGCGCGACGATCCATTGGCCGAGGCGCTTGCCGAGCTTCGACTCGTCGCCGCCACTCTGATGCGCGTTCGCGCCACGCGCGAGAACCCCGCGGCGGCGGAGGAAGCCGAATTGCGCCTGCGATACTGGCGCGGCGATTCCGACGCGCCGCAGTGGCATCCGCAGTAGTTCAGTCGGGCTGGTCGACGGGGCAGTAGTAGCAGGCGCGACCTCCGAGGTCGACGGTCTGGATCGGCGAGCCGCAGATCAGGCAGACGTCGCGGTGGTACACATAGGTGGTTTCACCTCGCTGGGTGATGCCGGTGGGTACATCGAACTCGTTACGGTCGAGCGTCACGATCCGGTCTTCGTCGAGGCCGCGTTCCAACATCTGCACGATCGTCGCCCACAGGTCCTCGAATTCGGCAGGGTCGATCCTGTTGCCCGGCCTCATCGGATTGATCCCGTTGAGGAACAATGCCTCGGCTCGATAGACGTTGCCGAGCCCGCTGATGACCTTCTGATCGAGAATCAGCTGACCAATCGGTGCGGCACGGCGGACGATGGCGTCGTACGCCTGCTGCGGGTCGGCGTCGGGTCGAAGCGGATCGGGACCGAGTCGGGCGACGATGCGATCTCGTATCTCGGCCGGCCCGATCGTGCAGGCAGTGGGTCCGACGAGATCGATCGTCGCGCCGGGCACGGTGAGCCTCATCCGCACGGTCGACGCATCCTCGGGTAATTTCGAAAGGCTGTTCGGCCCTGCTTGCGTGCGGTACACCCGGAACCTGCCGAACAAGCCGAGGTGCACGTGGCCGACCAGGCCGTTGGCCCAGAAGTAGAAGAGATGCTTTCCGTACGCTTCGATCCGCTTCAGCTTGACGCCGTCGACGAGCGCGGCGTCGGCTTCGAAACGTCCCTGCGGCGACGAGACAGCTACGTGTTTGCCGCGCAGGATCTTCGAGTGGTCAACAGCAATTCGGTGGATGGTGTGACCCTCAGGCATGCTGAGAGCGACGTTACGGGTACGTTGGGAGCATCGTGAAACTTCACCTCGACGACAGCGATTTGGGCACATGTGTGGCCTGCGGGCTGTGCCTGCCACATTGCCCGACGTTCCGGGTCACGGGCGAAGAGGCGCTGTCGCCGCGTGGTCGTATCTCGGCGATGCGTGCCGTCCACTTCGATGATGCCGAAATCACCAGCGATTTCGTCAACTTCATGGAATCGTGCGTACAGTGCCGCGGATGCGAGCCGGCGTGCCCGAGCGGCGTCCCGTTCGGCCAGCTGATGGAAGGAACGCGCGACACCCTTGCAGCTCAGCACCGCATGACGCCGTGGTGGCAACGCCTCGGCTATCGCGTCCTGGGTCACCATCGACTGCTGCTCTCGGGGTCGACGTTGCTCGCCGTTGCACAGCGATTGCGACTGGTCCCTCAGCGCATGGGACTGCCGAAGCTTGCGCTTCGCCGCGGATCGGCGCCACAGCCGACGGGTACCGATGCATGGCTGTTCACCGGTTGTGTCATGGATGCCTGGCAGCGCCAGACGCATCGCAGCACTGCCAAGGTGTTGTCTGCCGTTGGTGTCTCGTACCTCACTCCTGGATCCGGCGGGTCATGCTGTGGCGCGCTGCACGTTCATGCGGGATTGACCGACGAGGCCAAGCAGTTGGCCGAGCGTGTCATGCGGTCGATGCCGGGCGATGCTCCGATCGTCGTCAACTCCGCTGGCTGCGGCGCGGCGATGAAGGACTACGGACACCTGCTCGGCACCGCCGAGGCGCTCGAGTTCAGCGCTCGAGTCAAAGACGCCAGCGAGTTCGTCGCCCCACTGGTCGACCGATTGCATGTGCATCGTCGGCTCGGGCCGGTGACGATTCAAGACCCGTGTCATCTACGTCATGTCCAGCGTGCGCATCTGCCAGTGCGCACGGTGCTTGCAGCCGTAGCCGACATCGTCGAGCTCGACGACGAGGGCCTCTGCTGCGGCGCTGGTGGCGCCTACTCCACGTTGCAGCCCGACCTCGCCGGCCAGATTCGAGAGCGCAAGCTGGCGTCCATCGAGCGCGCCGGTCCGCACGTGGTGGCGAGCGCGAATCCGGGGTGCGCATTCCACCTCGCGGCTGCGGGCGTCAATGTGAAGCATCCGATGGATCTCGTCGCCGAGGCCTTGTGATGAGTGGTCGTTACGACGACCTCATCGACCGCTTGCTCGGCATCGTCGAGGATCTCGATCAGATCACATTCGATCAGTTGCGTGAAGCCTCGGCCGAAGGGCGAGCCAGGCCGGCCGACGACAAACGACTGACCCAGGCGCGACGAGCAGTTGAAAAGGCGGTCAACCTACTGCGCGGCACCTCGCTCGTCGACGAATGAGTTGACCATATCGATCAGTGAGCGCAGGGCGCCGCTACTGTGGTGCGAGAACGTGAACGCAATGCGGGACAGGTCGAGGTTGTCGTTCTCCCTACGCTCGGGCTCGAACGGGGTGGCACGCACGATTCCACCCCCAGCGAGGTGCCCGAACTTCTCGTTGAGCAACGCCAACTGCGCGTCGGTGGGCGCCTTCCTCAGACGCATCACCGTGATGTTGCCGACGTACCGGATGGAGTCGTAGTTGCGATAGAAGCCGATCACTTCGTTGACGGCGGCCTGGCTGTCGTCGGTGACCAGATACAGCTCGGTGTCGGCAGCCGCGACGAGCCCGCGGTCGACCAACTGGTGCCTGACGAAGTCGTCGACCGTCTCCCAATAGGGGTCGCCCGGAGTATCGAGAAGAACGATCGGAACCGGCAAGCCTTTCCCGGTTTGGGTCAGGGTGAGCAGTTCGAATGTTTCGTCGAGCGTCCCGAAGCCGCCGGGCAGGCAGACGAATCCCGTGCTCTCTTTGATCAGCATCAGCTTTCGAGTGAAGAAGTACTTCATGCTGACGTACTTCAGATCGCCGGCGATCACCGAGTTGGCTCCCTGCTCGAACGGCAACCTGATCGACACGCCGATTGATTTCTCGCGTCCGGCACCTTCCATACCGGCCTGCATGATTCCGGGGCCGGCACCGGTCACGACCATCCAACCGGCGTCAGCAAGACGGGTGGCAACGTCGCGGGCTTGCATGTACAACGGATCGGCCATCTGTGTGCGCGCCGACCCGAAGATGGTCACCTTCGGAATGTCGCGGAAGGCCGCGAACATCTTGAACGCCTCGCGCATCTCTTCCAATGCGGCACTGGCAATCTTGAGGTCGAGCACGTCCGGATGATCGGCCAGGAGGGCGAATGCACTGTCGAGGAGTTGACGGGCAAGTCGGCGGTTGCGACCGAGGTCCATACCGTCGAGCAGTTCGTCGATGTTGGGCGGTGTCACGCTCGTAGTTCGGCGGCCTTCGACTCGAGGGCACTCAGCAACTCGTCGAAGCTCTTCTGGAAACTGGAAACACCCTCGCGCTCGAGCGTCGCGGCAACGTCGTCGAGGTCGATGCCGACTTCGGCCAGAGCTTTCCACGTGGCCTGAGCTTGGTCGAGATCAGCGTCAATCCGGCGCGCGAGGTGACCATGATCGACGAATGCCTCGATCGTGGCTTCCGGCAACGTGTTGACCGTGTCGGGACCGATCAACTCGTCGACGTACATTGTGTCGGGATATGCCGGATTCTTGGTCGAGGTGCTGGCCCAGAGCGGCCGCTGCACGACGGCACCCTCGGCGGCCAGCGCCTCCCAGCGGTGGCCGCTGAACGCCTTCAAAAAGATTTGATAGGCGAGCTTGGCCTGAGCGATCGCGCCCTTGCCTCGCAGCGCGAGCGCCTCGGGCGTGCCGATGGCTTCCAGCCGACGATCGATCTCGGTGTCGACGCGACTGATGAAGAAGCTGGCGATGCTGGCCACTTTCGACAGGTCGGCGCCGGGCTGTTTGGCGTACTGCTCGAGGCCGCGGATGTAGGCCTCGATCACCTCCTGATGTCGATCGAGACTGAAGATCAAGGTGACGTTGATGCTGCGGCCTTCGGCGATCATCGCCTCAATGGCGCCGATGCCCTCGGCCGTCGCGGGGATCTTGACCATCAGGTTGGGCCGATGAATCAGCTCGTGCAGATGCCGGGCGGCGGCCTCGGTGCCCGCCGCGTCGTGGGCAAGTCCTGGGTCGACTTCGACACTGACGAAACCGTCGGATCCGTGACTGTCGTGATACAGCTCTGCGAACACGTCGAGAGCGCCATGGATGTCGGCGAGCACCAACGACCAGTAGTCGTCGATGACGTCGTTGCTGGCGGTGACGAGCTTGGCGAACTGCTCGTCGTAGTCGGGCGATCCTTGGATGGCCTTTTGGAAGATTGTCGGGTTGCTGGTGAGGCCGCGAATGCCCCTGTCGACCAAGCGGGCGAGCTGTCCAGAGGTGATGTATCCGCGCTTCAGATTGTCGAGCCAGGGACTCTGCCCGAACTCGTGGTACACGTTGGCGAGACGATCCATGATTACCCCTTTGACTGGGCCAATCGGGTGGCGGTTGCCACGACGTTGGCGACGTTGATACCCAACTTCTCCATCACGACGCTCCCCGGCGCGCTGGCGCCGAAACGGTCGATGCCGATGGATTCATCCGCGTAGCGCTCCCACCCGAACGTGACAGCGGCTTCGACTGACAGCACCGGAAGCCCGGCAGGGAGCACATCGTCTTGAAAGGTCGCGCTCTGCGCGGCGAAGCGATCCCACGACGGCATGCTGACCACGTTGGCGCGGATGCCGGCTTTGGCAAGCTCTTCTGCGGCGGTGACACACAACGACACTTCGCTGCCGGTGCCGACGAGCACGACCTGCGGATTGTCTGCTCGGCGGATAACAGCCGCGCCGGTCTCGACGGCGGACCCGTCGGTGCAGACCGTAACGGATTGACGGCTGAGCACGAGGGCGGTGGGACCGTCATGGGCAACCGCCGCCCTCCACGCCGCGACCGTTTCGTTGGCGTCGGCAGGTCTGATGACCTGCAGGTCGGGGATTGCGCGCAACGTGGCGAGTTGCTCGACGGGCTGGTGGGTCGGCCCGTCCTCGCCGACGCCCACCGAATCGTGGCTCCACACGAACACGACCTTCGCGTGGCTGAGCGAGGCGAGGCGCACGCTGGCCCGCATGTAGTCGAGGAAGACGAAGAACGTTCCGCCAGCGGGAAGAACGCCGCCGTGCTTGGCCATCCCGACCATCGCCGCCCCCATCGCATGTTCGCGGATGCCGTAATACATCTGACGTCCGCCCGGGTGATCGAACGACTGCGGCTCTTGGCCGGCCAGCTTTGTGCCGGTGTTGCCGGTGAGGTCGGCTGCACCGGAGAACAGGCCGGGCACGCCGTCGAGCGATGCGTTGAAGGCCTTCTCGATGGCGACTCGCGTGGCGAGCTGCTCGCCCTGTTCGAAGGTGGGCAGCTCGGACTCCCAGCCGGCGATACCGGTCGCACCCCAACATGCGTCCCACACGGTCTCGTCGATCGTGGAGGCAGCCTTGCGCTTCGACCATTGCTCGAACTCTGCAGCACCTCGTTCAGCGGCAAGGTTGCGATACGCGGACACGAGGTCGGGTGGTGCCCAGAACGGGTCATCCGGAATGCCCATCACGGTCTTCGTGCGGCTGACGTCGTCCGGCTTGAACGGGTTTCCGTGCGCTTCGTGTCGATCCGTCCAATCGGGGCTCGGCGTTCCGATGTGCGAACGCAAGATGAGCAGGGATGGCTTGTCGGCGACCTCCTTGGCCTCGAGCAATGCTGCTTCGAGACCATCGCAGTCGTCGGCCATTTCGCCGAGGCGAACCACGTTCCACCCGTATGCCTCGAAGCGCTTGCCCACGTCGTCGCTGTATGCCAGCTCGGTGGGACCATCGATCGTGATGTGGTTGTCGTCGTAGACACAGATCAGGTTGGCGAGGCGTTGGTGGCCTGCGAGCGAGGCAGCCTCGTGGCTGATGCCCTCCTCGAAACAACCATCGCCCGCGATCACGAACGTGTGATGGTTGATCATGTCTTCGCCGAACTGTGTGCGTAGGCGTCGTTCGGCGATTGCCATGCCGACAGAGTTCGCGAAACCTTGCCCCAGCGGACCGGTGGTGACCTCGACGCCAACGGTGAGCTCTGCTTCGGGGTGGCCAGGCGTCAGCGAGCCCCACTGGCGGAACTGCATGATGTCGTCGAGTTCGAGGCCCAACCCGGTGAGGTAGAGCATCGTGTACTGCAGGATCGACGCGTGGCCGTTGGATAGGATGAACCGATCGCGGTCTGGCCAGTGCGGGTTCTTCGGGTCGAAGCGCATCACCCGGCTGAACAACACGTGGGCCAGAGGAGCCAGGGCCATCGCCGTGCCCTGGTGGCCACTTTTGGCCTTGAGCGGTGCGTCCATCGCGAACCCACGAATCAATGAGATGGCAGCAGCTTGTTGCTCGTCGGTCAGCGTCGTTGGCACGGATCCGACTGTATCCCCGGTCAGGCCACAGGGGGCAGAAGGGTGAACGGAACCAGGTGCCACGGGCCGTTGTCGATTCGGCAATGGGCGAATATTTGGCCGTAGTCGGTGAATTCCAACTCGCCCTTGACCAGCCGGTATGTGAACTTGCCGGGGTCAACCGTAAAAGGACTCACGTTGCGAGCGATCTGCTCGTCTTCTTCCGACATGCCCTTGCGAAACACCACTTCGAACACGCCGTTGCCCGGCTCCGCTGCTGTGCAGTAGATCAAGGCAACGAGGTGTGGCGACAGGGTGACGGGCACCTCCGACGGCGAAGCCATGGAGAACATCGCGCCGGTCAGGTCAATGCGCGTCGACGGCCCAGGCGCCTGGCGCATCTCGAAGTTCTCGACGAAGAGTGCTGACACAATCTGCATGGCGGCGAGGGTAGCGGCGACTGACGTCAGCCCTCCACAAGCCTCGACCCTTGGCGCTCGAATGTTGCCGCACGACATCGCAGCGACACAGTTCGGTTCAACGGGTCAGCCAGCGGCGCCCGATCCGGACGCGCATCGCGCGGATTGAAGTCAGGCGGTAATCCTCTTTGCCGGCGCGAAGTGCAGTTCGGTCAGTCGCACCTTCGCGAGACGAAAGGTCATCAGGGTTCGAATGACCCACCAGCCGGGATCGATCTCGAACCAGCGGTGCGAGAGCCGTGCCGACGTCGGCGCGGCGTGGTGGTTGTTGTGCAACCCCTCGCCTGCGGTGATCAGCGCGAGCCATTGCAGGTTGCCGGCACGGTTGGGGTACGGGCGCCTGCCGAAATGATGGGCGACGGCGTTGACCGCCGCCGACCCTCCGAGGTACACGTTGACATGCACGAACGCTGCGAGGAGGCCGACGAGTGGTCCGAAGACGATCACGAGCAGGGTGACACCGATCGAAAGACCGAACAGTGCGTGATCGTAGAACCAGCGGTCTGCCCGGGTCGGCTGCAGGTCCCTGGCATACCGGCCGAGCGTCTCTTTGTTGCGTGCCTCGCGCCGGTACAGGGCCACGTTGCTGCGCTGCACCTTGAACCAGCCCAGTAGTACGGGGGAGTGCGGATCCCCTTCGATGTCGGTGAAGGCATGGTGCTTGCGGTGCACCGCGACCCATTGGCGGGGCCTGATTCCGGTGGTGATCCAGGTCAGGAAGCGAAAAACCTCGGTGACCGGGCGTTTGAACGTGACTGCCTTGTGGGCCAGGCCGCGGTGCAAGAACACCGTCGAGGTGACGAATCCGACGCAGGAAACGCCAAAGCCGACCAGCAGACTCAGGGCGACGACCCGCAGCATCAGGTGAGTTTACCAGACCTACCTACTGGTCGGTAGGCCGCGGTACACTTTCCCGCATGGTCGTCAACGCGGGTGAACACCTGTCGACCCGCGACCTGATCATCAACGAAGCGTTGCGCTGCTTCGCGGAATCCGGGTACGACGGAACATCGCTGAACGACATCGCCGCTGGTGTCGGCATCCGTCGTCCCAGCTTGTTGCATCATTTCCCGTCGAAAGAGGCCCTGTACCACGAGGTCTTCGAGAGACTGCTCAGCGACTGGTTCGAGCGACTGGCCGAGGCGATAGCGACTCCGGAACGTGGCTGGCCGAAGGTCGAACTGGTGATCGGTGCCGGCTTCGACTTCTTCGCCGACAACAGCGACTACGTGCGCTTGATGCGCCGCGAGGCGCTCGACGCCGGTGCCCACCTCGGCATTGATCTCGCCGCTGTACTCCGCCCCATCTGGGACCGCAGCGTCGAGTACTTCCGCAACGAGATGGAGGGTGGGGCGTTTCGTCAACACGACCCCGAACAACTCCTGCTGACCGGCTACGGAGCGTTGTTGAGCTACTTTTCCGACTCCCCGTTTCTCGGCGGCTTGCTCGACGCGGATCCGCTTGCGCCCGACGCGTTGTTGCGCAGGCGCGACCACATCACCGCCTTCTTCCGCACGGCGCTGGTGCCGTAGCCCTTCGCCGAATCGACACGAACCGAAGAAGCCTACGCACGCAGACGTCCTCGCCTAGCGTGGCGCAGGTGAGTGAATCGGGCACCCTGTCGGAGGCCGCATCGAAAGCGATGCTGCGACGGTTCGACATTCCGGTCGTCGACGACCGCGAGGTCATCCATGTCGATGCCGCGGTCGAGGTCGCCAATGCGATGGGCTACCCGGTCGTTGTCAAGCTGTGCGGCGCAGCGATCGCCCACAAGACGGAGCGTGGCTTGGTGAGACTTCGCCTCGGCGATGCAGAGGCCGTGCGCACCGCAGCATGCGACCTGCTCGCACTGGCGCGGCCCAATGACGGCGGGGTGTCCCTGCTGGTGGCGCCGATGATCTCGGGGACCCGAGAGTTGATCGCCGGCGTCGTCCGCGATCCGCAGTTCGGCACCAACGTGATGCTCGGTATCGGCGGCACCATTGCCGAGGCCGTCGCGGATGTGCAGTTCCGGCCCGCTCCTATCAGCGAGGTTGACGCCGTCGAGATGATCGATGGTCTCGCGATGCAGAAACTGCTCGACGAGTTCCGCGGCGAACGCGCGGTGGATCGTTCGCAGCTCACGTCCGTTCTGCTCGGCCTGTCGGAGTTGGTGGTTGCGCGCCCTGACGTCGTTGCCGTCGACATCAACCCGCTGGTCGTGCGCGCCGACGGCACTGTGGTGGCGGTCGACGCTCTCGTCGAACTCGGCGACGCAACGTGTCTAGAAGGCCCAACGCGTCGAGCGCGCCCGACCGACGAGCAGTTTCGTGCGCTGTTCGAACCCAGGGGCGTGTTGGTCGCTGGCGCCAGCACTCATCCGGGAAAGTTCGGCTTCGTCAGCTTGCACAACATTCTCGCGAGCGGTTACCAGGGCGAGGTGTTCGGTACCAATCTCGAGGGCGAGGAGGTACTGGGCATTCGCACGGTCAAGGACCTGGCCGACCTGCCGTCCGACGTGATCGACCTCGTGTTCGTGTGCACTCCGGCCTCGGCCAATGAGGCGGTGTTACGAGGCTGTGCTGCCAAGGGCATCAAGGCCGCTTTCATGACGAGTGCCGGCTACGGCGAGGCTGGCGAGGCCGGGCGCAAGGCAGAGGCCGAATTGGTCGCATTGGCCGATGAGCTCGGCATCCTGCTGGCAGGGCCGAACGGACAAGGAGTGGTCAGCACGCCTGCGAACCTCTGCGCCCAAATCGTCGCTCCGTTCCCGCCACGTGGTCGGATCGCGGTGGCCAGTCAGAGCGGCAACCTTGTGAGCAGTTTCCTCAACTACGCGCGGCAGACGGGTGTCGGCATCAGCCGCGCGGTATCGGCCGGCAACGCCGCTGCAGTGACGCCCGGTGACTATCTCGACTGGTATGCCGACGATCCGGAGACTGCAGTGTCGCTCGCGTACATCGAGGGCATCGTCGACGGCCGCGCGCTGCTCGACACGTTGACCTCGGTTGCGAAACGCAAGCCGCTGGTCGTCGTGAAGGGTGGTGCGACCGAGGGAGGAGCGAAGGCGGCGGCCAGTCATACCGGCGCACTCGCCGCCGACGACAAGGTGTTTGACGGTGCGTGCCGCCAGGCCGGCGTCACACGTGCCCTGTCCGTCGAAGACGCATTTGACGCGGCAGCAACTTTTGCCACGCAGCCGCTGCCGAAGGGACCCAACGTTGTCGTACTGACAACTGCCGGCGGCTGGGGTGTCATCACATCCGACGCGATCACGCGTGCCGATGGCCTGAAGTTGATGCAGCTACCCGACGATTTGATGGCGGAGATCGACACCAAACTGCCGGCGCGTTGGAGCCGCAACAATCCGGTCGATTGCGCCGGCGGCGAGACTCGCGACACCATTCCCGAAGTGATGGAGTTGATCGCCGCGCACCCCGCGGTCGATGCAATGATCTATCTCGGTGTCGGGATCCAGAGCAACGAGGCGCGCTTGATGCGCGAGGGCGGGTTTCATCCGCAGCACGGACTCGAGCGGATCGTGGCATATCACGAACGGCAGGACCAGCGGTTCTCCCAGGCTGCCGATGAACTCTCGATTCGCTATGACAAGCCGATTCTCACGGCGACCGAGTTGGCAGTCGCCGACCCGGCGAATCCCGGCCCAGCTGCGGTTCGCGCAACAGGTCGCTTGTGCTACACGAGCGGCAGCCGCGCAGTCACGGCGCTGGAACACCTCTTCCGTTACGCCGAGTTTCGTCAACGAAGAGACCTGGGCTGATGGTCGTTCGGCGAGTCAACCCCATCGCCATACTGATCGTGCTTGCGGCCATTCCGGCCGTCGGGCTCGGTGCATTGTGGCGCTTCGCAGACGCGCGGCGGCCACCGCCGGTCGTCCAGCCGGTCGCGCCCGACCCCTCCACGTTGCCGCCGGCGATGACCACGCCGCTACTGTCCGTCCGCCGCGCTCCCGGCGTTCTGTCGCGTCAGGTCAATGTCTCGGCCCTGCAGGCAGCGCTGCAACCACTGCTCGATTCGGTCGACGACAGTCGATGCTTTGCAATCGCGGTCGATGGTCAGTTGGTCGCATCGAAGAATGAAGCACTTCCGCTGGCGCCGGCAAGCAACCTGAAGATCCTCACCGCCGCTGTGGCGCTCGACGTGCTCGGCCCCGGGTTCACCTATTCGACCAAGGTGGTTGGCGCACTCGGCGCCGACGGAGTGGTTCAGGGCGACCTGTATTTGGTGGGCGGTGGCGACCCGGTTCTGGCAAGCGAGTGGTGGAACGGCAACAACCCCAAGTGGCCGCCGTTCAACGAGACGTCGTTCGAATCACTCGCCGACGCCATCCAACAGGCAGGCGTCACGAAGGTGACGGGCGGAGTGATCGGTGACGGATCTCGTTACGACGACGAGTTCTTCGCGCCGACGTGGGCAGCGGCCGATCACATCACCCAAGCCGGGCCGATCGACGCGCTGCTGGCCAACGACTCGTGGCAATCGCCGACCGACTCCGCGAAGGATCCCGCGCTCGGCGCGGCGACGGTACTTCGCGGGATGCTCGGGGATCGCGGCATCAAGGTGGGCGACGCGTCAAGCGGTCTGGCAGCCGCTGGCGCAGCGACGATCGCGGAAGTGCAGTCGCAACCGCTGCCGGCGATCCTCGCAGAGATGCTGACGACCAGCGACAACAACACGTCGGAGATGATGCTGAAAGAGATCGGCTTCCAGGCGACCGGCCAGGGAACACGTTTGGCAGGGCTGCAGGTCATCATGGAGAAGTTGACGTCCTGGGGCGTGCCGACCAGCGGTGTGAGTCTTGTCGACGGGTCCGGTTTATCGGACGCGAGCAGGCTCACGTGCGCAGCCATACTCGGTGTGCTCGAGCACGGCTCGCCAACCGACGCGGTTGGTCAAGGCATGCCCGTCGCTGGTGCCACCGGTGGAACGCTGGCAGACGTCTTCGTCGACACTCCGCTGGCAGGAAAGCTGCACGGCAAGACCGGCACGCTCAATCCGAGCTGCAATCCCGGTCAGCTCGGTGCCAAGTCGCTCGGCGGATATGTGCTGCAGTCAGGCGGGGGTGCGATCGAGTTCGTGCTGCTGCAGAACGGAGAATGCATCGCGAACAACTACAAGAGTTTGTGGGATCAGCTCGGCCAGGCGATCGCCCCATACCCCAGCGGTCCAACCGCCGAAGCGCTCTCGCCACACTGATTCGCTGATGGTGATCATGCCGATGTTTCCATTGGGCACCGTGTTGTTGCCGGGGGTTGTCCTGCCGTTGCATGTTTTCGAACCGAGGTACCGGCAGCTCGTGCACGACTGCCTGGACACGCCAGTGCCCGAGTTCGGGGTCGTACTGATCGATCGCGGCAGCGAGGTAGGCGGGGGCGACACGAGATCCGACGTCGGCGTGGTGGCCACGGTGTTGCAGATTGCCGCGCTGGATGGAGGCAGATTCGCAGTCGTCGCCGTGGGGACCGGCCGCATTCGCGTGATCGAATGGCTCGACGACGATCCGTATCCCCGCGCCGAGGTCGAAGACTGGCGCGACGGCCATCGCCACGTCGCGCCCGAACGTCTCGAGGCAACCGCATCCCACGCCCGGCGGTGTGCTGGGCTCGCCGTCGAGATGGGCGACCAGTCGAGCGTCCCCGAGATCGAGCTCACCGGCGACCCTTCGTCCGACAGTTTCTTGTTGGCGGCTATCAGTCCCTTTGGCCCCGTCGATCGGTACGCCGTTCTGTGCGCGGCCGATCCTCTCGAGCGACTCGATCTGATCGACCGATTGCTCGACGACGTGGAGAGCGGATTGCGATTCCGCCTCGGTTGAGCTTGTGGAGGTCCTGGCCCTCGGCGTGCTACACATATGCCGTGCCCGACAAGGACAGATCCGTCTCACAAGGCGACCCTTCCATCGGTGAGGTCATCGAACTCGTCAAGGAATACGCCAAGCAGGAGACCATCGGCCCCATCAAGGGCGCCGGAAGGTGGCTCGCAGCCGGCGTCGCCGGCGCGTTGTTGATCGGTACGGGGTGTGCGTTGCTGGTGTTGGGGCTGCTGCGAATGCTGCAGACCGAGTTTGGCAAGTCGTTCCGCGGGAGCTGGACGTACATGTTGCCGTACCTGATCGCGTTCGTCGCCAGTCTGGCCGTCATGGGGATCGCCGCATGGCGGATCGCGAAGAAGAAGACCTTGCAGAAAGGGAGCGGATGATGGCGCACCAACGCATCACACGCGACGACCTCGAGTCGAGATTCCGTCAACTTCAAGACAACGTGCAGAACCGCGTCGACGATAAGAAGAGCACGT
>JBDTWJ010000040.1:0-23932 GCA_040006755.1 Ilumatobacteraceae bacterium | reverse complement strand
GGTCTCGCAGCGCAGCGTGCGACTGTCGATCTCGACGACGCGTGTCTGCTCGTAGATCGTCGTGCCGCTGTGCTCGACTCTCTCAGCCAACCCGCGGACCAGCCGCGCTGGATGGATGGCCGCGCAATGCGGCGTGTAGCCGGCGCCGAGCACATTGGTCGCGTTCAGTCGAGCTGACGCCTCGTCGGCCGGCAACCACCGATAGTCGTCCTCTCCGAACCCCCACGAGCGGTAGTACTTCAGTAGTTCGTGTACCCGTTGCACTTGGGGCTGGTTCCTGGCGAGGTTGAGGTATCCACCTTTCGCGAGGTGGCAGTCGATGCCCTCTTGTTCTGTGACCCGGGCGACCTCGTCGACGGCGTCATGCATCGTCCGCTGCATTTCGACGGCCAAGTGACGGCCGTGCTTCGCTGCCATGGTCTCGAAGCTCATTGGCAGGAGAGCCGACAGCCATCCGCCATTTCGACCGCTCGCCCCAAACCCCGCAAACTCGGCCTCGACAATGGTGATGCGCAGACTCGGGTCGATCTGATGCAGGTAGTACGCCGTCCACAACCCGGTGTAGCCGGCACCCACGATGGCCACATCAGAGCTGATATCACCCCGCAGCTGTGGCCTCGCGGCGAGGCTGTGATCGGCCGGAAGCGAATCGAGCCAGAAGGAAACGTCGCGCGGATTGGTCATCGGACCGACACTACGCAATCAGTCATGGATGGCCCTACGCTCGCGCTTGATGTTGCCGACACCGACCGGCTGGTTTCCCGATCCGTGGAACAACACGGCGGTGCGCTTCTGGGATGGTGGGGCTTGGACGGGTCACGTCGCCTTGCCCGTGAACGTGCCGGAGCCCCACCCGACTCTGCCGATTCGTGCCGCGTGGGGCGCTGTCGTCACACTTCTGGTGTCGCTGATAGCCAGTCGCTATTTGCTGCGTGCGATCTCAGGCTTCGAGTGGCCGATCGCCGTCTACGTCGCGATCCTCGCCTTCATCGGGTACACGCCGTCGTTGCTGTGGTGCTGGTACGCGAGCCGCCGGTGGGGCAGCGGTCACTTTCGACACGACGTCGGTCTGACCGCACGATGGGTCGACTTGGGGTGGGGCGTCGTGACGTGGCTGGCGTGTCTCGTCGCCCAGATCGTGGTCGGGCTCATCGTGATCGCCACAAAGATCCCCTTCACCAGCAACGTCAAAGATGTGGGCGAGCTGCGTGCCGATCGCGGCTATGTCGTCTCACTGTTGGTGTTGGCGGTGATCGCTGCGCCGATCGCCGAGGAGATCGTGTTCCGCGGCGTCGTGATGCGCGGACTGTTGTCACGCGTGGGAGTGGTGATGGCCGTCGGAGTACAAGGGGTTCTGTTCGGGCTGGCGCACTTCGACCCGGTTCGTGGCACAGGCAACATCGGGCTCATCCTCGTGCTCGGCTCGGTCGGATGTGTGCTCGGCGGCGCGGCGTACCTGATCCGTCGCATCGCCCCAACGATGATGGCTCACGCGATCCTCAACGGTCTCGCCATGGCCATTGCCCTGTCGGGCTGGGCCTCCAACACCTGACACCTCACAGGGTCAGCAGTGCGTTGTCGATCAGGCGGACGTCGCCGAACCAGGAGGCGATGACGATCACGGCTTGATGATCAACTGCGGCGAGAGGAGCGAGGGTCGCCGGATCGACGATCTCGACGTAGTCGAGCTTGGCGAGCGGTTCCTCGGCGATGCGCTCGCGGGCAATGGTCAGTAGTTGGGAGCTGTCGTGCTGTCCACCGGAGAGCGCGTCGGCGACGAGTCGCAGTGCCTGCGAGAGGCACCCCGATGCTCGGCGTTCGGCGGGACCGAGTCGTCGATTGCGGCTCGAGATCGCCAACCCGTCGGGCTCGCGGACCGTCGGTAGTGCGACGACCTCGACGTGCATGTCGAGGTCGGCCACCATTCGGCGGATGATTGCCAGTTGCTGGAAGTCCTTCTGGCCGAACACCGCGACATCGGGCTGGATTGAGCCGAACAACTTGGCAACCACCGTTGCGACGCCACGGAAGTGGCCAGGCCGACTCGCGCCCTCCAGCGAGTCTGCGAGTTGCCCGGGTTCGACGTGGGTGTCGAATCCGACCGGGTACATCACATCAGCTGTCGGCGCGTAGACCGCGGCGACTCCCATCGCGCGGCAAGCCTCGACGTCGTCGTCGATGGGTCGCGGGTACTTGTTGAAGTCATCGCCGCGATTGAACTGCAGCGGATTCACGAAGATCGTCACGACGACGACATCGCATCGCCGAGCCGCTTCTTCGATCAGCGCCAGATGACCGGCGTGGAGCGCGCCCATCGTCGGCACGCAGCCGATGCGGCGCCCGTCGGCGTGTTCGGCCCGGCTCCACATGTGCATGGAGTCAGGGTTACGACAGATCAGCATGAGGCAAGCTATCGACCCTGGCGCCGGTTCCAAAAGCGTCGCGCATCGGATGGGCCAGGGTTCAATCCCGTCCTGGGAATGCACCCGGACACAAATCGGCATAGCTGGCAGGTCCGCCGATGGAATTTGCCTCGATCACGGCGCGTGTGCAGGCCAGGGCGAAGCAGTCCGCGGCGGTCGCAAGCAGTGTGTTGAGGATGCCCGCACGCGTCTTGACTCGGTGTAGGCCTGGTGATTCGCCTGCAGCGATCGCGTGTTGCGCCGTCGACAAGCAGAAGATCGTGTCACCATCGAACATCGAGTGAACCGGGCGAATCGCCCGCGCGAGGCCGTCGTGGGCGACCGCTGCCATCTTGCGGCACTCGGGCTTGGTCAGTTCGGCGGACGTCGCGACGACGCCGATCGTGGTGTTGAGCGGCGTCGGAGGTGTGCGCGTCGCATTGATCATTGCATCTCGTTGCGCGGCGCTGGGTCGGCGCAGCGTGAGGCCTTCGTGGAAACGCGGCAGACCGCTCGTCGGCGAGATGACCTGACCGGCAGCGTTCACGACCGCCAGTGCACCGACGACGATCCCATCGGCCAACGTCACGCTGGCCGTGCCGACGCCTCCCTGCAATCCGCCGGCGACTGCTCCCGTACCGGCCCCGACCGCACCCATCGGCACAGCGCCGCCCCGCGCTGCTGCGCACGCCCGGTAACCGAACCCGTCATCGGGTCGGTTGGCGAAGACGCCGCCCCGACCGAGATCGAAGATGACGGCAGCAGGCACGATCGGTACCACGTGGGCGGGATTCGGCCCGACGGCGAATCCCGCTTGGTGTTCCTCGTGCCAGCGCATCACGCCGTGAGCAGCCGCCAGTCCGTACGCGCTGCCACCCGACAGGCAGATGGCCTGCACCCGGTCGATCAGCGCGACGGGATCGAGGAGGTCGGTCTCGCGGGTGCCGGGGCCGCCGCCGCGCACATCGCACGACGCCATCGCTCCGCCGTCGATACGGACGACGGTGGTGCCGGTGCGCCAGCCTCTGCCATGTCGTTGGTGATGACCGACCAGCACGCCTGGGATGTCTGTGATGTGGCCGAGACCCATATGTCCTAGGCGCTGGTCAAACGTGATTCGGCCTCAGCAGCCTCGACGGCACCGTGGCCGATTGTGCGCCACACGCCGATACCGACGATGTACACCGGGCAGGCGATCAGCAGAGCGATACCAATGGCCGGCTGGTGCTTGGGCGACTCGTAGGTCATCCACAACACGGTCGCGAGCCACAAGATGGTGACTGACACGGTGAGCGGTCGGAAGCGGCGAACCTGCATCGGGTGCACGAACTTCCAGTTGGTGAGTTGTGTGAGCGCCAGTGCCACGCACGCGGCAGTGGTCAGCCACGGATTGGCTCGCAGCAGGTACAAGGTCGGCACGATCATGTTCCACTCGCACGGGAACCCGTTGAACCAGTGGTCGCCGGTCATCTGGTCGGTGCGCGACATCCACAGCGCCGACATGAAGAGGATGAACGCACCGATGTACAGCGATCCGCCGTTGGGCAGCATGTTGAACTGGTGCAGGAAAATGACAGGAACGACGATGCACGTGACGAAGTCGACGATCAGATCCAGGGTGTAGCCGTCGATGCGTGGCACGTGATCGCACACCTTCCAAGCCCGCGCCGCTGGCCCGTCCACGCCGTCGAGCACCATGGCTACAGCCAGCCACAACACAGCTTCGCGGGGTTGCTTGTCGGACACTGCGATGATGCCGAGCATGCCGCAGATCGCCCCGCTCGCGGTGACGCCGTGGACGATCCAGCCCTTTGCAATGGGATGCCTCAGGACCGCTACGGCCGTTTCGCCTATGTTGGACATCGCAACACTCCTCGTCAACCAATGGCTTCCTACCCGCCATTGGTTGGAGCAGTCATGCTAACCGGTTTCGGGAACGGTGGGCAGATAGCGTGCGCTGCGATGCGTGACCGGCTGCGCGGCGCAACCTACGAAATGTGCGGTGCCATGGTGCGATCGGCGTGGAAGCGCATCACGTGGTGGGGGGCCATCGGGCCACGCAGCAAGGCGGGTCGCAGGTTCGGGAGCTTCGGCGACCACAGCATCATCTGCTTCCCCGCCAACACGATCTTCAACGAGCGGTACATCCGCATCGGCGAGGCCACGATGATCGGTCCTGGCGTGACGTTGTCGGCGGGGATGATGCCAGGCCAGCAATGCCTCACCGAGTCGGTTGTGCGAATCGGTGACCGCTGCCTGATCGGCAAGGGCAGCGGCATCGTCGGTCATCTCTCGATCGACATCGGCAACGACGTGTGGACGGGCCACCACGTTTACATCACCGATCAGAACCACGGCTACGAAGACATCACCCGGTTGATCTCGCAGCAGATCATGCCCGAGCGAGCAGTTGTGATCGGCGAGGGCTCGTGGCTCGGTTTCGGCACCGTGGTGCTTCCGGGTGCGCGGATCGGGCGTCACGTAACGGTCGGAGCCAACTCCGTGGTGACCGGCGATCTGCCCGACTACTGCGTCGCAGCCGGTGCGCCCGCCATGGTGATAAGACGTTACGTCGAAGGCGAGGGCTGGGTTCGAGCTGTGTCGCCTGAATTCGGCTCGTAGCTCACGTGTCGCCACCCAATTCGCCGGGCGGCATGCAGTGGGGGATTGCGTTGCCCGTGGTGAAATCGGTGACCGTGTTGGTCACTGGACTGCCGTTGACCAACGTCTCCCGATAGGGCTCGAGTTCGAACGCCCGCAGGCGCGCTGTGTATGCCCTGCGATCGGCGATGATCTGCCGGTAGTACTGCGCGAAGACCGCGACGCGCTCGCGATTCTTGTCGACCGTCAGTGGCAGAGCCGCGACTTGGTCGAGCATGTCGTCGATGATGTCGGTGGCCTTGTCGACGACGTCGGCGCGCTGGATCATTTGCTCGTGGGTCGGATTCGCGATGTAGCCCTGATCCGTGTCAGCGAGGTTCTGTCGCTGCCGGTCGGCTGTGGTGCAAATCTGCTCGGCCGACGTGCGCCAGGCCTTCTCGGAGACGAAGTACACGCCCTCTTTCGGGGCGAAGATGAACGCATAGACCCACATGGCGGCGATCAAAGCGCAGATGAACACGAGCATCGCTCGCACCCAGCGCCGCGGCTTCGCCTCCGGCTCGGATTCGGTCAGTGTGTCGATCATGCTGTGGTCTTCGGACGGTAGCTCACAGCCAGTTGTGCCAACGCCGCGCCAACACCTACAACCCCTGCGATGACCGCTCCCGTCCATCCATGCCACTCGATACCGACCGCATGGTCGACCGACCATCGACCGGGCCCAATCATGGCGACGACGAACGCGGTGACCGCGATCGACGCGCAGTACTCCCAGCCCTGATTGGGTTTGAAGATGAAGAAACCAACCTTCCAGTGTTCGACGACGATGGCCACAGTCATGATGCCGATCATCCCAGCCGCCGCCAACGGCGTGAGGAATCCGGCCGCCATCATCACACCGCTGCCGACCTCCGTCGTTGCCGCGAGACGAGCCTGCCAACGCGGCCAGCGCATTCCGATGCCATCGAACCAGCGAGCGGTTCCCTGGAGGCCGCCGGGGCCGAAGAACTTGTTGTAGCCGTGGTAGGCGAGGAACAGCCCGAAGATCACGCGCACAATCAGAAGGCCGGCGTTCCACTGATCCACGGGGCCCAACGCTAGGGCACGGTCCCAGCGATGCCATATTCCAAGTGGACCGAGTGGCGGCTCTGATAGAACCACTACACGTGAACGGGCCCAACGACGTGCCAATTGAACGCGCGGAGGAACACTTCGGCACGATTGTTCCACCCGACGCAAGCCGCCTGACCCAGGCCATCCGGTTGATCCGCGGACTGCTCCGCCACCATAAGCGCCTGTTCTTCACTGCCGTCGGATGTGCCGCGGTGTACGCCGCGTGCACGGTGTTCTCGTCGGTCGTCGTGCGTCTCATCATCGACAAGGTCATCGTTCCTCGGTTCGAGGAAGGCGCCGTCGGCGCCCAACGCGTCGTTGCAATTCTCGGCCTGCTGATCCTGACGGGTGTCGTGCGGGCGTTCGGTGTCGTCGGTCGACGTACCTTTGCCGGGCGCACGGCATGGCGCGTCACGGAGTCGTTGACCGCAGAGGTCGTCGATCGTGTCGTCGCTCAGCCCGTGCCGTGGCATCGTCGTCAACGCACGGGCGACATCATCACGCGCGCCGGCGTCGATGCCGAGGCAGCAACGCATGTGCTGAACCCGCTGCCGTTCGCTTCGAGCGTCGTGCTGATGCTTGTGCTCTCGTCGGTGTGGTTGCTGGTCACCGATATCTGGCTGGGACTGGCAGCAGTTGCCGTCTTTCCGCTGCTGATCATGCTCAACCTCACCTACCAACGGCGCGTCGATCGCTACTACGACGCGGCCCAAATGGAGCTGGGGAAGCTCAGCGAGGCCGTGCACGAGAGCTTCGACGGCGTCACCGTCGTCAAGTCGTTCGGTGCGGAGAGCCGCGAGACCGACCGATTGTCGGTCATCGCTTCACGCCTCAGGAATGCACGCTTCGAGGCCATCCGCCTGCGGAGCACGTTCGAGGCCCTCCTCGACGGCGTACCGAACGTCGTCAACGTCGTCTTGCTGGTCGCAGGTGCGTATCGCGTCCGCAGCGGCAACATGACCATCGGGGAGCTGACCAGCTTCATCTACCTGTTCACGTTGCTGGTGTTTCCGTTGCGTTTGATCGGCTTTGCGCTGTCCGAGCTGCCGTACTCGATCGCGGGGTGGAACCGCATCCGCGAGTTGCTCGATCAACCGTTGCTGCCGGATCCGGCTCTCACGTTGCAACGCCACGAGGAAAACGGCATCGAACTGTCGGGCGTCACATACAACCACGATGGAAGTCGCGACGTGCTGTGCGGTATCGACGCCACCATTCCGGGAGGACGCACCGTCGCCGTCGTAGGCGCGACAGGGTCCGGCAAGACCACACTGCTTCACCTGATCGCAGGTCTCATCGCGGTTGACCATGGCTCCATCACCGTGCCGCAGCAGGGTTGCACACTGGTCTTCCAGGAGCCCTTCCTCCTCGCAGGTTCAGTCCGCGAAAACGTGGCCATGGGCCGCGAAGTCGGCGACGACGAGATCTGGACAGCTCTTCTGGCCTCTGAGGCGCGGTTCGTAGAAGAGTTCGCAGATGGCCTCGACACCATCGTCGGCGAGCGCGGCGTCGGACTCAGCGGCGGGCAGCGTCAGCGCATCGCATTAGCCCGCGCTCTCGTCGGCGGTCCGGTCGCCTTGCTGCTCGACGACACCACCTCATCGCTCGATCCCGGTACCGAGGCAAGAGTCCTGGCAAATCTTCGGGCAACCCTGCGCGACGCGACCGTGGTGGCCGTTGCCTCGCGTCCCTCGACGATAGCGCTAGCGGACGACGTCTTGTACCTCGCAAACGGCCGCGTCGTCGCCCACGGGCGCCACGACGAGTTGCTGCTCACGGTGCCGGCGTACCGGCGGCTGATGGAAGCGTTCGAGCACGATCGCGCCGAACACCCCGTTGAGGTGGCTCCGTGACCGAGCCGATGAGCCGCTGGTCGGCCGTGCAGATGATCGGCAAGGGCGTTGATGCCGCGCCGGCATTGCGCCGCGGTATCGGTGCGACCTTCGGCCTTGCCATGATCGGGGCCGCCGGTCGAGTCGTCGTGCCCATCGCGGTGCAGCAGGCGATCGATCGCGGGCTGCAGAAGGACAAGGTCGATGTCGGTGTGGTCACCATGCTCGGGGTGATCGGGTTCGGTGTCATCATCATCGCCACGATCGCTCAGCGCACGGCGGTCGCCCGACTCGGCATGCGCAGCGAAGAGGCGTTGTACGGGTTGCGGGTACGGCTGTTCGAGCACATTCACCGGCTCAGCCTGGCCGACCACAGCGAGGAGCGGAAGGGAGCACTGGTCGCCCGGGTCACCAGCGACGTCGAGACGCTCTCGCAGTTCTTCTCGTGGGGCGCGCTGGCCTGGCTGTTGGACGGCACCCTCATGGTGATGGTTGCCGGCGTCATGCTGGCCTACGACTGGGTGCTCGCTGTGGTCGCGTTCGTCACCGCCGCGCCGTTGGCGCTCGTGCTGCGAAGCGTTCAACGTCATCTGAGCGCTGCGTACGACAAGGCCAGGTCGCGTAACGCGGACGTCTACACCGCGGTCAGCGAAGTCGTCTCGGGGGCCGAGACCCTGCAGGCGTACAGAGCCGGCAAGCACTACGCCAAGATCACCAAGGGCTCTAGCCACGAGCGGTCGAACGCGTTCATCCGCGCCAACACCATCGGTGCGTTCCTGTTCCCGTCGGGCGAGGTCTTCAGCTCGCTCACGGTCGCCGCAGTGGTCTCTGTTGGTGTCATCCGTGGACCGGGCGCCGGCCTGACGTCGGGCGCGCTCGTTGGCTTCATCTTCTTGACCTATCGGTTCCTCGAACCGATCGCCGAGTTCACCGAGGTGCTCGACCAGACCCAGACCGCCGTCGCGGGGCTTCGTCGCGTACTTGGTGTCCTCGACAACCCCGTTGGCCCGCCAGAGCCTGTCAATCCAGTCACCCTGCCGCCCGGAATACTCGGCGTGGGGATCGAGAATGTCACCTTCTCCTACCGCAGTCGAGGCGACGACGAGGAGCCTCCAGTTCTGTTCGACGTCAACGCCCAGATCCCAGCTGGGCAGCAAGTGGCGATTGTCGGCGAGACGGGCTCCGGCAAGACCACCCTCGGCCGCCTCATCGCCCGGTTCGCGGATCCGACGATCGGAATCGTACGCGTCGGCGGCGTGCCCCTGACAGCCGTCGCGAACGCCGAGTTGCGCACCCGGCTGGTCGTCGTGCCGCAGGAGCCGTTCCTGTTCGATGGAACGATCGCCGCCAACCTCGGGTTCGCCAGGCCGATGCTCAGCGTTGCCGACCTCGAGCGGGCAATCGTCGAACTCGATCTCAGCGACTGGCTCGAGACATTGCCCGAGGGACTGTTCACCGAGGTCGGCCAACGCGGCGACCAACTGTCAGCCGGCGAGCGACAATTGGTGGCACTGGTGCGGGCTTCGTTGGTCGATCCCGACGTTCTGGTGCTCGACGAAGCGACGTCGTCGGTCGACGCACTCACCGAGGTCCGCATCGGCAGGGCGCTCGACAAGCTCGCCGCCGGCCGCACGACGATTGCAATCGCCCACCGGCTGTCGACTGCAGCACGTGCGGATCGGGTGATGGTTCTCGACCACGGACGTCTCGTCGAGGATGGGTCGCACATCGAGTTGCTGTCGGCGGGTGGCGTCTACTCGCGCATGTACGAGTCGTGGATCGCGGCAACCGCGTCGACGCAGTAGATCACGGTTCGTCGTTCACGTTGAACGGAAGAGGACCGAACACATCGGTGACCTTGCACGTCACTTGGCTTGCGACGATCGGCGCGGAAGCCGACCACGGCGCTGTCTCGTCGGGTTTGACATCGGCGACACGCGCTGTCGCCAGTTCGCGTTCCTCACGTGGGCTGGTGAACTCGACCGCGATGCGGTAATCGTGCATCCGATCATCGAGGTTCTGGATGGTGCCCCTCAATGTCGCGATCCCGCCCTCGAGCGAGCACGTCGTTTCCACCATCAGTTCGTGCGGCCCTGGATCGACGAATGCGCGAATCTCGTGAACCACCGCTCTGGTGAAGAGGAAGCCGCCGACACAGACTGCCAATGCGAAGGGCGACAACACCAACCCGGTCATTGCGAACCCGCGTCCATAGCCGTCGTGACGCCGCGCCGCGCGGAGACCGAGAATGCCGAACACGACGGCGGCGACCGCAGCGCCGGTCGCGATCACGAAGATGAACGGGATCCAACCCAACGTCACACCCGCGATGCCGGTGACGAACGACGTGATCGCGAACGCGCGCGATGGAGTCATCGCCAGTTGTGGCGCGCGTGGCTCGATGGGCGAGTCGACATACCGCTGTCCGTTGACGGCCACATCCGAGGTCCACTGGACTCCGTTGAAGTACCGGTACTCGAATCGCCCCCATGGGTCGGCGTGCCAGCCGGTGGTGGTGGCGCGTGTCTCCAAGGCCCGCAACCCTACAGCGGCATGGTCATTGCTGGGACCGAGAGACTCCCGACAACTCCCCAGGCAGAGTCGCGATCTGCGCCTCGAGCATCACGGCTGCGTCGTTGTCGAAGGTCACAGAGCTCTCCAACTTCGCGAGAAGCGGGTGTCGAAACGTTGCGAGCGTGAGGCAGATGGCGATTTGCGACAGTACGGCGGGTGCCATGACAGGCGCTGGGCCTACTTGGCCGGTGCCGGCCGCCCACAACTTCGAGAGCAGCGACATGTTCGGCCACCGATCCGTGTAGCGGTAGTCGAGGATTGCCGCGTCGTAGTTCGCTTGCATGTGAATGAACAGCCCGTACAAGCCACTGAGGACAGTGAGCACCGCAATCGCGCGAACGACACGGATCACCCTCGGTGACACACCAAGGGCCACCACGATCACACCGATCGCCATGACACCCAGAACCATCCATGGGATGAGCTGTGTCGTGGTGGTCCAATGGCGCAGTGTGGCCAGCTCGACCAGCGTGGCGACGATGCCTGCGGCGGCCAATGCCAACATCGCTCGTCGTAGAAAAGTTGCCGTCTCCCTCATGTTCACGGATGAGGAGGCTGGTCGAAAGCTGGTGAACATCAGTACTCCAATGTTGAGATGATGAGTTCGAGTACTCCCGGATCGATGTTGTACTTGCCGAGCTCCTGTCGGAGCTTGGCAAATCCTGGGTCTGTTGGGTATGGGCGGTACTCATCGACCTCTCGTGCCCAACGGCGAGCGTTGGAGACCCCAGCCGCATCAAAGGCGGCCTCGAGTTCGGAGGCACTGGCCTCGTTGATGTTGACCACTGTCCCTCCAGCCGAGGCGGCTGGAGGGAGTACGGCAGCTGCCGAAGTTGTGGTCGGGTTGTCTGTTGCGCGTGGTGCCTCGGTGACCACTGGTGCGGCCGTGGGGCCGACTGTGGGTGTTACCGCGACAGCTTCGCTCTGGACAGCCACAGTGGGGTCGGAGGCCATGCTGTCCGAGCCGCACGAAGCGGCTGCGAACAGCAATGACCCGACGAGCCCAACGGCGAGTCGCCGCGACCTCTGGCCGATCATGACGCCAGCGGCTCGATGGCGGGAAGACCGGCGAGGTAGTCCTGCACGGCGCGCTCCGTCCAGAACTGGCCGAGCAGAACCTGCTCTGCAACCGCTACGCCCCGCACAGCGGCGAGGTTGGCGTCGCCTACTTCCTTGGCGTCGCCCGCAGCTGCGGCGAGCGCTGCATAGGCGTCGATCAGCTTCTTCAAGGCGCCGTCGGCACCCTTGGCAGCCAGTGCTGGCTTGGCACGGTCGAACGCCGTTGTACCGGCAACCTCGGCAACAGATGCGGCCCGTTCGAAGTCACCCGCAGTCCAGGCATTCATGCTCTTGATGAGCTGGATGCGCACGTCGTGCAGCTGAGTGAGGTGCATGAGATCGGCGTTCGTGAATTCGGTCTTCGATGCATCGGCGTTGCGGGCAGCGGCGCTCCACAGGCTGACACCGAAGTTGTAGTTCGACGTCACCTTGGCAACGGCCTTCGTGAGATCCTCGGCTGTCGTCGCAGCATCGGCAAAGGCGTCTGCAGCCGCGTCGACCGCGTCTTCAGTGGCGGCCTCGTTGTCGAAATCGCGGAGCGCCAACATCGGCTCGACTGTGCTATCGAAGCTTTCCTTGAAGGTGAGGAAGTGCGTCTTGGCCTTCTCGACATCGCCGTCAGACAGCGCTGCGGTTGCGATGCGAAGGTCGGCGCGAATGATGCGCAGGGTTGCGACGTCGTCGAACAGAGGATGCAGCGGAAGGCCGTCCTTGCTCATCTGGATCGCATCGTCGTAGCGAGCAGCGAGCTCTTCCGACATTGCCTGCAGTTTTGCGAAGTCCGGGGCGTCGCCGCCGAGCCCGTCCTCGATCCCGACCTGGAGGTCGGCTTCGAGCTTCAGGTACATCGAGATTGAGCGCACGTTGACGTACACCTCGATGCCGTTCCAATTTGCGTCGTACGCCTCGAGAGCAGCCTTGGCGCCTTCGAGGTCTTTTGCCTTCAGTGCAGCCGTGAGCTCGTCGATGTGCGGTCGCGCCCTGGCGACCAGTTCTGCTTCGGACGACTTCGGCGCTGGGGCCTCGGTCGTCGCGGGTGCCTCAGTGGTGGGCGTCGCCGCAACCGCTACCGTCGGCGGAACAGTTGCCGCCTCGGCGCTCGATCCCTTCGAATCCGAGCTGCATGAGGCAAGCAGCAGAGCCACTGCAAGTGCAGCTCCAGTACCCATCCCAAGCCGTCCGCTCGCCCCTCTGCAGCTGCCCGTCCCGATTTCGGGCGCGGCAGGTGCAGCCCCTTTCACATTGCTCTTCATGATGGTTCCGTCCCTCTCATACGCACATGAAGCGTGCGTGGCTGAGAGTGTGGCGTAGGTCCTTCGGCTTAATCAATGAGTCAAAAGACTTAAGACCTCGGCAAGAATCGTACGCTGCGTGACGGTTCTCGTATGATCTGCAACCCGATGGAAATCGTGCTTGTACGTCATGGTGAGCCTGAATGGGTTCGCGACGGGTTGAACGTCGTCGACCCACCGCTCACCGAGCGCGGTTTGCGCCAAGCACAATGCGTGGCCGACGCGCTCGGCGACGAGGAGTTCGACGAAATCGTCATCTCACCGCTGCGCCGGCCGCGTCTCACTGCCGCACCCTTACTGACCAAGCGCAGTGCGGATGAAGTGATCGAGCCGTTCCTCGAAGAGATTCGTGAACCCAACTGGCATGGCACCCCGGTCGAACTCGCGAGGAAGGCCTACGAAGAGGAACGATCGCGCGTCGCTGCGGCGCGCTGGGAAGGCGTTGTCGGTGGGGAGGCGTCACGCGATTTCGTCGAACGGGTACGCGCCGGTCTGACGGAGTTTCTCGCCGCTCGTGGCGTGTACCGCACCAAACAGATCCTGCCTGTTTGGCACCTGGACCAATCCGATCGCCGAATTGTGGTGTTCGCCCATGCCGGTACCAACGGAGTGCTCCTGTGCCACCTTTTAGGCCTCGACCCCGTCCCGTGGGAGTGGGATCGCTTCGTCACCGGGCACGCGTCGATCACGCGCTTGAACTCGCTCCAAATGGGTGACGGTCACACCTTCAGCCTCACCAAGTTGTCTGACGTCGAGCATCTCGCCATCGATGACCGCACCGGTCTGCTGGGCTAGCTCCAACTGCAGCGCATGCGCTTGATGCCGTTGATGAACGCGCTCTGCAGGTAGTCGGGCTCGCTCGTCACCACGAGGTTCGGCAACCGGGTGCGGATCTCGTCGAAGATCACCGCGATCTCGCGGCGGGCCAAATTCGCGCCGAGGCAGAAATGTGGACCACCGGCACCGAAGCCGACTTGTTGAGGCTGCAGCGGGCGGTTGACGTCGAACGTGTCGGGATTGGGGAACACCGTCTCGTCGCGATTGGCCGAGTTGTACCAGAGCACGACCTTCTGCCCCGCTTCAATTTTGGTGTTGTTGACGATCGTGTCTTCGGAGGCGGTTCGACGGAAGTGGATCACCGGAGTCGAGCATCGCACGATCTCATCGACTGCGGTCTTGACGTGCGAGTCGTAGTTGTCGAACCAGAGGCGGCGCTGATCGGGATTGTCGGTGAGCAGTTTCATTCCGTGCGCAATCGCGTTGCGAGTTGTCTCGTTGCCGGCGACGGCGAGGAGGATGAAGAACGAGCCGAACTCCTGAGGCGTCAGCCGTTCGCCGTCGACCTCAGCATGCATCAGCACCGAAGCGATGTCGTCGCCGGGGTCAGAGCGGCGCGCTTCGCCAAGCTTCTGTGCGTACGCGAACATCTCGATGAGCACACCGAGCAACTGCTCGAACGAGCCGACGTATTCGGGATCACCGACGCCCAGTATCACGTTGGTCCATTGGAAGATCTGCGCTTCGTCGTCCGCTGGAATGCCCATCATCTCGCAGATGATCTGCAAGGGGAGTGGGGCGGCAATCTGCTCGACGAAATCGCATTCGCCATCGGGAAACTGCTCGAGCAGCCGATCGATGATTGCCGTAGCTTTCGTGCGCACGTAGCCCTCGACCTGGGTGATCTGCTTCGGCGTGAAGCCCTTCGCGACGATGCTGCGGAGTCGGAAGTGCCGTGGGTCGTCCATCGCGATCATCGAGCCGATGAACTCGTTCATCTCCTGGGGGATGTCGCCGATGTTGACGCCCTTGCCGCTGATGAAGACGCCCGGGTTCCGGCTGGCGGTCCACACGTCCTCGTGGCGAGTGATGGCCCAATAGCCGGGGCCCTGCGGGATCGGGCTGCCTTCGTACGCCCACTCATCGAAGAAGTACAGCTCATCGGCCTGTCGTAGCGATCGGAACGCGGCGTGGCGATAGTCGCGCGGCGCGATCCAGAACTCGGGATCGGAGAGCTCGAATGTGCCCACTGCGACATCGATGGTCATGCCGGGAGCGTACCGATCACCCCGTCTCCTCGTAAGCTCGTAACGTGCTGACGTTTCCGGAGATCGAGCGTGCGCTCGTCGTCACCGCTCATCCAGATGATGTCGATTTCGGCGCCGCAGGCACAGTTGCCGCGATGACCGAAGCGGGCATCGACGTGAGTTATTGCATCGTCACCGACGGCGATGCTGGTGGCTTCGACCTGGCCATGGATCGACGCGAGATGGCGTTGCTGCGTCGCAAGGAGCAGACCGAGGCGGCCAAGGTCGTTGGTGTCACGCAGTTGTTCTTTCTCGGATACGGCGATGGTCGCGTGCAAGTGACGCTGCAACTCCGCGCCGACATCAGCGCGGTCATCCGTCGAGTTCGGCCTCGCGTCGTGATCTCCCAATCACCTGAGCGCGTCCTCGATCGTGTCTACGCGAGCCACCCCGATCACATCGCGACAGGTGAGGCAACGATGTGCGCGGTCTACCCCGACGCTCGCAATCCTTTCGCCTTGCCCGAGTTGTTCGCAGAGGATCTCGAGCCGTGGGCGGTCGAAGAGGTGTGGATACAAAGTGGTGGCAGCGGATCGTACGCGATCGATGTCACCGCGACGGCCGACCGCAAGATCGAGGCGTTGATGCGTCACGTCAGCCAACACAGCGATCCACATCGCACCGAGGCGATGGTCCGTGACTGGATGGCCAATACCGCCAAGCAGTTCGATCTCTCCGATGGTTCGGCCGCCGAGGCGTTTCGGATCATCGACACCCGTTAACTTCCAATCGAGACAGAGATCCCGGTAACAGAGCAAGGGGAATCACAATGCCTGAAGCAGTCATCGTCGCCACGGCCCGCAGCCCGATCGGTCGGGCCAACAAGGGTTCGCTTACAACACTGCGCCCCGACGACATGTCGACGCAGATCATCGACGCGTTGATGAAGAAGGTGCCGCAGGTGAACAGCACCGACATCGACGACCTGATGATGGGCATCGGTCAACCGGCGGGTGAAGGTGGGTTCAACATCGCCCGGGTCGTCGCAGTGCTCTCCGGCCTCGACAACGTCCCTGGCGTCACCGTCAATCGCTACTGCTCGTCGAGTCTGCAGACCATCCGTATGGCGTACCACGCGATCAAGGCGGGGGAGGGAGACTGCTTCATCGCCGCCGGCGTCGAGACCGTCAGTCGTTACGCATCCGGCGCCAGCGACACCGCCCCCAACGCCATCTTCAAGCCGTCGGGTGAACGCACCACGCTTCGTGCACAAGGCGGCCAGGGTCCGTGGACACCCACTGCGGGACTGCCCGACATGTACATCGCCATGGGACAGACAGCCGAGAACGTCGTCGAGGCCGAGGGCGTGACCCGTGAGGAAATGGATCGCTTCGGTGTGCGTTCGCAGAACCTGGCGTGCGAGTTCGTCGACAACGGGTTCTTCGACAACGAGATCACTCCGCTGACACTCGAGGACGGCACTGTCGTCAGCAAGGACGATGGCCCCCGGCCGGGCACGAACTACGAGACGGTCAGCCAGTTGAAGCCCGTCTTCCGTCCCGACGGAACGATCACAGCCGGCAACGCGTGCCCGCTCAACGATGGTGCCGCCGCGGTGATGGTGATGAGCGACACCAAGGCCAAGCAACTTGGCATCACGCCACTGGCGCGAATCGTCTCGTCCGGGGTGACCGGCATCAACCCCGAGATCATGGGTCTCGGTCCGATCGAGGCGTGCCGGCAAGCGCTCGCGAGGGCCGGCATGACCATCGATCAGATCGACCTCGTGGAGATCAACGAAGCGTTCGCTGCTCAGGTCATCCCGTCGGCCAAGCACCTCGGCATTCCAATGGAGAAGCTCAACGTGCACGGCGGAGCGATCGCCCTCGGCCATCCGTTCGGCATGACTGGTGCCAGGATCATGACCACCCTCATCAACGGCCTGCAGTACGAGGACAAGACCTTCGGAATGGAGAGCATGTGCGTCGGCGGCGGACAGGGCATGGCCATGATCGTCGAGCGGCTCAGCTGATACGTCGCTCGCGGCTCTCGGCCCGCACCCGGATGATCTCCGGTTCGTTGGGCAACTGGATGGCACGCACGATGTAGTACCGATCGGCCGTCATCAGTTCGGCCAATGCCCAACTGGCGTCTGACTCGCGCTTGCCATCGCCAATCGGGTGCAGCTCGTCGACATCCAGTCCGGCCGAGTCGGCCTCCGCGTGCCACAACGCGACGAGGCCGCGGCGAAGGTCGGGGTCGTCGATCAGATCGGCGCCGCGCAAGCACAGCTCGACGCTGGTGATGGTGACCGGTTGCAGCTCCGAGCGGTTGACCACGTCACCACTGAGCTCGCCGTCGAGCATGACCACCACGGGTCCACCGTTGCCGGACACGCCGCCGACGAAGCCATATCGAATCAACGGCCAGCCGTCGTCTCCGGTCGTCTCGAACCGAACTCGATCGCCTGGCCGGTACATCATGCCGAAGCCTCAGCGAGTACGGCGTCGCTGAACGTGGGCCACAGGTGCAGGGCCGCGTTGGGCCACTCGTCGAAAGGACGATCAGTGAGGGCAAGGCAAGCCACCCCCGCGGCAGGATCCACCCACATGAAGGTACCGGCCCCGCCGAAATGTCCAAACGTCTTCGGCGAGTTCGTTGTGCCGGTCCAATGCGGTTGCTTGTCGCCGCGGATCTCGAAACCGAGTCCCCACGGACACGGTGCGAATCGGCCGACGCCTGGAACGATTCCGCCGAGTTCGGGGAACTGCACCGTGGTGGCCTCGAGCACCGACGGCGGTGCCAGCAATTTGGGTGAGCGGATCTCCGCCACGAACCGGGTCAGGTCGGCAGCTGTGCTCCAGATCCTGTGTGCCGGGGAGCCGCGCAACACCGTCGACGACATTCCGAGCGGGTGCAGCACTGCTTCATCGAGATACTGGTCGAAGGGCATGCCCGAGGTATCGGAAACTGCCTGTGCCGCTATCTCGATCCCGGTGTTGGAGTAGATCCGCGTGCGCCCCGGCTTGGCAATGGGTTCCGCACCGTCGAATCCGTAGCCGCCGGCGTGAGACAGCAGGTGGCGCAATGTGCAGCCCGGCTGACCCACCGGCTGGTCGAGCGCGACGATGCCCTCCTCGACGGCGACGAGACACGCCCAGCCAGTAACGGTCTTGGCGATCGATGCGATCCGAAACCGTCGGTTCTGGTCACCGGCGACGTGTAGCAAGCCGTCAGGGGTGACGATCGCGGCTGCGACGTTGTCGACAGGCCATTCGTCGATCAGCCGGAGCGCCTGCACCGATGTCTTAGGCGAGTCCGGTGGAACGCAGCATCTCGGCCACCTGGAACGCGAGATCGAGACTCTGGCGGGCGTTGAGACGCGGATCGCACATCGTCTGGTAGCGGTCGTCGAGTTGGCTGTCGAGGATCTTGTCGGCGCCACCAACACATTCAGTGACGTTGTCGCCGGTCAGCTCGACGTGGATGCCGCCGGGCCAGGTGCCCTCGGCCTTGTGGGCGCTGACGAAGCCGCCGATCTCGGCGCAGATGTGGTCAAAATCGCGTGTCTTGCGGCCCGAACCAGACGTGAACGTGTTGGCATGCATCGGATCGCACGCCCACACCACGGGGTGGCCTGTCTCGCGCGCCGCGCGAAGCAGGGGGCGGAGCCCCTCCTCGACATGATCGGCGCCCATGCGGCTGATCAGGGTCAGCCTGCCGGGGATTCGTGCCGGGTTCAGCTTGTCGCACAGCTCGAGCACGAAATCGGCGGACGTGCCTGGGCCGATCTTGCATCCGATGGGGTTCCCGACACCGCGGAGGAACTCGATGTGGGCACCATCGAGCTGACGGGTGCGCTCGCCGATCCACAACATGTGAGCCGAGCAGTCGTACCAGCCGCCGCCGAGCGAATCCTGCCGGGTGAGCGCTTCTTCGTAGCCGAGCAGCAAGGCCTCGTGGCTCGTGTAGAAGTCGACCTCACGCAGTGTCTGGTGGCTCTCGGTGTCGACGCCGCAGGCACGCATGAACCGCAGCGCCCGATCGATCTCGGCGGCCAGTTGGTCGTACGCCCGACCCTCGGGGCTCGACGCCACGAACTCTTGTGTCCACGCATGAAGGCGCCCGAGGTCTGCGAAGCCGCCCTTGGTGAAGGCCCGCAACAGGTTCAGGGTCGACGCCGACTGGTGATAAGCCTGCACAAGACGGTCGGCCGAAGGCACACGAGCCGCCTCGGTGGGGTTTGGATCGTTGACGATGTGGCCACGGAAGGTCGGCAGGTCGAGTTCGCCGACACGCTCGAACGCCGCAGAGCGAGGCTTGGCAAACTGTCCGGCGATGCGGCCCACCTTCACCACCGGAACACCCAGCGAGTACGTCAGCACGACGGCCATCTGCAAGATGACACGCAACTTCTCACGGATGTTGACGGCCGAGAACTCTTCGAAGCTTTCGGCGCAGTCACCGGCTTGGAGGAGGAAGGCGTTGCCGGCTGCGACGTGGCCCAGCGTGGTCTGCAGCGAGCGAGCCTCGCCCGCGAACACCAATGGGGGATAGGAAGCGATCTGCTTCAGAGCCCGATCGAGGTCGCCCTGATCGGGCCACTCGGGTTGCTGCTCAGCAGGGAAGCCCTGCCAAGACGACGGTGTCCACGCCTTTGCCACGTGGCAAGCCTAATTCCCCGCCGACCGATCTCCGCCGTGATTACATGCGAGAGGCCAGGCACCAAATCTCCGGACGTGCCGAACATTCAGTGCCTGGCCTCAAGCCAGGGCTTGACTCTCAGGCCGCGAGGATGCGAACGGCGTCTTCGCGGAGGCCGGCAACTGCCCGGCTGACGAGACGACGTGCGGCTTCGGCAGTGACGCCGAGATTCTCGCCGACTTCGCGGAAGCTCTTGCGCTCGCCGTCGAGCAGCCCGAAACGGGCCTCGATTGCGTAGCGGGCCCGCTTGTCGAGCGTGCCGAGCAGCTCGTCGAGGAGCTCGCTGTCGACCATGGCCATGACGGCATCCTCAGGGGTGCCGTCGCCGTTGGCCATGAGATCGCCGAGCGTCGCATCGCCATCGTCGCCGATGGTCTTGTCGAGCGATACCGGGGTGGTGAGACGGTGCAGTTCGGCATTGCCGAGGTCGAGGGTCTCGCCATCGCCAGATGCCTGACGCAGGGCTGCACGCAGGCTTGCCGAGCGGTCGCCCGGGATGCGGATGAGGCTGGCCTTCTGGTCGAGCGCACGACCGATGGCCTGGCGGATCCAGAAGGTGGCGTAGGTGGAGAATTTGAAGCCCCTGCGCCAGTCGAACTTGTCGACGGCGTGCTCGAGCCCGAGGTTGCCCTCTTGGATGAGGTCGAGCAGGTCCATTCCTTGTGGAAGGGGGTAGCGGCGGGCGATGGATACGACGAGGCGAAGGTTGGAGCGGATGAACCGATCCTTGGCGTCAGCGGCGGAGGCAACCGCGGCTTTGAGGGCCGCGCCCTTCTCGCCGTTGGCGAGACGCTCGGCTGCGTCGCGGCCGGCTTCGATGACGCGAGACAACTGACGCTCTTCTTCAGCGTTCAGCAGCGACACTTTTCCGATGTCATTCAGGTAGAGACCGATAGAGTCATTCATGGCAGTAGTTCTCAACTTCTTTGTGGGATTGCGTATTCCGGGGGCATACTGTGCCTATTGACACGTGCGCTAGGCACGCCGGGGATCCGCACATCGAGAGATCTTCCGGAAGGGGTACGCGACTCGCAAGGTGGAGCCGGGTAAACCGTTGTCGGTGAAATGGGGGGTCAGAGTTGGGGGGAACGGGCAACATTACTACATCGGCGCGTATTTGTCATGTCAATACCCCGTTTCTCGTCAAGATATACGCAGGTCAGCCCTGCCTGCGTGGTAATCGATCCCCGCCCTAGAATGCAGCCCCGTGCCCCTGCGAATCGGACTGTTCGGTGGCACGTTCGATCCGCCCCACGTCGGCCACCTGGTGACAGCGGTCAACGTGCGTCATGCCTTGACCCTCGACTGCGTTGTTCTGATGGTCGCCAACTCCCCGTGGCAGAAAGAGGGAAGTCGGGCGATTTCCCGCGCGGAGGATCGATTGGCGATGGTTGATGCGGCTGTCGCCGACGTGGCCGGACTCGTGGCCGGCGACGATGAGATCCGCCGTGGCGGCCCGAGTTTCACCGCCGACACACTGGCGATCATGGCCGACAAGCACCCGGGCGCCGAACTGTTCATCATCGTCGGTGACGATGCTGCGGCCGGACTCACCAGCTGGATCCGTCATGAGGAGGTCGTTGCCCGTTCGCATCTCGTGGTCGTCGACCGACCAGGCGCGCCCGTTGATCTGCCCGAGGGTTTCGAGTGGATCCACGTCGAGGTGCCACGTCTCGACGTCTCCAGCACCGACCTGCGGGCCCGCGTCCGCGATGGCCGCCCGCTCGATTATCTGGTGACCGAGCCGGTGCTCGAGATCATCGCGGAGCGCAAGCTCTATCGGGACGCCGCATGACGGCTCTTGCTCGGCGCAGACGGCGCAATACGTTGGTCGCCCTCGCCACAGGCCTCGTCGCGGCGGTCGCTGCGCCGACCCTCGTGTATGTGGGCGCGAAAGCGATTTCCAACTCGACGGCCGGCATCAACGCTCTGGAGGACAAGCCGCTCGAGCAGTTGTTCCCGCAGACGCCGACCGCGATGTTGGCCACCGTCAGCGACACCAACGAGCTCACCAGCGTCACCGTGTTGGTGCTCGCCCCCGATGCCGATGCGAGTGACAAGGGCTACGACCAGCGCGGCGGAAGCCTCGTACCTGTCCCGATCAACGTCGACACCGGGTTTGGAGATCAGCTGCTCTCGCTGCACGACGCGTACGCGCTCGGCGGCGAAAACGAGCTTCGAGTAGATCTTGAATCGGCGGTCAGCCTCACGATCGAGTTCAGCAAAGTGATGACGGGCGAGAGCTTCAACACCTTCCTGTCTGGATTGCCGCCGGTGGACGTGACGCTGCCGGTCGACGTAATCGGCGTCGACGGTGCCACGTTGATACCCAAGGGCACAGCGTCGCTATCGACGGCTCAGCTGACACAGATCCTCACGACCAAGTCGCCGGCCCAAACTGAACGGTTGCGGCATCCCAATCTCGACGCGGTGTGGACCGCTATCGCTGCGGCCAACGGTATGGGTCGCACAGGACAGGCCCTCAGCGTCGGCGCGCCGACGACCTTTGACCAGCTGGCGGCGAGGCTGACCGCTGGGAAGATGGAATCTCGCGGCTTGGTCGCTCGTCCGCTCGCTGCCGACCTCAACCCGCAGGGGAACGACGTGGAGTCACTGGATCGCCCCGACACGATCCTGGTGTTCGCCAGCATTGCTCCTGCAGCTATGACGCGACCGGCGAGCGGGCTGACCTTCCGCGTCGAGGCCCCCGCCGGTTACGACCAACAGGTCCGCAAGACGATCGGCATCTTGTTGTCGTTCGGCGGCAACGTGGTATCGGTCGATCTCAATGCGGAGTCGAGGGAAGACACCAAGTTCCTCATCTACGACAAGTCACTCGCCGAAGTCGAACCGAAGGACAACCCGATCTTCGGCACCGTCACCATCGAGACACCCGATGTGCAACTTGGCAGCGTCGACGAGACGATCGTGCTGGGCACCAAGTACCTCGACCAGGTCGACCTGTCGGCGCCCGACGCGTCGTCGACATCGTCGACGGTCGAGCCGACTGAGACCACCGCATGAGCCAAGCGGCTGCAGCGGCGTTGGCCGTCACGGCAGCACGCACCGCCGACGAGAAGAAGGCCGAGCGCACCCTGGTGTTGTTCGTCGGCGATGTGTTGTCGATCACCGATTACTTCGTCATCACCAGTGCTTCGAATAGGCGGTTGGTCCGCATGGTCGTCGATGAGATCGAGACCGCCGTACGCGAGCAGCACGGCCGTTCACCGTTGCGCGTCGAAGGAGTTGCCGAGCAGCAGTGGGTGCTGATCGACTACGGCGACGCGGTCATTCACGTGTTCAGTGATGAGATCCGCGACTACTACGAGATCGAGCGCCTCTACCGCGACGTGCCCAAGGTCGATTGGCAGGCCGACGAAGCCTGAGGCTGCCATCGCGAGCGATGCTTACCGACAGACCTAGGCTGATTCGAACCATGTCAGTACCGCTTTCGGGCCCTTTCGATACGGGTCAACTCCCTCGAATCGCTGCGCATCCGGTGACGGTGACGGTTGCGCGCACGATCGCTCCCGGGTGGGAAGCCGAGTTCTTGCGCTGGGCCGACGAGCTCGTCGGCGCGGTGCGCGAGTTCCCCGGCTGCCTTGGCGCTGCGGTGCTGCACCCGGGTGATGCCGGCGGCGAGTACCAGATCATCGTGCGCTTCTCCGACGGTTTGATGCTGCGCGTTTGGGAACGCTCGGCGATCCGCAACGAGTTGATGGACCGCTCCGACAAGTTCGTCACGGGTAGCCGAATGCAACGCACCGTAGGCGTCGAGGAATGGTTCAACGCCGCCGGCAATGCCGAGCCCAAACGCCCGTTGTGGAAGAAGTTGTCGACCGATGTCGCGTGGGTCTATCCGACCGCGCTGCTCATCTCGGTGTTCGCCGCGCCGTTGCTCGTGAAGATGCCACTCGGGGTTCGAGTACTGGTCAGCATCGCGTTCGTCACCGTGCTGATGGAGTTCATCGTGCTGCCCATCCGCAAACGCCGCCGCGCCCGCCGCCGTTTCTGACGCGAGGATGCGGTTCCCGGCGTAGTGATGAGGTTCGCCGCACGACGTGATGCATTCAATCGACGCACTTCCCATCGTTCGGTGGCGATCCGCGCTTTGCCATGCGATCTGGGTGCCAGGCGCGCTCGCCGAACTGCGATTTGGCCAAAGTGTGGCGCCCAGATCGATCGCAGCTTCGACAACGCGTTGGGAAGGGTCACGCCCCGTTGGTAATCTCAGTCGTCCCAAACGGGGCTGTAGCTCAGTTGGCAGAGCACTTCCATGGCATGGAAGGGGTCAGGGGTTCAATTCCCCTCAGCTCCACAAGAGAGACCGG
>JBDTWJ010000039.1:0-24106 GCA_040006755.1 Ilumatobacteraceae bacterium | reverse complement strand
CCACTGCTGATCATCGATGGGCCGCGGGTCGTCGAAGGCGCGGGTGGGACGTCGCACATCGAGGTGGACTCACCGCCGCCGACGAAGTTCGATCTCGTCACCGACGGGGGCGACGGCAGCGTCGACACATCCACCCCGTTGGGTGCGGTTCGCGGCGCCCCCGACGCGCCCGTGATCCACACGATCAACCCCGATGCCGGGGTCGTGCAGCCGCCGGTCAGCGGTCCACCGCCAGGCGGCGGAGGTGGCGGGGGCGGCGACGATTTTGGCCTGCTCGGCGTGGCGAGCGCGGCCACCGCAGCGTCTGCAGACAGCCCGGGTGATCCGGCGATCAGCCTCGCCGGATCCGGTGAGAGCGAAATCGGCTCCGTCGCTCCGAGCGCGCCCGACGACGGGGACACGGCAGTGCACAAATTCGCAACGGAGTACCTCGCCGATGATTCCCTCAGTGCGGATCTGAACGCTGATCTGGCGCCTCAGCATGACCAGTTCCAGTTGCCCGCTCTTGAGGATCCCAGTGCAAGTCCGCCCGACGACTTCGCGGGCCTCGACGGCGACGACCCGCTCGACGGCTGAGCACAAAGCCCTCAGGCGATGGTGGCCTGGGCGTAGATGGCCTCGAACGAGTGGGCCATCGTCTCGCATGCCTCGGCGCTGGCTGAGTCGTGCATCGGGTCAGCGCTCCTCGTTCGCCATCGACCGACGGCTTCGAGCGCTGCCCCGGTGACATCATCTGCGCCGGCAGCTTCATCGAGAGCCAGGCGAGCCCGCACAGGCGCGCCGACGGCGAGCAGTCGCTCCATCTCGTTGCGTTCGTCGGTCGAGAATCTGACAATGCCCGACAGCACGAGGTGGGCGAGGCGAAGCTGCGCGAAGTCGAGGACGGAGCTCTCCACCCTCTCGACCTCGGCATCGAGTTGCCGTCCTGCCGTCGGGTCTTCGGCTGTGATCGATCGCGCCAGGCCGCGAAGTGCTCCCAACCCAGCTCGCGCCTGGAGAACCCTGGCCCGTGGCAGGAAACGCTCCGCGATCAGCATGCGTAGATCTTCGAGGCCGGAGTCAGCGACGAGACGTTTGGACATGTCCACCCCGGTGCTGCAGCGACCGGCGCGAATCTCGTTCATCATCAACCGCAGACCGAAGAGGCCGAAGCGGTCGAGCAAGCCGCGACGCAGTTCGATGGTGAGGTCGCTGCTCCCGCCGTCGCAGAACCCGTCGGCAGACAGCAACATCCGTTCGAGCACCTCGTGCGGTGTGGCTGCGAGAAGTCGCAGCGCCGCCGCCTCCTCTTCGCGCAGGGTCAGACCGGTCTCGGCGATCAGCCCAGCGATCGGGACCACATGGGTGCAGAGCGTGCGCACGACCGGGTCGCTCTGGTAGCGGTTTGCGATGCGGGCAGCCGACGCCAGAGCGTCGAGGCGGCAGGCCCCGATCTCATCGGCGCGTGAGAGCACCGATACGGCATTGATCGGCGATGACGCAGCAACGGAGCGATCGAGGAACGCACCGAGAAACTCTGCGTCGCGCCGATGTAGGTGACGCATCAGGTAGATGACGGCGTCGGCGTCGCTGGGTCGATCCTCGCCCATCGCGAGGAACTCGCGGGTTCTCAATGAGTTGCTGTCGTCGATCGACGCAAGCCCGGGCGTGTCGATCAGCGTGACGTTGCGCAATGCCGCAGATGGCCATGTGACGACGACTCGATCGATGGTTGCCGGGTCAAGGCCGCCCAGCTCGACGTGCAGCGCACCGTCGACGCGTTTGAACACGAGCGGACGCGCGGCGCCGTCGTGGCCGATCGCTTGGACGTCGTATGTCAAACCGTCCTGGTACCAGGTGACCACCTTCGTGCACTCACCGGCATCAGTGGGGGCGAGCCGTTCACCGACAAGCGCATTGAGCAGTGTGGACTTTCCAGCTTTGACTCGCCCGGCGATCGCGACACGCAACGGGCCTTGCAGCCGAGTCCGGATGCGCTCGACCTCGTCAGCTCGAACGGTGCCGCGCACAATACCGGCAGCAAGGTCGCACAGGCCCAGTACCCGATCGACGGCGGTCGGCTGGGCGTTCATGCGAACGCGCCTACCGCTGCATCGAGCGATGCCCGTTGCTGGGCGAGCTGCGCGCTGGAGACGCCTAGCTGTTCCGTTCGTCGTGCCCTGTCTGCACTGTCACGAGCGATCGATTCGCTCGCAACGCGAGCTGTTTCCGCATACGTCGCGTGGAGTTCGGCGATCCGTTCAGTGAACTCATCGCGGATCGAACGTTGGATCGCGCGGAGAACCTCGCCGATCGTGTTGCCGACCTCGAACTGCACGTCGTCGGAGAACTGTCGCGCGTTTGTCCTCGCTTGCTGACGACGTTGGGCAACCTTGCGTTTTTGGGCCTCGGCCAGTTGCATGCCACCGAACACTGCACCGAGCCCCAGAGTGACGGGATTGGAAGCCAGCAGCACACCGATACCGGCAGGGAGGAACTGGCTCATCATCCCGAACATGATGATTCCGCTCTGCGCTCCCCGCAGCCCGGTCAACGCTTCGCCGACGACCTTGCCACCACGACTCGCTTGCACGTCGATGGGCCTGGAGGACCACAGGGTGCTGACGTCGATCGGCGTGGCGAAGCTGGGCAAGGTCACCTCGCCCATGTCTTCGGCCAGAAGTTCGAGCACAGCGTCGCGAATGTCCGACGCCCCAGTCTCGAGGCGGACGAACGCTTCGGTCACAGCTCCGGCAACCTGCGTTTGGAGGACCCGACTCAGGTCGTCCCACTGCTTCGCGGTTTTCAGTTGCTCGATCTCCTCCTCGGTGTTGCGGACGATCTTGCGCATGCCGTCCCTGAACCGGAACGTGACGTCGCTGGACAGGTCGGTGATGCGATCTCCCACGGTGATCGTCCAACGCGATCCGGGCCCGCGCAGGTGGTCGAGCCGCTGTTTCGCGGTGTCGGCCTCTGCGGCGATCGCCGCGCCACGATGGGGGTCGGTCAGCGCGTCGAGCTCGCCCGCCACGGTCGCTTCGAGCAGGTCGAGCGCACCTATCGCTTCGATTGCTGCCCTTCGTGCTGCGAGATGCTTGGCAGGCGACACGATCTCACTGTCGAGGACGTCCAGAAATGCGGGGACGCCGCTCTGCTGATCCAAGGTGGAGTCGCCCCGCGCCGCGGCAACAGAGCGCAATTGGGAAGAGACCGCCAACGCGGAAATGCGCACACCGGCTTGCTCGAGGTGGGCGGTATCGAGCGCTTCGATACGGCGCCAGCTCTGGTACAGATCCGTCTTCGTCAGCGCGAACAACACGTTTGGGCAGGCCTCGCGTGCCTGGTCGAGGAAGGTCACCTCGGGCTGAGACAGTTCAGCCGAAGCATCGCTCACAAAGATGAGGCCGTCGGCAAATGGCAGGAAGGCAAGGGTGGCCGCGGCGTGGCCGGCACCCAGGCCACCCATGCCTGGTGTGTCGACGAAGACGAGCCCGTCGGCCAGAAGTGCGCTCGGTAGAGAGATCTCGACGCGTTCGACGCCCTTGGCGTTGTCAGGATTACCGGCTTCGGTCACCCAGGTGCTGATCGCCGCAGCGTCGATCTGCTCGGCGATCGCTTGCTCGCCCTGACGGCGACGGACCGTCACTTCGACGTCGGCGCCATGATGGATCAGCGTCATTGCCGATGTCGCCAGATCGTCGTCGACGGGACAGATGTCGGTGCCGACCAATGCATTGACGAGAGAGCTCTTGCCCTGCTTGAACTCGCCGACGACGCAGACGATCGTTGCCGGCCTGCTGGCCCGAGCTGCAGCAATCCGCAGTCGCCCGCCAATGTCGCCACGGCCCATCGCCTCGGCGACGCCGGCGATACCGAGCACGGCGCGTGCGGTAGTCGCGGGCGTTGCTGTGTCGGTGCTCGTCATTCGAACCCTGTTCTACCGCTCGCCAGTTCGGGAAAATTCCCAGTTCTTCCCCCGAGCGGCCATACCGGGGACTGAGCGGTTTACGTTCACATGATGGCTGAGCTTACGGGATATGTGGTCGGGGTCGATCTGGGCACGACCTACTCGGCCGCAGCCGTCGCCCGCGGCGATGTCGTAGAGGTCTGCACGTTGGGTACGACCGCCGCGCAGGTCCCATCGATGGTGGTGCTCCGCGAGGATGGCGAGATCGTCACCGGCGAGGCTGCCGAGCGCCGCGCAGCCGCAGAGCCGACGCGAACAGCCCGCGAGTTCAAACGACGGCTCGGTGATCCTGTACCACTGATCGTCGGCGGGACGCCCTATGGAGCGGAAGCCCTCATGGCACATCTCCTTCGTTCCATCATCGATCAGGTCGCGGAGCGGGAAGGTTCGCCGCCCAGCGTTGTCGTGCTCACGCACCCGGCGAACTACAGCGAGTACAAGAAAGGCTTGCTCCGCGAGGCTGTTCGGCTCGCCGGGCTCGACAACGAAACGGTGCTGCTGGTCACCGAGCCAGAGGCTGCCGCGATCGCATATGCCGGGCAACAGCGGGTCGAAGTCGGTGACGTGGTCGCCGTCTATGACTTCGGAGGCGGCACCTTCGACGCGGCCGTCGTCCGAAAGACCGAGAGCGGGTTCGAGCTGTTGGGGATACCCGAGGGCATGGAGCGCCTCGGTGGCATCGACATCGATCAGGCCGTGCTCGCCCATGTCGATGCGTCGCTGGGTGGGCTCGTGTCGGCCGCTGATCCGTCGGACCCGCAGGTTCGAGTGGGCCAGGCCAGGTTGCGCGACGAGTGCCGCCGCGCCAAGGAAGCGTTGTCGAGTGATACGGACACCTCGATCCCTGTCTCGCTTCCCGGCATTCAGACCGAAGTGCGCCTGACACGTGACGAACTGGAGACGATGATCCGGCCGCGGCTTGGCGAGACGATGCAGGCCCTCGAACGAGCGACTCGCTCGTCTGGCGTCGAGGCGAGTGCAATCAGTCGAGTGCTGCTTGTCGGCGGCTCGTCGCGGATCCCTGCCGTTGCTCAACTGGTTCGCGAAGACACCGGTCTGCCTGTGGCCCTTGACGCGCATCCGAAGTTCGCGATTGCAATCGGCGCGGCCATGTTGGGCGCGACCTCTGCTGCCACCGAGGCAGCCGCGGTAGTCGCTGCATCATCCGATGCAGCCGTGTTGCCGCGCCCGGCGCCGGTACCGACTGGCGCCAACGTGCTGGCAGCGGGCGCGCTCGGAGCCGGAGCCGGTCTGGCGGGTGCGACCGGTGTGGCCGCTGTCCTCGGTGGCGAGACCGCCGCGGCAACGGCGGGCGCTGGTGCGGCACTTGCCGGACCAGCAGGTGTCGCGCTGGGTTCCCCAGGACCAGCCGGCGCTGCTCTGGGATCGGCGGGCCCGGCAGGCATTCCCCTGGGATCGGCTGGCCCGAACGGAGTTCCGCTCGGGCCGGCAGGGCCTGGTGGGGTTGCTTCGTCGGCCGGACCCGCGGGAGCACCACTGACGCCAGTTGGCGCAGTGGCCAAGCAGGCGCGTCGCCGGGTTGCGATGATCGCCGGGTCTGCAGTGGGTGCGGCCGTTGCCGTGGTCACGGTCATCGTGGTCACCGGCGGGGATGATGCGGCCACCGATGGAGCGACGACGACGATTGCCGCGATCGCGGCTGCTCCGATCGAGACCAGCCAATCGGCGTCGCCGGAGATCACCGCGGGCGCTGGGGTTGACGTCACCAGCCCGGCATCGACGACTGCTCCCGACACGGTTGTGCCCTCGACGGTTGGCGGCGTCGCCGGGCGAGGAATCCAAGGCCTCGTCGAACTGGTGGCCGGCAATGGCAGCGACGACGGAAGCGGCCGTCCAGGACCGGTCAGCGAAGTCAGCCTCGGCAGCCAGGCACGGTTCGCGGTCGCGCCGAACGGCGATGTGTACACGATCAGCGGTACCCCGACGGTGCTGCGCGTCCACGACGGGTTGGTCGAGGAGATCTACGGCGGGGGGCCTGGTGAGTTCGCCTTCGGTGGCATCGCTATCGGCCCGAATGGCGACGCTTACGTGACGATGAGCACCGGGGTGAAGCGGATCAGCGCGGACGGCTCGTCGGAACTCGTGGTCGATGCCGTTGCCGAATCCCTCGGTTCCAGCTTCGGGCCCATCGCCTTCGATGGTGTCGGCAACATGTACTTCTACGAGGCGACGACCTATCGCGTCCTGCGGCGTGGCGGCGATGGAACGTTGAGCCACGTCGCCGGGTCCGGCACTCAAGGCTCTTCCGGGCAACCGACCATTGGCGACGGCGGCCCGGCAATCGCCGCGCCGCTGAGCGTTCCGGTTGCCCTTGTCATCGATGGCCTGGGCAATCTCCTCATCGCTGATGCCGGGCAGGCGGTCGTACGATCTGTTGGTTCCGACGGAATCATCACCACCGTCGCCGGTGGAGGTGAGGAACCGATGAGCGCGTCTGTCGGCAAGTTCGCTGACGACGGAACCCTCGCGGCCGACTTGAAGCTTGGACAGGTCGGGGGAGTATCGGTCGATGGGAAGGGCCGGCTGTACGTCTCGGACGGGCTCAATCGCACCATCTTTCGGTTCGCACCCGGTGCCGGCATCGAGCTCCTGATTGCCGACCAAGCCGAGTCGGTCGAGTCGCTGGGCCTACCGGCCAACCAGACGAGGATTCGCAGCGTCACCGGCATCGCGGTGGATGCGCAGGGCAACCTGCTGTTCGTCGACACCAACCGCGTCCTGCGGATCGTCGGTGCCGTCTCGTAGTCGTGATCGGTGCGCTACGGCATCCACCACCCGGTCGTGTCGAACACGGTGTGTGACCCAACCAACGACGTGATGCAGAGGTTGCCACCTGGCGACAGGCCGACGGTCAACGAGTTCGCCATCACCGACCCGCCCGCGCCGTTGACCGACGACGTTGCACCGGCCGGCTGGCCGCAGATGGTGCCCGTCAAGTAACCGCTGACACCCGGGTTGACCAACGTGATCGTGCCGGTGACTGCAACTGCAGCATCAGGTGCCGCACCGATCTCGATTGTCTGACCCGGGCCTTGGTGGCCTCGCCACCCGCCCGTGCCCACCCTGGTGTCGACCATGCGCGTCGGCGTCACCGGCGTAAACCGGAGGTTGCTGGTGGCGCTGAACACACCGGTGATGTCGACGATGACGTCGACCGGCGCGTTGGCGAACACACAGAACGTGCCGTCTGCCGCGACAGGCACGAACGCCGCGCCCGCGACGGTCTCGCCGGCTAGCCAGTTGACGTTCGAGACTGTCGGAATCTCGCCGGCGCAGGGGAATGCCGCCAGAAAGCCGGCGTGCGTACTGCCGGTGACCGTCAGGGTCGCGGCCACCGCGCTAGCGCCCGGTGGAGCAGTGATGGCAATCGTCGTGAATCTGCCGGTGTTGCGCGTGTCGAGCACGCGGTCAGGCGTGATGGAGGCGAACAACAACGCGTTGTTCGGCACGAACACTCCCTGCAGGTCGACGATGACGTCGGTCTCCGCGTTGCTGAAAACGCACAACGACCTGTCGGTTGGACGCAACAGCGTCGTGGCCTGAGCTCCACGCGGTTGACCCGGGACGAAGTTGACGCTCGATGCCAGCGGCTGCTCGGCGCCGCAGGGCCACACCGTCAAGAAGCCGGACCTGGAGATGTCAGCTGCTGTCACGTTGACTGCTGCGGCAACTGCGTCGGCCCTCACAGACGGCGCGAGTGAGGCGAGCGAGACCGTCAGCGTCGCTCCCGCGAGAAGCCGCTGTCCGGTCTGGCGGGTGTCGACCAGCCGCTGCGGTGGCACGGGTTGGTACTGGTAGGACGCGCCACCGAGGGGCGGAGTCACCTCACCGCCGATTTGTCGGGACCCTCCCAATCTGGCCGTGGCATCGTCGGCGATCAGGGTGCTGCGTTGGCGGTATTGGCTCGCACCTGGAAGGTGGGTGTTGTCGGCGGCGATCGGGATGCCCTCAGCGATCCGAATGTTCGGCCAGTCCCACAACGTCAGGTTCGGTCGTTCGGTGGCGACGATCTGCAGGGCCTGGTTCCATGCGTCCTGGTTGCTGGGAATCTTCGCCGTCTGCAATGCCCACCACACCTCGTGATCTGCTCCGGCGGTGTCCATGAATCCACGGATGTCGTCGGCCGCGCAGTCGACGTTGCCGCCGCAGGCGATGATGTCATTCGGCCCGATGCTGACCGCGATCACCGGCGGATCAAAGCCCGCCAAGCGTTGGTTGGTCAGCCACAACGACATGTTGGCACCGGGATTGTTGGCCACCATCCTGCCGGCCTGGAACCCGACACCAGCGGCCATTCGCACCGGGCCCCAGCCGCGGTCGGCCAGCATCTGGGCGAGTGTTGGGCCCCACCCGGCTTCGAAGGGCGGCCCGTAGGCAGAGCCGAGCATGACCGAGTCACCGACCACAGCGATGCCGCCCCTGGGGCCGGGTGTGTCGATGAAGACCGAGACGAACAACCGATCGGCGAACGCCGGCTGCGGCGCGATCATGACGGTGGTGCTCATGGCGGCCATGACCACCGAGATGGCTCGTAGCCGCATGACGGCACAGTAGTTTGCGCCGATGAGCACACCACCGGCAGCGCTCGAAGTGTTCACGGATGGTGCGTGCCAGGGCAACCCAGGCCCGGGTGGCTGGGCGTGGGCTTCTGCGCCAGACGGAGCTCTGCGCGACTCCGGCGGCGAGGCTCGATCCACCAATCAGCGGATGGAGATCATGGCCGTCCTGCAGGCACTGCGGTGCCTCGACGGGCCGCTCACGATCGTGTCGGACTCGACCTACGTGGTCAACTGCTTCCGAGACAGGTGGTGGGTGCGGTGGAAGGCGAACGGCTGGAGGAATGCGAAGAAGCAAAGCGTCGCCAACGTCGATCTGTGGCAGCCGTTGATCGAGTTGGTCATTGCGCGCCAGCCCGTGTTCCGGTGGGTGAAGGGGCACTCAGGTGATCCGATGAATGACCTCGTCGACATGCTGGCCGTCGAGGCGGCGAAGGGCCCGTTCCCTGATCCGCCGCCGATGATGGTCGTTGCCGACGACAACGTCCAGAGCTCACTCTTCGACGCCTAGGGCCGTCGGGGTTATCGTCGCCCTTCATGGATATCAACGGCGTCAGCGCAATCGTCACAGGTGGAGCATCGGGCATCGGCGCGGCAGCGGCTCGCATGCTGGCTGCGAAGGGAGTCAAGGTCGTCGTTGCCGACCTGCAGGAAGACAAGGGGTCGGCGCTCGCTGACGAGATCGGCGGCGCGTATTGCAAGGTCGATGTCACCAACACCGAGGACATCGTCAACGCCGTGGAGATGGCCAAAGACATGGGACCGTTGCGCGTGCTGGTCAACTCGGCAGGCATCGGATGGGCACAGCGCACCGTCGGCAAGGACGGCACCTACGACTCGGCCGCCAACCTCGATGCCTTCAAGAAGGTGATCGCCATCAACCTCATCGGCAGCTTCGATTGCATCCGCATCGTCGGCACCGCGATGAGCACCACCGAGCCGCTCGAGTTCGGAGAGCGCGGCGCCATCGTCAACATCGCGTCGGTCGCCGCATTCGACGGCCAGATCGGTCAGGCGGCGTACTCGGCATCCAAGGGTGGGATCGTGGGAATGACGCTTCCGATCGCACGCGATCTCTCCGCCATCGGCGTGCGTGTCAACACGGTTGCTCCGGGTCTCATCGACACGCCGATCTACGGCACCGGCGACGCCAGCGAGGCGTTCAAGTCGAACCTGCAAAAGGGCGTGCTGTTTCCTCAGCGCCTTGGGACGCAGGAAGAACTCGCCTCGGTGATCATCGAGTGCATCACCAACAGCTACCTCAACGCCGAGACGATCCGCGTCGACGGCGGCATCCGCATGCCACCCAAGTAGGTGGTCCGAGTGTTTGCAACCACCCCGGGGTGGCACCAAACACTCCGATGAGCAGCAAATACTCCATCGTGCCTCTCACCGTGCTCCCGTATTCATCGCGCGTTGTCGGGGGGTTCGAGCAGGAGGCGTGAACCTCGGTCGTACGTGATGTAGTTCCACGCCCAGTTGACCAGAACGTTGGCGCGGTTTCGGAAGCCCATGAGCTCGATCAGGTGCAGCCCGAGCCACATCAGCCACCCGATGAAACCGTGGAACCGGAGCCCGTTGGGGAACTCGGCGACGGCCTGGTTGCGGCCGATCGTGGCCATCGATCCTTTGTCGTGGTAGCGAAACGTTGTCGTTGGACGGCCCGTGAGCAGTGCTTCGATCTGGGCCGCCACGTGGGCACCGGCCTGTATCGCCGGTTGGGCCACTTGGGGAAGCGGATCGCCGGGCGGTAGGGCGATGTCGCCGATGGCGAAGACATTCGGATGACCGTCGAGCGACAGGTCGTGGCCCACCGGAATCCGGCTGCCGCGTGCGAGAGCGACACCAAGCTGATGAGCGACGGGACTTGCGGTGACGCCCGCGGCCCAGATGATCGTGCCCGCCGTGATGCGTCGACCGTCGGCGAGCACGACCGTGTCGGGCTCGACATGGTCGACTCCGACACTCACCTCGACGGTGATGTTTCGCTGTCGAAGCGTCTCCTCAGCACGCTCGGACAACGACTCGTGGAACGAGCCGAGCACTCGGTCTGCGGCTTCGATGAGGGTGATCGCGGTCGGCGTCGTGGCAAGATCCGGGTAGTCCTTACTGAAGACGTTGTCGATCAGCTCTCTCAGACCGCCGGCCATCTCCACACCTGTCGGTCCACCGCCGACGATGACAATGCCGAGATCGACGTGCTCGCCGTTGTGCGCACTGGCGATCTCGAATCGAGCGAGCAGGTGGGTCCGCAAGCGCAGCGCATCGTGCAGTGTCTTCAACGGGAACGTGATGCCCTCGACGCCTTCGATACCGAACGCGGTGCTGACCGTGCCGGCGGCGATGACGAGAAAGTCGTACGAGAACTCGCGCCCGTCGCGCACGGTGATCGACTGATGCTGCAGATCGATTCCAATGACCTCACCGAGCACGAACCGAACCGATCGGTTGCGCCGGAAGATCCCGCGGATCGGAAATCCGATGTCGTCGGCATCCAAACCCGCGGTGGCCACCTGGTACAGCAGTGGTTGAAAGGTGTGGAAGTTGTTGGCGTCGATGATCGTGACATCGAGATCGACGCCGGCCTTCGCCAGCCCCTTTGCCGCACGGATCCCGCCGAACCCGGAGCCGATGATGACGACGTGCGGACGGCTCATCGGCGGTCGAAGATGCCTCTGACATAGGCTGCCTGACCGCCGTGTTGGATGTTGTCGTCGGCGATGCTCACCAGCCGAACCCCCATCGTCACCGGTGGGTTCCAGTTCTCGTCGACGATGCGGTCGAGATCCTTCGGCGTCGTGCGCTCGAGGAGTTGCCGCGTGCGGGCGGCAACGGCCTCGTAGTAATCAATCAGCGCGGCCGCGCTTTCGGGACGGATGGACATCACGTCGTTCCACGCGTGGCCGAACCCCGTGTTGGATGGATCAGGAGCAACACCGAAGCGCGCAGCCCAGTCATCCGTTGCCCACACCTGTTCCTCTTGGAGGATGTCGGCGATGTGGTCGTCCTGCACTCGCGTGAGATGCCAGACGAGCCACCCGATGGGATTTGCTTGGTCGATCGGAGGAGTGACGAGCGCTTCGACATCGAGACCATCAACCGCTTCATGGATGTGTTCGTCGATTCGATCGAAGAGCTCGACGAGGAGTTCGTGAAGTTCCATATGGGCGTCGTGTCAGTCGGCGATGCCGATGCCGCGCAGGTACGTCAGGCTGGCCTTGGCATCGTCGAGCGCCGTCGTTGTCGAACGAAAGTCGCGGTCCTGCTCGATCGTGCCCGGCCCGTCGAATCCACTCGCCAGTTCAGTGGCCAACGCCGCGAAGTCGACCATGCCTTGGCCCACCGGACAAAAGACGCCGAGCGAAATGGCATCGAAGAACGCCACGCCATCGCTGAGCACTTTCTGATGCGCAACGGGATTGATGTCCTTGAAGTGGAGGTACGCCGTGCGCTCGCGGTGATCTGCGAGGAAGCCGACGGGATCGATGCCGGCGAAGACGAAGTGGCCGGTATCGATGCACAACTGCAGTCCATCGTCGACCGTATCGCCGAGCACTCGCTCGATCTCGTCCTCGAACTCGACGTAGGTGCCGCAGTGCTGATGGAACACCGGCGTGAGCCCATGCTTGATCGCGATCTCTGATGCATGACGGATCCCGGTCAACAGGACGTCGTAGTCGTGGCCCTGCAAGCGGTTGACAGCAGAACTGCGACCAGCGGTCGCGCCCCGCTCGTCGCTGACCTTGTCGATCACGACGAGGAACTTGCCCCCGAGCGCAGCAATGCGCTGGCAGGTTCTTTCGGTGGTGGCGCTGATTTCGTCGTGGCGATCGCGGTCATGCATCGGCTCGAAGATGTACGAGCCGGCGACACCTAATCCACGAGCGCCGAGTTCGGCGCGCACCCGGTCGGTGTCATCGGGAAGGTAACCCAGTGGGCCGAGTTCGCAGAGCGAATAACCGGCCTCGCTGATCTCGTCGAAAACTTCTTCCCACGGTGGCGCCCCGGGCTTGTCGGGCAAGTCGACGCCCCACGAGACCGGGCCGTTCGCAAGCTGAATACCCATCGTCAGTTCCCCTCGTGTCGGTTCACTTGCACGCTACTTGCGCGGGTCTCACGCCGCCCCAAGCAAGCTACTTGGGCGCGATTTGTGCCGGCGGGTGGCGTATTGCCGCGCCCGTCAGGGTTGCCGGGGGCACCGAATGCCTGGCAAGGTGTCCATGCATCGACGCCCCCACGCAACTGATCAGGTCTGAGGTCGGCTGCGCGCTGACCTTCGGTGTCGAAGATCATGTGGTGCTGGCGCTGCAAGTGGCGGTCGCATCGACAGCCGGATCGTTCGAGCGCGAGGAGTTGGTCGTGACGCTCGACGGCCAACCGGTTGGAGTCGACGAGGTGCAGGTCGACCACGGGGGACGTGTGCACCTCGTGTCATGCGGTGCCGGTCTCGTGACGGTCGAATATCACGCGATCGTGCAGCGCGATGTGACCGTCGATGTACCACCGACGATCGCCGAGAAGCTCTTCGCCGTCCGGCCGAGCCGGTACTGTCCGAGCGATCTGCTCGAGTCGTTCGCCGAAGCGGAACTGGCGATGCCACCCGACCCAGCCGATCGCGGGCGAATGGTCGGCGACTGGGTGTTCGGGCGGCTGCGCTACGAGCCTGGGAGCAGTGGGCCGTTCGAGACGGCAGTCGACACGTTGCTCGCCGGGCGAGGCGTCTGCCGTGACTTCGCCCACCTCACGGTGGCGCTGTGTCGAACGGTCGGGGTACCCGCGCGTCTCACCTCGGTCTACGCACCCGGCGTGTTCCCGATGGATTTTCACGCGGTCGCCGAGGTAGCAACCGGCAGTCGATGGGAGGTCGTCGACGCAACCCGGCTGGCTCCGAGACAATCGCTGCTGCGCATCGCCACAGGACGCGACGCCGGGGACACGGCGTTCTCGACGACGCTCGACGGCTCGGCCGAGCTGCTGACGAGTTACGTCACAGCATTCGTCCACGGCGACCTTCCCATCGACGACACGATCTCGCCGGTCACCCTCCCGTAGCGGTCGACCGGTCCGACCGAGGAGTCCGATTTCGGCCACAGCTAGCTTGTGGCAATGGCTTGGTCGAAGGCGTGACGCGCCGGTCTCCCGATAGCACGACGGTGGCGATCGTCGGAGCAGGCCCTGCCGGGCTCGTCATCGCGCATCTCCTTCAACGCGCGGGTATCGACTTCGTCTTGCTCGAGCGTCACGCGCGGTCGCAGATGGAGATGCTCGCCAAAGCCGGAGTGTTGGAGTACCGCACGGTTGAACTACTGAAGTCGGTCGGCATCGCAGGCGACCTGTTGCAATTCGAGGTGACGAACTATTGCTGTGAGTTCCGCACACCCGAGGAGAGCGTGGTCTTCGATTACGGCACCTTGACCGGCGATCGGCCCCACTTCGTGTACCCACAGCACGAACTGGTTGCACGCCTCTGCGATGCGCTGATCGAGGTCGGCGGCGACGTCCGCTTCGGCAGCGAGGTGATCGCGTTGGGCCGCGATGATGATGGTGCGACGCTGTCGGTTCGTGACGAACAAGGCCGAACCGACACGATCCATTGCCGGGTCATTGCCGGTTGCGACGGCGCTCGCGGCGTGATCGCGAACGCGTTGCGAGATTGCCGCGTCGTCGAGCAGTCCCTTCCGGTCCGGTGGCTCGCCGTGCTCGGCACGACCGGGCCGCTGGAGCCACACACGATCTACGCCGCCCATCCGCGTGGTTTCGCCGGGCAGATGCGCCGGCTGCCCACCTTGACGCGGTTCTACCTGGAGGTGCCCGCGAGTGACGCGGTTGCCGACTGGCCGGAGACTCGCGTGCGCGACGAACTGACGGCCCGATTGATGGTCCCTGGCCGACTCGACGAGGTTCAGTTCATCGAACCCACGCTCGTCGACCTGCGGATGCGTATGACGACGCCGATGCAGGACGGGCGCGTGTTCGTCGCGGGTGACGCGGCCCATGTCATCACGCCCGCAGGTGGCAAGGGCATGAACCTCGCCATCCAAGATGCCGTCGAATTGGCCCACGGTTTCATCGCGCGATTCGGACCTGAGGACGATGGCGACCGGCTGTCGCGGTACTCCGACACGCGTCTGCCGCACATCTGGCGGACGCAGGCGTTCTCGCGATGGATGTTGCGGTTGATTCTCGCCGGCTCCGACGACGCCGTCGATCAGAGCGACTCGAACACGTTTGGCGCGGGCCTCCGGCAAGGTTGGATCTCGGCATTGCAGCACGACCCGACGCTTGCGCGCTGGTTCGCCTACGCGTACGCCGGCGTCGACCCTGACTGACGACGTTCATCGATCGGTACACCGCGTCGATCAACGCACGGTTGCGTGTGCCGCCTCGGGATGAAGTGGGTCATCAGGTAGACGAACGGTGCGGCGTCGGGTCTGCGACCCCGACGGCTCCCTACGCCTGATGTGTGTCGATCTCGGCGAGCACTTGGCCGATGATCTTTGTCGCCTTGTGGTGGGGGAGCTCCTCGCCACCCTCTGCTTCAGCGACTTCACCGGCGAAGGCTTGGATCGACGGCGTGCCGCCGATCAGGACATGGCGCAGCGCGTCGGCGCTGGCCTCGGGGTCTTCGAGTGACTCGACCGCCTCGGCGACGTGGTCGGGATCCTCGGCAACCGCGTGAACAACGTGCATCGCCTCGTCGCGCCCAGAAGCAGTCGAAACCACCTCATGACCATCCGGATTCTGCTCGGCATCCCATTGCGCCAAGGCCTCGCTGTATCCGCCCTCGCCGGGATGAAGCACCATCGTCGTCTCGACCGGTTCTTCGGGAGCAGCGGTGTCGTCGTCGCTCGAGTGGCGCGTGGGCGCAACGGGAACGGTCAACGAGCCATCTTCGTGTCGGATGATTTCCATGGCCGACTCAGTACCCAAAATCCCAGGCGGCTATGCATCGAAAGGCGTCGAGACCGGGCACGAGTCTACGCTCGGCAGCGACCCAACCCATCGAGGTCGGTGGCATAACCACACGAGGGGAGCAAGTGATGCGCATCGTCACCAGCGATTTCATGAGTCTCGACGGCGTCGTGCAGGCACCTGGTGGAGCGACGGAGGACACCGATGGTGACTTCGCGCACGGCGGATGGTCGATGCCGTACTTCGAGGCCGACACGATGGGCGCCGCGATCGGCGAGGTGATGCAGAACGCGGAGGCGCTGCTGTTCGGCCGTCGTACCTGGCAGACGATGGCCGCAGCGTGGCCCGGGCGCGCCGGCGACCCGTTTGCCGACCAGATGAATGCGATCCCCAAGTACGTCGCATCTCGAACACTCAGACAGGAGGATCTCTTCTGGAACAACTCGACGCTGCTTCCACCCGACGACACGCTGGGAAAGGTGCGGAAGTTGCGCGAGAAGCAAGGTGGCGATCTCATCGTCATGGGAAGCCCGACACTGGTCAGGGAACTGGTCGAGAACGGCCTCGTCGACGACTACCTCCTGATGATCGAACCCATTCTCCTGGGCGGTGGCAAGCGCCTGTTCCCCGGCGACGGCCAGTCGCGGCCGATGGAACTGGTTTCCACGTCGACGAGCGGCACTGGTGTTCTCGTGTGCAAGTACCGATCCGTCCCTACCTAGCACGGCATCTGGCGTGTCAACCGGAGCGCGCCCAGATCAGGAACATCACCTGGATAATCCGCCGGCCCCATCGATCTGGGTGCCAAGCCTGCACCCACCTTGCAACGATGTCGGACATTGGCGCCCAGATCGTCTCGGTATCAGTCGGGGGCGATCGCCAGGTCGTCGAGGCGGCGGCGTTGATCGTCGGCGAGTGAGTTGAACGCCTCGAGCGAGGCGACGTTTTCGCGTATTTGTTCGGGTGACGTCGCGCCGAAGAGCACGCTGGCCAGCCGGGGATGGGAGAGCACGAACGAGAAGGCGAGGCTCGCCGGTGACACGTCCCATTCGCGAGCGAGTTCGACGAGTGCCGCTGCGCGCCGCTTTCCCGCGACCACCACGTCGGTCGTGTCGTCGTCGGCGCGCCCCGATTGACCCTGCAGGTACTTGCCCGTCAGCGTTCCGCCCGCGAGTACGTACGAAGCAACGAGGCCGATGTTGGCATCGGCGAGCACAGCCTCCATTGCCGGGTCCTGCACCCAGTCAGGGCGAATCAAGCTGTACGGCAACTGGGCGGCCGCAGGCAGTGTGACGCCAAGCGATCGCGCCGCCGCCACCGCCTCGGTGAGTTGGTCGGCCGGCCAGTTGCCGACGCCCCACGATCGAGCGCGCCCTGACGCCACCAACTCGGCCACCTGTGCGACGAGTTGAGGAATGGTGAGACCCTTGGGTGGCTGCATCGTGTAGATGAGGTCGATGTGGTCGAGACCCATTCGGCCGAGCGAACTGTCGAGCTCGGCCGCAGCATCCTGCTCCGGCCAGAACTCCCACCACAGCTTGTTCGACACCACGACTTCGTCGCGCACCCAGCCCACCTCATGGAACAGTTCGCCGAACAGGACTTCGCTATACCCGGTTGGGATTGGCGCCTTGCCGGTCTCGTCGTTGTATCGCGCGTCGTCGAGGAAGGTGATCCCGGCATCGCGTGCAGCTCGCATCACGGCAAGACTCTGTTCGCGGGGGATTCGCTCGAACGTGCGCCATGAACCCAGCGCGAAGATCGACACCTCGACGCCTGAGGAACCGAGATGACGATGGGGAAGATCAGGCATCGCAATTCCTGACTTAGGTCGTGTAGTCGGCGTTGATGCGAACGTAGCCATCGGTCAGGTCGCATCCCCACACGGTGGCCGACGAGTCGCCGGCGCCAAGCACGGCGGTAATGCAAATCTCGTCGCCGCTCATGTATGTCGCCAACGCATCGAGCCCCGCATCGTCGAGCGACGACGGGTACACCTCCTGATCGCCGAAGCGAATGATCACCTGTGACTGATCGACTTCGGCCGCCGTCGTCGACTTACCGATTGCCATTGCAACTCGCCCCCAATTCGGATCTGCGCCGTGCACTGCGGTCTTGACGAGCGGTGAGTTGACGATCGCCTTGGCGACGCGCTTCGCCTGACTCGGCGAGCTCGCTTGATCGACCATCACCTCGATCAGCTTCTCCGCGCCCTCGCCATCGCGCGCTACCTGTTTCGTCAGCGATACGGCTACGTCGTAGAGCCCTCGTTCGAACGCATCGAGATCGACCGCCCCTGCCGCGCCACTGGCCATCACGATCGCGGTGTCGCTGGTCGATGTGTCGGTATCGATCGACACGCAGTTGAACGTGCGATCGATCACCCGCCTGAAGATCGGGTCGAGGTCGCCGGGCGCTATGTCAGCATCGGTGAGCAGCAGCGTGATCATCGTCGCCATGTTCGGCTCGATCATCCCAACGCCCTTCGCCACGCCGACGATTCGTGCATCACCGACGATGGCCTCGGCGACCTTCGGAACCGTGTCGGTGGTCATGATCCCTGCGGCAATCGGAGCGACATCGGTGCAGGGGAGTGTCGACGGAATCGCTGCGAGCCCGGCCCGAACGCGATCCATCGGGTACTGGCGACCGATCACGCCGGTCGAAGCGATCAGCACGTCGGTGACGTCGCAACCAACCGAACCCGCGACAGCACGAACGACCTCACATGCGTTGGCCAAGCCATCGGCGCCGGTAGCGACGTTCGCGTTCTTGGAAATCACCACGACGGCCTGCGCCGTGGGCGTTGACAGATGCTCGCGGCTGACGAGCACGCTGGCCCCGGCGAAGCTGCTGGTGGTGAACATGCCCGCCGACGCGCAGGGTGCATCGGTGGCGACCAGCACGAAATCGTCGGTGGTGTCCTTGATGCCGACGTTGGCGACGTACGCCCGGAACCCGGTGGGAAGCTTGGTCACTCTGGGCACGCCCTGAGATTGCCTCGCACCGTCTCGAAGATGTCGCCGAGCTCGCGGACCTGGTCGCGCGTGAGGCCCTTCAAGAACCGCTTTCGCACGCTCGCCACGTGGTCAGGTGCTGCCTCGGCGAGCTTGGCGCGGCCCTTCGCCGTCAGCGCGGCGTACATCACGCGGCGATCCGATGGGCTGGCAACCCGCTCCACCAATCCGGTGGAGACGAGGCCGTCGAGGCGACGTGTGAGACCGCTGGGTGACAGTTGCAAGGCGCTTGCCAGGTCGCACATCCGTAACCTCTCATCGTCGGCTTCGGTCAGGCGGACCAAGACTTCGTAGTCGCCCAATGTCAGACCGAAGGGGACCAGGTCGCTGCCGAGCGCGGCCGTCATGGAGTTGACCGACTCGATGAAGTTTCGCCAGGCGCGCATCTCGCTGGCCGATAGCCACGTCGTTGACATGTCGTCAGCGTATCGGACGACCCGGAACGTTGCGTCCGCAAGTAAGTGATGGTCAGATGGCACTATGCTCGATGACAAGACCAGGATCGAGTTGGACGTATACATGTATCTGTCGGCATGACAAGGGAGACACACGATGATCAGACGACTGAACCATGCGGTGCTCTGGGTCCGCGATGCCCAGCGCAGCTCCGAGTTCTACGCCACGGTCCTCGGTTTCGAGGTTGTGGCAGACATGGGAGGTCAGGCGATCTTCCTTCGTGCCGACGGATCGACCAATGACCACGATCTTGGCGTGTTCACCGTTGGCGACCGTCCACAGCCTGCGCCACAGTCGCCAGGTCTGTACCACTTGGCTTGGCAGGTCAACACCATCGAAGACCTCGCGACGCTACGAACCAAGCTCTTGGCCGCGGGATCGCTCGTGGGCGAGAGCGACCACGGCGCCAGCAAGAGCCTGTACGCGAAAGATCCTGATGGCATCGAGTTCGAGGTGATGTGGGCGGTGCCGAGAGAGAACTGGCCGACAAGCCCGTCGACGGAGCGGCTCGATCTCGATGCAGAACTCGCGCGATGGGCAGCGGTCGACACCGCGGATCAGTAACCGCTTGCTACGTACGGTGGAGGATGTCGCGCAGCGCAGCCTCCAACGTGGGGTGATGGAACTCGTACGCGCTGCGCTGCAGCGCCGTCGGCACCACCCGTTGACTCGAGAGCAGCAGCGACTCGACGAGCTCCCCGCCGAGCATGAGCTTGGGCCCGAACATTGGCACCGGCAGCACCGCAGGCCGGTGCAAGACCTTGGCGAGCGTGGTCGTGAACTCGAGGTTCGTCACCGGTTCCGGCGCCGTGAGGTTGACGGGTCCGCAGATCTCAGCGGACAGGAGATGGGCGATGGCACCGACCTCGTCGTCGATCGAGATCCAGCTCTGCCACTGGTGGCCGCTACCGAACCGTCCACCGAGTCCGAGCTTGAACAGCGGTAGTTGCTTCTTCAGCGCGCCACCCTTCGCGGACAGCACGACACCGGTGCGCAGATGGACCGTCCGAACTCCAGCCTTCTCGGCCACCAGCGTGGCCGCCTCCCATCGCTGACAGAGGTCGCTGAGGAAATCGCTTCCTGGCACGGAGAGCTCGTCGAGCCGTTCATCTCCTCGATCCCCGTACCAGCCGACCGCAGAACCGGAGAGGAAGACCGAAGGCAACTCGTCGAGCGCGGCGATGGTGGTCGCGAGCAGTTCGGTGGCTTGCAAACGACTCGACATCAGCTGGGCCTTGTAGTCGTCGGTCCACCGCTTGTCGCCGATGCCGGCGCCCGACAAGTTGATGACCGCGTCGCAGCCGTCGAATGCCGCTGGGTCGAGCTTGCCGGCGGACGGATCCCACGTGAACTCTCCGGCCTTCGCGTCGCGCCGAACCAATCGCAGCACCGTGTGGCCGTCGCCCGACAGGTGGTTGCTCAACGCCGAGCCGATCAGGCCGCTGGCGCCCGAGATGAGGATGCGCATTCGCACAATGTATGTCGCCCCAAGGGGCGTCTTGTTCAAGTGTTCAGGTCGGGTAACTCGCGGCCGATATCTTGGTGAACCAGGTTCCGGCGAAAGGCATCTTCTGTGACCACCAATGACGACGGAAGCACGTTCGAAGCACCACGGCCGGAGGCTCCTCCGGCCAGTGGACCACCCGTGCTGCCGCCGCCGGCTGTGGGTGTCTCATCGCCCCCGTTCGGGCCGCAACCGCTTGGTGTACAAGACGGCGCGCCACTCGCCACGGTGGTACCGACCGACACGACCGGCAAGCGCAGTAAGGGAAAAGTCGTCGGTGGAATGATCGCCGTCATCGCGCTCCTCGGTGCAGGCGGGTTCGCTGTCAGCAGGATCGTCGCGGGTGACGAAGGTGGTGCCTCCAATCCCACCGAGGTCGGCACGCGCCTCATGGATGCACTGGGTGCCGAGGACGCGCTCGGCGTCGTTGATCTGTTGCTGCCCGGCGAGCGCGACACGATGCGTCAGCCGCTCATCGATCTGGTCGACAACCTGAAGCGCCTCGAAGTCGCCGCCGACACGGCGAGCCTCGACAAGTTCAGCGGGATCGACCTCGTGTTCGACAATGTGGAAGTCGAGACGACCGCGACCAATGTCGACGATGTGTCCGACATTCGCATCACCGCGTTGGGCACTGCGAGTGTCGACGGTGAACAGGTGCCGATCGGCGACCTCGTGATCGACGAAGCATTCGGCGGCGACCGTCCCGACCTCAACAGCGAGCCGGGGGAAGCTGACGTCGATTGGAAGCTCGCAGCCGTGAAGCACGACGGGCGCTGGTACCTCAGCGCCTTCTACTCGATCGCCGAGAACGCCCGCGCCGATGCATACGACATCCCCGATACGGGCGTGGTGGCGCGTGGCGCCGACACCGCCGAGGGTGCCGTGCAGGCCATTTTCGATGCGGTCGCCGACCTCGACCTCGAGGCGCTCATCGCCGCGCTCAACCCCAACGAAGCGGAAGCACTGCAACGATACGCGCCAGCCTTCCTCGACGAGGCGCAGGCAGGGATCGACGACATGGGTGCCAAGATCGCGTTCTCGGACACCAAGTACACCGTGACCGGCGACGGCGAGCGTCGCAGCGTCGCCATCGATGAATTTTCGATGACGGCGAGTGCCGACGGTGCAGAAGTCACCGTGAAGTCCACGGATGGCTGCACGGTCGTGACAACGAAGGACTCCACGACCGATACGTGCGAAGCCGGAAAGTCGATCGATTCAGCCATCGACGCAATGGGACTCGGTGACAACGAGGATCTCAAGGCACTCGTCGCGACCGTGCAGGCTGCATTCTCCGACATGAAACCAGTCGGTATCACCGTGCAACAGGTCAACGGCAAATGGTTCGTCAGCCCGATCGGCACGTACACCGACATCGTGAACGCGGTCCTGTCCGCACTCGACAAGAACGAGTTGACCGACATCATCGATGGAGTCAAGAAGGCTGCGGAGTCCTTCACCTTGGCCGACATCATGGGCATCGGCGGCACGAGGACCGACGAGGCGACAGTCGATATCGGTGAGGGTGACGTCAGCGGCTTCGACGCCTGCTTCGACCAAGTCGAGTTCTCCGCCTACTCGTCGTGTATCGCGGCCGGCATCGACGATGGCTCGATCGATCCGACGTTCGTCGCGGCCTACTACAGATTCGATGAATGCGGCGTCGGCGAGCTGTACTGGAACGGTGAGGTCTACAGCCTCGGCGATTCCGACTTCACGGCGATGGCGACCGAAGCCGCTCCTTGCTTCCAGAAGTACGTTGCCGATGGGACGATCTCGGAGTTCGAACTTCCGTATGAGTTGTCGCGACCCGACTGCCTGGAAGGGCGCAACTGGTACAACGTCACCGATCCCGACTACACCGACCGCGTCTTCGAGTGCGCCTCGTCGTAGCCGGATCACCGGGCGGCTAGCGCCGCCTCCAACGCTGCGTCGAGGGTCGACTCGTCGACCGCGCCCAACGACAGATGTATCTCGCCAGCCACGTCGACGATTGCCATCGCCGGCTGATACGGCACGTCGAATCGCGCAAACACCGCGCCTGGATCGTCGCTGATCTGCGGGAAGGTCAGGTGGTGCTTGTCGACGAACCCCTGGAACGAGGAGTCGTCGCCATACCACGCGACCCCAACGAACTGAACCTTGCCGGCCCACCGCTTGCTTGCCGCTTCGACCGAAGGGGCTTCATGGTTGCAGGTGACTCAAGTGGGTGCCCAGAACCACAGCAGCACCGGCTTGCCCGCGTAGGCGGCAAGATCGATTGTTCCACCGCCAACCCCAGGTGCTGAGAACGCCAACGCGTCGGGCACGGCGGCCGCGTTGGGATCGGCATCGCTGGACGGTGTGGCGGGAATCGAGGAGGTGGACTGTCGGTCTGGCGAATCGGATGACGATGCTGAGTCTCCGCACGCTGACAATCCGACGACTGCCAGGGTGCACAGCAACAGGTATCCCGCACGTCGCTGCACGGGAGCACGCTAGCGCCCATAACCTGGCGATTCCATGCGCACCAGGACCCTGCTGCTGCTCGCAATTGGCTGCGGACTCGTCATTCTCCTCGCGGGCGGTATCCAACTGCTGCGCGTCGGCGGACAGGAGCAGACCGCGAAATTGCTCGCGGCTGGCGAGCCCGGCAAGGCTGGAGACGTCACTGTCGAACTGCTTTCGTCAACGGTTCACGACAGCGACCTCGTTGCGGTGGTGCGCGTCGGCGGAACCGACGATCTTGAGGGACTCGACGGTTTCACGCTCGTCGGCCCAGGCAAAGTGCTCGCCATCACATCGTCGAGCTGTGATGGAATCGCGGCGGCCACGGCCGAGTGTTCGCTGACATTCGCTACCAGTGGCATGCAGGGAACGTCGCGACAGCTGATCTTTCACCGGGCAGACCAACAGCTGCGATGGGTGCTCGCTCAGGCCGATTAGGGGCTACCGTGGCCGTCGAATTTCACATCAACTTTTTGGCCGACTCACACACGTCACGGAGCCACCATGGAGCCCGCAACCGAATTTGATCTCGTCGTGATCGGCGGTGGTCCCGGCGGATACGGCGCAGCTCTATATGCCACATCCGCTGGTCTCAACGTTGCCATCATCGAGCAAGCAGAGATGGGGGGCACGTGCCTCAACCGGGGCTGCATCCCGGCGAAGGCGTTCCTCGAGACTGCTGCCGTGCATCGGCATGTCGCCCACGCCGCAGAATTCGGCATTGAGTCCAGCGCGCCGGTCGTCAACTTCGTCACGGCACAGGCCCGCAAACAGAAGCTCGTCGACGGCATCGTCAAGAGCCTCGTCGGATTCATGAAGTCGAAGAAGATCACCGTCCTCGATGGCGTCGGCACGCTTGGCGCAGATCGCACGGTTACCGTGACCGGTCCCGACGGCACGACGCAGATCCGCGGCAAGAACGTGATCCTGGCCGCAGGTTCGGTGCCGCGCACCATCCCGGGGTTCGAACCCGACGGGCCGGTGATGACGAGCGACGAGGTGTTGATGCTCGACTACGTTCCCGGTCGCGTCGTTGTCATCGGTGGCGGTGCGATCGGGTGCGAATTCGCCAGCACGTTCGCCGACCTCGGCTCGCAGGTGACCATTCTCGAAGGGCTCCCCAAGATCCTTCCTGGCCTCGACAGCGACGTCGCCAACGTCGTCGTGCGCAGCTTCAAGAAGAAGAACATCGACATCCGCACCG
>JBDTWJ010000038.1:0-24136 GCA_040006755.1 Ilumatobacteraceae bacterium | reverse complement strand
TCGAGGCACACAACGAACGCGTTCGCGTCGAGCGTCGCAAGCTCCATGCCTGATCTCGATCCCGCCGCTGTCGTGCGAGTCCTCAACAAGCACGAGGTCCGCTTCGTCGTCCGCGTCACCAGTCTCTGAGCGGCCTCGCCGATCGCATCATCTCGGTGGTCTCGTCGACATCGAAGGCTTCGGCATCGAAGCCGGGCGGCACCCACTCGGCGAGCTCGTTATGGTCTTCGTGGGACGGGTCTTCGAGAGTTGCCAGGAGATTGGCGTCGCCCAACGGACCACCGCAATCCTCGGGAGGACAGGCCCGCTTCTCGGTGAGGCAGACCAGGTGGGGCGCCACTGCGCCGTGTCTCGATCGCTTCCACCATGACGTCGTGCTGCCATCCATCGCCGAAGTCGTAGTCCCAGCGCATCTTCGACTTCACGGCGGGCAGCACGTCCAAGAGTCGGGCCTTGCGGCTCGTCGCGCGGCCGACGCCCGCAGTCGCGTGCGTACTCGCGTGGCGTGTTGCGTCGACCTCGTGATCGCGGACAGTACTGCTCCTCACAGAAGACCTGGCGGCCCAACGCTCTTGGGGCCACGGTGATCCCGTCGACCACTGAGAGAGCGGTGCAAGATTGAACGATCCGCCTCGTCGCGGGTGGTCACGTGCTCTGCGATCTCGGTGCCCGACCAACAGGACGCGTATCAACGGCGCGCTGATCATCCAGCGGACGCTCGAGCCGCACGACGAGGTCGCGATCGGCGGCGTAGTGCTGCGCTACGAACCTGATTGATCCTGGGCGCCACGCGCTACGATCGGCCCGAAAGACGGTGTGACGATCAAGGGACGGGACATGGCTCACAGGACATCGGCTGCGGTCGCATTGCTCGCTGCAATCTCCATCAGCGGCTGCGGCGGATCGAGCTCTGGAAAGACCGACGCCACACCCAGCCCCGCCTCGTCGCCCACCAGCCCGGTCGATACGACCACTCCGCTGGTCACGACCAGCACCAGCGCAACTACTACGACGACGTCGATCGCTGATGCCGCCACGACTGCTGCGCCGACCACTGCCGTGGCGACCACCGTCGCTGACACGCGACCCGTCGACGTTGCAGCCCAAGCGCTGGCCATCGCGGGCACGTTGCATGCCGAGGACTTCCCCGGGCCGTGGACGCAGTATTCGCCGGGCGGAGAGACCACGCCCGACAGCACATCTTGCTCCTACCGGCCGGACGGTGCGGTCACGACCATCACCCGGGGCGGCTCCCAGTCTGGTCCGACGATGCAGTTCGGTGAGACCGACGCCTTCGAGTCGTCCTTCACCGCAGTTTTCCCCGATGTCAACCTCGCCCAGGAGTACGTCGGTGTGGTCGGCACGGACGAGTGGGGCACTTGTCGCGCCCAACAGCTCGAGCAGGACCAGCATGACAACGGCTTCGACGCCATCAGCGTGAACGTCACGTCGCGCACCATCGAGACGCTTGGGCAGAGCGGCTTTGAGGCCTACGCCGAGTTCAGCTTCACCGATGCCGAAGGCAACACCACGCGCATCGCTACGGTCAGCTTCTACCGCCTCGAGCGAACGGTGATCGGTGTCACCGAGGAGTACGGCGGGCTCGCTGACGCCGACTCGACATCCTTCTTCGACGCTACCTTCAAAGCGCTGACTGAGGCATACCACCGCGTCAATGCGATGTGATCTCTCATCGCACGGGAGACAGCTTTCCAGGCTGCCCGGTGCCTCCGGATCATCCGTGCCCGGCTTACTTCGGAAGGACCGCGTTGACGATCGTCGACTCCATCTCGTCGAGTTGCTTGCTGATTCTTGCTTGCGCTCGTCTGCGCCTGACCAGCGGCATCTGCTCGGCGACCTCCAGCGCAAGACTCACGCGCCCGATCGCCTCCGTCAGCTCGGCGCGGCCCAGGTCGGTACGGTTTGGAAACGCTCGTTCGGTCACGCCATCGAGCGACCTGATCCGTCGTTCCAATCCCCGATGACCGAATCGCTGTGTCGGATCAAACCGGCCCGCCGATTCGCTGGATCGCCGCTCGAGTCGCTTCTTCGATGCCCAGCTGATGACATCGCGCGGAGCGTTCGCGAGAACCTTGCGTACCTCTTCATGGGCCAGCACTTGTCGGAGCACGACGGCTGCGCCCGTGGCAAGCTTCGCCTTCGAGAGGATCGACCGCTTCCCTGCCATTGGTACCTCCACCATCCTCACACCTGAGACCATCCGCGTGTCCTTCGCGCGCGAACCTAACCTCCAGCTATCCGCAGTACCCACCGACGGCTCGTTCAACGCAGGAGGTTCATCATGTTCGACATTGATGAGTTCATCGCCGACTGTCAGACAGTTCGATCCGAGACCGACACTCCTGGGGCGATCAAAGAGGTTCTAGAGCGCGCCCTCGCCGGGTGCGACGATGTGGCCCAGGCGCTCTGCCCTTCCGAGGGCGGCATCACCGTGCTGTACCAGTCCGCGGACTTGACCATCTTGAACGTTGCGTGGGCTCCGTCGATGCGCATCCAGGCCCACGACCATCGGATGTGGGCAGCGATCGGCATCTACACGGGCCAGGAAGACAATTCGTTCTACCGCCGCTCGGCTCCCGGCTCGAACCGGTTGACGGCGTCAGGTGGCAAGACACTGACAGCAGGAGACGTCGCGGTGCTCGGCGACAAGGTGGTCCACTCCGTGGCCAACCCGCTCGACCGGCTGACTGCGGCAATCCACATCTACGGCGGGGACTTTGTCAATCAAACGCGCAGCCAGTGGGCGTCGGCCAGCGCAGAGGAGCAACCGTTCGACCTCCACGAAGCCCGAAGCGAGTTCGCCGATGCCAACCGGGCTTGGCGAAAGCGTGCTGTTGTGAGCACACAGGCACGGCTGCCAGAATGAGCACGTGACCGGTGCGGGATCGCTGTGATTGCAGGTGTCGACATGCTGAGTTGGCGGGAGGTCGACTTCGCCGGCGTGGTGCTGGCCGGTGTTGTCGGAGGGTACGTGATGGCATTGGTCGGTCTGTGGGCCGGCCGGGTCCCACGTCTGATGGCGATCGACATCGCCGATCATGGACGGCGTTACATGGTCAGCGATCGGTCCAGCGCGTGGGTGATCGGGATGCTCTCGCATCTGTTCAACAGCGTGCTGTTGGTTCTGGTGTGGGCGATGGTCGTGCAGCCGAACCTCGAAATCAATCGTGTGCTTTCGGGACTGGTGTGGGGCGAGACCCTCGCCGTGGTTCTGGCCGGAGGACTCCTCGGCCCGTTGAGCGGGATCGGCTTCATGGGATTCAAGACGAGCAACACGAAGTTCGCGCTCACCGCGTTCTTGATGCACACTGTGTGGGGTCTCGTGATCGGCGCCCTCTACGTGACGCGATGACCGTCCAGGTAACCCATCCCAGCGTCGTACTCCACGGAAGCGGCATCGCCCTGGCGTGCGGCCTCGATGGCGACGTTCGCGCCGACGAGTTGCACGGCATGTTCATCGGTGACACCAGGGTGCTGTCGACCTATCGGATGACGATCGGTGACCAACCGTGGGAGCTGCTCGGGCGCAACCGGGAAGGTCACGGCACGGCCACCTGGACGTTTCAGAGCCCATTGATCCGAACCCAGCACGGCGAGCTTCCACCGGGCGCGCTGTTCCTGTCGCTGCGGCGTCGCCTTGCGGGGGCCTTGCACGACGACCTGACTATCTACAACTACGCCAACGCGACGATCCACACCCGGCTCGTCGTACAACTCGACGCGGACTTCGCGGACATCTTCGAGGTGAAGGACCGCCACCTGCCGCCGCGTCTCGACATCGTCCGATTGGGCGAAGGCGAACGACTCACACTGGACTACCAGCGAGCCGGATTTCGGCGCGCGCTTCATGTTCATTTCTCCCAAACCTCGCCATCGCCCGGGGTGCCGGAGTTCGTCGGATCGCAGGTCATCTTCGACATCGCGCTCGGTCAAGCCGGGCAGTGGACCTGTTGCGTCAACGCGCAAGCCGAGATCGACGGTGAGATCCAGCCATTCGACGGCGATCCGCATGACCCGGAACCCGACCCGGTGTCGGAATCTGCCCCAACACTGCGAACTGAGCCCATCCTGCAACTGCCGTTCGATCGCGGCTGCGCGGACTTTCATGCGTTGGCGAATCCGGACGGGGACACCTCGTTCGTGTCGGCAGGTGTGCCCTGGTTCATGTGCCTGTTCGGTCGCGACACGTTGGTCAGTGCGCTGATGACGGGACTTCTCGGAGCCTGGCCCGCCCGCGGTGCTCTGGCAGCATTGGCTCGTCTTCAGGCAGATGAAACGGATGACTGGAGAGACGCCGAGCCTGGTAAGCTGCCTCACGAGCTACGCCAGGGAGAGTTGGCGTTCAGGCATGCCATCCCGCACACGCCCTACTTCGGCACACACGACGCGCCGGCGCTGTATTGCCTCACGTTGTGGAACGCGTGGCGCTCGACGGGCGACGACACGTTGCTGGACGATCACATCGAGACCGCCCAACGCGCGCTGAATTGGTGCGACGATCTCGGCGACCGCGACGGTGACGGTCTGCAGGAGTACGCGACCCGGAGCAAGCTCGGTTACTACAACCAGAGTTGGAAGGATGCCGCGGATGCGATCGTTGATGCCGCAGGTCATCCAGCCAAGTTGCCGATCGCCACGATCGAGTTGCAGGGCTACCTCTACGCAGCACGGCTCGCAATGGCCGAGCTCTGCGACCATCGAGGTGACGCTTCGGAAGCAACGCGGCTGCGAACTGCGGCGTCATCGCTTCACGATCTGGTGGAGGAACGGTATTGGATGGAGGACGAAGGGTTCTACGCAATCGCGCTGGACGGCGACAAGGAACCCGTGCGCAGCATCAGCTCCAACCCGGGACAATTGCTCTGGAGCGGACTGCCCGGCGCCGACCATGCCGAGCGAACCGCACGCCGTCTGTTGGCCGACGACATGTTCAGCGGATGGGGCCTGAGAACGCTGTCGTCGAAGCATCCGTTCTACAACCCGCTGGCCTACCAACGCGGTTCGGTGTGGCCGCACGACACCATGCTGACGGCGGCCGGCATGTTTCGGTATGGACTGCGAGACGAAGGCGCGATGCTGATTCGCGGTGTGCTCGATGCTGCGTGCAATCTCGAGGAAGCCCGGCTGCCCGAGTTGTTCTGCGGCCTCGGTCGCGACCTCGGCGGCCCCGTCCCATACGCGAAAGCGAACATCCCACAGGCGTGGGCGGCGGCGACCGCACCGCTCGCCGCGCAACTTTTCCTCGGCATCGTTCCGGACGCGCCACACGGTCGCTGCTTCGTCGACCCGTGGCTTCCAGAGTGGCTTCCTCGGCTGGAGATCGATCGTCTCAGAATCGGCGGATCGAGCGTCCGAATCGCCATCGCCCGGTCCGGCGAGCAAACCGTCGTCGAAAAGTTTGACGGTCGTGGTCTCGACATGATCCATGGCCGGCCCGAGGCCGCGTTGTGGGGCGCGGCGGGCTAAAAGCCCTACGTAGAGCGGTTTTCCGGGCACTTGAAGCGGCGGCCGGAGCGCCCCCAGATATCGATTTGTCTCGGAAAAATGAAGATTTCATGACTAAAGCGCGGAGCATTTGTTACCGATGACTGGTTGTGAGGACTCCCGCCGTGCTAGAACCTTGTCGGGCGCAGAACAATCGGAGTACCGGTTCTATGCAAAGCTTCAAGGCTCTGCGCCCTGCGCGAGCGTTCCAGCTGAGTTTGTTTCGTAACACGTTCGTCATCGTGGCGCTCGGCGCGGCGTCAATGATCGTGCCGTCGCTCGTGGCGCCGCCAACCGTCGAGGCCGCTCCCGCCGGAAGTGCGGCGTACGTCTCGCTTCAGCCGTGCCGGCTCGCCGACACCCGACTCGGCAGCGGATACGCGCAACTCGACGCACTGACCATGCAGGTCGCCACACGCGGGTTGTGCGGCATTCCCGCCAACGCCACGTCGCTGGCCCTCACGTTGACCGTCGACCGCCCGGGAACCTCGGGCTTCCTGACCGCGTGGCCTGCGGATCAGGCGCGCCCGGTGGTTTCGAACGTGAACTTCAAGGCGAACCAAATTCGCGCGAACAGCTCAATCACACGTGTCGACTCGGCCGGCCAATTCCGTGTCTATACGTCGATGCCCTCACAGGTCGTTGTCGACGTGGTCGGCGCGTTCGTACCCGCAAGCTCCAGCGCCGCGGGCAGGTTCGTCGCTCGGGCCCCGACGCGTCTGTACGACTCGCGCTCCGGCGCCAAGCTTGGGGCGCGCACCAGCGTGACGCTGCCACTCCCCAGTGGCGTACCTGCCGATGCAATCGCCCTCGCTCTCAATGTCACCGTCACGGAATCCACAGGGCCCGGCTTCGTCACCGAATTTCCCGCCGGCCGGGTCATGCCGACCTCGTCGATTCTCAACGTCGATCAAGCCGACCAGACCCGCGCCGCCGCCGGCATCTTCCCGGTGTCGACCGCCGGCGTATCCCTCTACCTGTCGGGCGGTGGGCACATCGTCGTGGATCTCCTCGGGTACTTCACCGGACCGTCCGCTGTGGCGGGCACCGATGGACTGTTCACGGCATACGACCCGACCCGATTGCTCGACACGCGAAATGCAAGCCCACTCGGTACCGGCGTTCCCCTGTACCCGGGCGGCGGCATGGAGCTGCCGACGTCGCAGGGCGGCACGATGGCGTACAACGTGACGTCCGTGAACGGGGCGCCAGGTTTCGTGACAGCGTTCCCCGCCGGAACCATCCGACCGACCACCTCGACAGTCAACTCGGTAGGCGGCAATGACGTGGTCGCCAACTTCGCCATCACCCAGGTATCAAGCCGCGGGCTCGGTTTCTTCAGCCAGTCACAAACCCACCTGGTCGCGGATCTCCAAGGCTGGTTCTCGGGTCCGTCGGCCGCTGCGACACAGCCTGTGCCCACCAACACTCCCCCGGCCCCTCCGGACGGCTACTCGACATGCTCGAACGAAGGGCTGTCGTCGCTGAACTCCACTCGCGCCGCCGCTGGCGTAGGTGCGCTGGCCCCGAATCAGGGAGCGCAGGACTTCGCATGTGCATGGGCATTGCAGTTGGCGAGTGCGCCAGCCGCGTTCGCCCACTCCAGCAATGCCGCACGCGACGCGGCGGTTGGTTGCCCCACCGGCGAGAACATCGCCTACTCGTCTGGCACGTCACCGTCGACCTTGATCTCGATGTGGTACGCCTCGGCACCTCACATGGCCAACATCAAGAACTCCAGCTATCAGAGCGCAGCGCTCGGATTCGTGATCCGCACCGATCCCTCAGGCGCGCAGGCCATCTACGGCGTGACCGTTTTCGCCCTCTGCTGATCCGCGCGGCATGATCGTGGCGTATCAGTCGTGCGGTTCGCGGTGTCATCATTGTGATGTCCCTGCATGGACCAACACTGAGGAGGTAGGTCATGGCCACCGATCGGATTGCAGTCGCCCAGCGAGGCCGCGTATTGGCGGACGCTGTCGGCGACACTGCTGCGCGGCGTGGACCAGCGCCTCAGGGAGCTCGCAAGCCACGTAAGCCTGCGAAAGCGGCGGGCGTGCTGTCGGGGCCGTTCCTGTCACCCGGCAGTCTCTCTCGAGTCGAGAGGCTGCGGTTGATCGAGGGGATCGAGGCGGTGATCGACGGCGTGTACACGCACCTCCCCCTGAAGCGGGCGCGATACGGCACCGACCCGGTGCAACGACTTCGCATCCTCCGCTCGCAGGTCGATGAGCTCACCGACGACGCGTTTCATCTGGAGCTCGCCGACCTCGTCACCCGCCTTCGCGATGCCCACACGCGGTACGCCGGCCCCGTCGAACTGGCGAGCAAGGTCGCTGCTTTGCCCTTCCTGGTCGAAATGATCGGCACAACGAGCGCGCCGACTTACGTGGTGACGAAGGTTGGTCACGGGTTGGCAGCGACGTTCAAGCCGGGCGTCGTGCTCGAGTACTGGAACGGAGTCCCGATCGATCGTGCTGTGCAGCGTTACAGCGAGTCCGAGGTCGGCGGCCGGCCCGACAGTCAGCGCGCGTGGGCGACTCAGAGCCTTACGTTGCGCTCGTTGCAGTACAGCCCACCGCCCGACGAACACTGGGTGATCATCGGCTACCGCTCCACGACCACCACCGGCACGCCGACCGGACCAGCGCGGGAGATCAAGATCCCGTGGCAGGTCGTCGACCCCTCGCAGATCCCGGACTTGCTCTCCGGTGGACCGACCGGTCGAGTGCCCGTGCGGCTCCGCCGTACTCGAGCGATCGATCCTGCCGCCGCGGCGATCCGTCAGGCGAAGATGCTGCTGTTCGCACCGGCCGCTCTGGTGGGTGGGCAGGCGGCCGCGCCGAAGCGCACATCGTCGACGCGCAATCGACCCCCGGCCGCAACCGTGATCGACACGACCTTGACGCGCACCCTCAAGGCCATGTCGATCGACGCACCCGGCGGCACCTACGGTTATCTGCGGATCTACGGATTCGACACGCTGCCCGAGGCCTTCATCAACGAACTGCTCCGCCTCATCCCGTTGCTGCCCGCCCGCGGTCTGATCGTCGATGTTCGCGGCAATCCCGGTGGCTACATCTGGGCAGCCGAGCTCGCGTTGCAGTTGTTCACGCCAAAGCCGATCCAGCCAACGCGGTTCTCTTTGGTCGCCACACCGTTCACCCGTGACATGGCTGTACTGCCGTCGCTGCGTGACGATCTCGGACCGTGGAAGGCGTCGCTCGACGCCGCAGTGCGAAACGGCGAGTTGTACTCGCAGCCGATTCCCATCACCGACGTTGAGATGTGCAATGCAATCGGCCAGCAGTATGGCGGACCGGTCGTATTGGTCGGCGACTCGACCACCTACTCGGCCGGTGATCTCTTCTCCGCAGGGTTCGTGGACAACGGCATCGGACCGTTCGTGTGCGTGGGCCAGGCAACTGGCGCAGGTGGCGCAAACGTGTGGGACTATGCCGAACTACGCAGCGCGCTCGCCGGGTCGCCCATTCAGCCTCCCTCGCTCCCCGACGGCATCGGCCTGTCGTTGGCTTACCGCCGCGCGACGCGCTCGGGCCCGAGTGAAGGGCTGCCAATCGAAGACATCGGCATTGCCGGCACCCCCTACAGCCTGACCCGCGACGATCTGCTTGCCGGCAACCGAGATCTGATCGCGCATTGCATCTCGTTGCTCAAGGAAAATCCGCTGACCGGCATGTCGGTTGTCGTCGACGCCGGCGTGCGCACTGTCGCAGTAACGACCAGTGGCCTCAACCGACTCGACGCATTGTTCGACGGTCACCCTGGAACGTCGAACAAGCTCACCGGCACCGCCACGACCACGATCTCGTATCCAGCGGGCACGAAGACGATCGACCTCACGGGATGGAGCGGCAACCAGGTGCAGCAACGTCGTCGCCTCAGCATCGGCTGATGGGATCGAGCGGTTGCATGACTGTGCGCGTCAGGGGCGGTTGCCAATCTGCACCGAACGGTTCACCCGTTGCCTTCGTACGCGCGCGCGACGAGACCAGGTACGAAATATCTGGATCTCCCGGATATTTCGTGACCTGCATCTCCGAGGTCTCGGGCGATCAGCGAGAATCAAGGACCGCCACACCATGAAGCGGTTGCCACTGCCCTCGGTCGGGCAGTCGTCGTGCTTCAAGGCTTGTACCACGGGCACCTCAAAATGCAACGTCAGAAGCTGTCGGAGCAGCAGGCAGCTGTGGGCATACTCCCTCGACCCTCCCGACGTGCGACCAGACCGCTGACGATCAACTCGACCGACCGTCGAGGGCAGCGAGCATCGCATCGGTATCGATGGCGAAGTGGGCTTCCACAGCCTGCCCGTCGCTGACCTTCCAGCGGTGAACCTCGGGGATGTCGAACGTGCCGCCGTTCGACTTGACGGTACCTCGCGTATGACCGACCTGAATGACCTCGTCGTCGGCCATGAACATCGCCTCCGTCGTGACTGCGGAATCGATGGACGATGTCAGCAGGAGCCCGAAATTGGCGAAGCCCTCGTGACCCACGTGGCGTCCACCCCACGGAAGTCGCGCGTCCTGCGTGATGACACAGTCGGGATGGATGAGCTGAAGCAGTCGCTCGATGTCGCGAGCCGCCATAGCCGTGTACAGCGCTTCCACTACCTCGATGTCCGACATGGCTGCGACGATACGTCATGCCGTGTGGCGACGTGGCACGATCACATGACACTTTTATCTCTACCAACACCTTTTGATCTCTACCAACACAGGGAAAGGGAACCTTCATGGGCAAGCCTTCGTTCGGCATCTTCGACCACATCGAAGACATACCCGGCACGCCAACGCCACAGCTGCTGAAAGATCGCCTCGATCTCATCAAGATGGCCGATGAGGCAGGGTTTGCCGGTTTCCATCTGGCCGAACACCATGGCACCGACCTGTGCATGGCACCGAACCAAGAAGTGTTCATCGCCGCAGCGTCGCAGATCACGAAGAACATCCGCTTGGGTCCCATGGTGAAGCTATTGCCGTTGCATCACCCAGTGAGAATCATCGAAGACATGGTCATCGTCGACAACCTCACCAACGGTCGGCTCGACTTCGGCGTCGGCCGCGGCGTCGCTCCTATCGAGCACTACTGGTTCGGCAGCAACTGGCCCGAATCCAGGGACCGCTTCGTCGACATTCTCGGCATCATCTGCGACGCGTTCGCGACCGGCCAGATCAGCAGTGAGAACTCGAAGTTCTACGATTTTCAAACCATCCCGCTGTCGACGAAGCCCGTGCAGGATCCAATTCCGTTCTGGTACCCGGGCAGTCCCGTGACAGCGGGTCGCCATGGAATGAACTTGATGTGGCCCGGGCCAATCGACAAGGCGGCGCACGACCTGTACGTCGAAACGTGGAACGCCCACAAGGGCGACACGCATCGCGTGGACGGTCCCAATTCGGTCCCGCGTGTTGGATGCACGATGTTGTTGGCGATTGCTCCAACCGAGAGCGAAGCCCTCGACGTCGCCCGCCGCAGCATGGACGGTCTCATGCGTCGTACGCACAACGTGCACAAGTTCGACCACCTCGTGCTGTCGGAGGAGGAATGCGACGCCGCGCTCAATCCGTTGCGGGGGATCATTGCCCACATGGAGGACGCTATCCACTTCGGTGCGGGCACATCGGAGCAGATCAAGGATCGGTTCGCCGCCGTGCTCGAGCCAGGACTCACCGACTACATCGTCTTGCAGATCCCCGCCGGCGACATGACGCTCGACGAAGCCAAGCGCACGATGGATGCCTTCTGCAGCGAGGTGAAGCCTTCGCTGGTCGCCGCATGACGTCATACGTCGAGCGAGCCGGGCTCTCGGTCGGAGCCGAACTCGTATCGGTCTTGGAGTCGGAGGCGTTACCGGCAAGCGGCATCGAACCAGAGGGATTCTGGCTGGGGCTCTCGGACCTGATCCACGATCTCTCACCTCGCAATGCCGAGCTCCTGGCCGCGCGAGCGACGTTGCAGTCGGCGATCGACCGATATCACCGCGTACATGCCGATGAGCCGCTCGATGCTGGTCGGTACCGCGCCTTCCTCGAGGAAATCGGATACCTGCTTCCTGCGGGCCCTGCGTTCGAGATCGATACCGCTGGGTGCGACGACGAGATCACAACTGTCGCGGGACCGCAACTGGTGGTTCCAATCACCAACGCGCGCTACGCGATCAATGCGGCCAATGCGCGGTGGGGATCGTTGTACGACGCGCTCTACGGCACCGATGCACTCGGCGATCTCCCGACGCCGGGTCCGTATGATCCCGAACGCGGCGTCCGCGTGATCTCCTGGGTGAGGGGTTTCCTGGATGACGTGGTTCCCCTGGCGTCGATCGACGGTGCTCGGCGCTCGCACCGCGATGTAGTCGCCCATCGGATCGTCGATGGTGCACTGGTAGTCACCTACGGCGACGGGCAACACGGTGGTCTGGACGACCCAGCGACCCTGGCGGGTTTCACCGGTGAACCCGATCAGCCGCGGTCGATCCTGCTCGAACACCACGGTCTTGGCGTCGAGATACTCATCGATCGCAACCACGAGATCGGCGCAACGGACGCGGCAGGCATCGCTGACGTAGTGCTGGAATCAGCCCTCACTTCGATCATGGATTTCGAGGATTCGATCGCCGCGGTCGACAGCGCCGACAAGGCCTTGGCGTACCACAACTGGCTCGGCCTCATGACGGGCTCGCTCACCGAGGAGGTCGCGAAAGCCGGTAGCACGTTCACCCGTCGACTTGCCACCGATCGCACCTTCACGGCACCGCACGGTTCGATCATTGATCGCCGCGGGACGGCGTTGATGCTCGTGCGCAATGTCGGCCATCTCATGACGACCCCGGCAGCGTTAGACCGCTATGGGTCACCGGTGTACGAGGGTTTGCTCGACGCGATGGTCACCGTTCTGTGCGCGATGCCCGGCCTGCTGCCCGACGCCCGCAAGCAGAACTCGCGGACCGGTTCCGTCTACGTCGTCAAGCCGAAGATGCACGGGCCTGCCGAGGTCGCATTCACGAATGAGGTCTTCACGAGGGTCGAGCAGGTACTTGGCCTACCGACCAACACCGTGAAGATCGGCATCATGGACGAGGAGCGCCGCACGACCGTGAACCTCGGCGAGTGCATCCGCGCCGCGAAGTCGCGCGTCGCATTCATCAACACCGGCTTCCTCGACCGAACCGGCGACGAGATCCACACGTCGATGGTCGCCGGGCCCATGGTGCGTAAGAGCGAGATGAGGACTCAGCGCTGGATCCAGGCGTACGAGGAGTGGAACGTCGACGTTGGCATCGCGTGCGGCCTACCAGGCCGGGCGCAGATCGGCAAGGGGATGTGGGCAGCGCCCGATCTCATGGCCGACATGTTGGCCCAGAAAATGAACCACCCTCTGGCCGGCGCGAACTGCGCATGGGTCCCGTCGCCCACAGCCGCGACGCTGCACGCGACTCACTATCACCGCGTGGACGTGCGCGCCAGGCAACGAGAATTGGCCGACGAACTCGCCTCCAACGGACCGCGAGCGACCCTCGACGATCTGCTGCGTATCCCCTTGGCACCCTCACTGAACTGGACCGGCGCAGAGCTACAGGCAGAGCTCGACAACAACGCGCAAGGGATACTCGGATACGTCGTACGTTGGGTCGACCAGGGAGTCGGATGTTCGAAAGTTCTCGACATCAACGACGTCGGCCTCATGGAAGACCGGGCAACATGCCGGATCTCGTCGCAACACATCGCGAACTGGCTTCTCCATCGCGTCGTGACGCGCGAGGAAGTCATGGCAACGATGCAACGCATGGCCGACGTTGTCGACCGTCAGAACAGTGGTGATCCGGCGTACACCCCGATGGGTCCCGGCTTCGATGGGACCGCCTTTCGAGCCGCGTGCGATCTGGTCTTGTCCGGTGTCGAACAGCCGAGCGGCTACACCGAACCGATCCTGCATGCCCGCCGATTGGAGCGAAAAGCGCTCGCCGTCTGACGTTCGAGAAGCCCCAAATCATCGTTTCGTTCTTCGTTTGGACGAGGTATCCGCTGGGTATCTCACCGGGCAACGAAAGGAGAACGACATGAAGGGAACCCTTCTCTGGTTGATTGCCGCGATACTTGTTGTCGTTGGAATCGTTCAGCTCGTACAGGGCCAAATCCTGTTCGGGATAGTTCTGATCATCGCCGCCTGCCTCGTTGGCCCTGGCGGATATTCGGTGTTCAGTCGCAATACCTGACTCTTCAGTCATCCAGGCGCAATTGACCGCCGAGACCACTGATCTCGACCAGGCGGGCGATGCCGGAAGTGGGGTGCGCGATCGACAGATCGCCACCCCCTTCTCGTGCCCTCGAGGCAGCCTCGATCAAGACTCGTAGGCCACTGGAATCCATGAAGGACACGCCCGCGACATCGACCGTGACGACACCTGTTGGAAGGTCCGACATTGCCGCTGCTAGCAGTGGCGCGGTGTGCGCATCGATCTCCCCGTTGAGGATCCAACCGGTGTCCGTCGCCGAGATATTCAGCTGCGCGCCTAGTTCCGACATGTGTGGCACGGTAGTCGGTCAAAGACACAACTCCACACCCAATGCCGACTAATTCACCCGATCAGGTGACACCCCACCGGGTGATCTACAATCGCTCAATTCGGCATTTCGTCGCCGGTCGCGTCCATCCATTGCCGCATCTTTTCGAATGACGCACGCAGTAGCCGTGACACCTGCATCTGCGAAACACCGACAGCCGCTGCGATCTGTTCTTGCGAGAGTTGATCATAAAATCGAAGTCGCACTATTTCGCGCTCACGATCGGGAAGGCGGGCCAGCAGGCCGTCCACGATGTGCGTATCCATCGCCTGCTCGTAGCCCGACTCCTCCGAGGCCAATGCGTCCATTCGGTCGAGCGGTGTCTCTCCGTCGCCGTCGGTTCCCGTCGAGTGGATCGTGCCGACGTGATAGGCGGACGAAGCCGCGAGCCCGCGCAGCACGTCGTCGCGCTCGATGCCCAGGTGTGTCGCAATCTCTTCGACCGACGGCGACCTTCCGCTCTTGTGGACGAGTTCGTCGGTGGCGCGACGGACGAGCAGGTGGAGATCCTTGGCCGAGCGTGGGACTCGAACCGTCCAGCTGTGGTCCCGGAAGTGTCGTTTGAGCTCACCTTCGATCGTGCTTCCCGCGAAGGCTGCAAATCGGACGCCGTAGTGAGGGTCGAATCGATCGATGGCCTTGACGAGACCGAGCATCGCAACCTGCCGCAGATCCTCCTCGGTTCCACCCGGCCGGCTGAACCGTTTAGCGATGTGCGCGGCAAGACCCATGTGTCGTTCGACGAGCCGGTTACGAATCGAGCGTTGTCGCGTCGCAGCGAACTCGAAGAACAGTTCGAGGTCGTCGAGGTCGTCAAGATCGGCAGTACCCGGATCATCCGTCGATGCCATTGCGAGCCACGCTATACGGCTTGCAATTGAGTACCTAGACCATGTGTGCCAAGCCCACAAGAATTGGTGCGGATCTCGTTGAGCAGTTCAGCGAAGAGTGGCCGTCACGATGACCCTGTCGACGGCGGGCCGCTCGACGTTCACCACTTCCGCAAGGTGATCGACGATCATCAGGCCGCGGCCGCTCGGTGCCAACACGTTGTCGGGGCTCCACTCGCGGCGCGGCGGCGGACCACCGTCATACGTATGGCTGGTGAGCGCCATGACAAGCGATCCATCGTCGGCAAGCGCCAGCCGCAGGCTGAACGGATTACCCGGCGCAGCTTGAACCGCATTCGAAGCAAGCTCGCTGAGCACCAGTTCGGCCCGATCGCGTAGGTCTTCGTCGATGCCTCGAGCGGTGAGACACGCCACCATGTCGGTCCGCGCCACGCGCAACGTGTGGGTGGTTCCGTCATACTCCCGATCGAGGACGACATCGTGTCTCCGTAACAGGGTCATGCAGAACCGCCCACCTCTCCCCATCTCCAAAGCGTGACCGTGACCATCAGCGCGTCAGCTCGCCAACCCGGCCTCGACGGATCTCGGGTGGCATGACATTGTGACCCGCTGCATGCAACGCGGCCTGTGCGCGATTCCTGACACCCAACTTGCTGTAGAGACGACGCACGTACGTCTTCACGGTGTCGACGGATAGGAACAACTCGCGGCCGATCTCGGCATTGCTCATCCCGAACGCTATGAGCGCGAGCACCTCTTGCTCGCGCATCGAGAGCGACTCGTGGTCCCACGCCTGGCGACCACGCTGAATGTTCTCGAAGCCGATGCGCTCACCAGCGGCGACGCGCTCGATGACGTCGACGAGGTCCTCACCGGTCTGCGATTTCAACACGACGCCAGAAACGCCGGCTTCGTCGGCCAACGTCAGGAATTCGGCGGCAGCATCCCATGTGTACAGCAACACGTGCTTGACGTGCCCATCTTTGACCATCTCGCGCGCCCGGTCGATCGCGTAACGGCGACCAGCAAATGTGTCAAACAGAGCGACATCGGCACATCGCTCGGGTTCGTCCCCGACATTGATCTCGACGATCATCACGCGATCAGAGAATGGGCTCAGCATCGCGGCGAGCCCATGAACGATGATCTCGTAGTCATTGACGAGTGCAACAGTGATGGGCTGCTTCACGGCGGCTGACATTGCCTGGGAGTACCCGCCTGCTCACAGCCCCAAACAGCCCCCCGGCAGCTTTGGCCAACTCGACCACGTCGACAACGGGTAGCGTTCTGCGCAATGGCATCCGACCTCCAACCGAGCGGTGAGGACGATCACTTCGAAGTGATCGTTCCATTGCGAACGCGGTACGCATCGACAGTGCGCATGATCGCAGCCTCCTTGGGCGCGGAAGCAGGGTTCACAGTCGACGAGATCGACGACCTCCGGTTAGCGCTCGACGAAGTCTTCTCACTGCTCGCAGAGCGGCATGTGGGCGACCGAGTACGCACCAAATTCCGACTCGACGGCCACCAACTAGTCGCCGGGCTCACCCTCGAGTCCGGGCAGGTCGATGTTGAGCCCGACGATCTTGCCGCAAACATTCTCCGCTCGGTGGTGGATCAGTACGAGTTCACGGCTGCCGGGGTAACGCTGACGAAACGGGCGTCCGAGCAATGAGACCTATCCTTGTCGAGGATTGGAAACCCGGTTGGCCGGGTACTCCATGCGCTGTCGAGTACACAGCGCGCACGAGCAAAGAGCTACAGAATCGGAGTGACTGAGATGTCGAGTGCCTTGAAAAGTGTCGTAGAAAGCGGAAAGAGTGCCGTCGAGTCGGGTGCCAGCACCTTGTCGGATCTCGTCGAAGAGGCGAAGTCACGCATCGAGGACCTGCCCGTTCTGGCGCGTCCGCGGCGTCGCAAGACACGTCGACGTTTCGGCTCGATCGTCCTCCTCGGACTCGTCGCCTTGGCGCTCATGGCTTTGGTACAGAAGAGCCGACACCACGAAACAGCCGATCCGGTCGACCAGTCAAGCGTCCGCCACCGCTGAATCCCTCAGTTGCGTTTGACGACGAGCACTGCGATGTCGTCGTCAGGATCGTAGCCATCGGTCAAGCGTTCGACCAGCGACGCGCACATTGCTTGAGGCGACAGCTCACGCGTCTGCTCGATTGCTTCGAGCAGACGTTTGAGGCCGTCGTCGATCGACTCACCGCGCCGTTCGACGAGACCATCGGTGAACATCACCACGACGTCTCCAGTGACGAAGGGGAAATCGGCTGTCAGGTTGGGCTGCCCCGGAGCGTTGAAACCGAGCAGCGGTCGTCGCCCGCCCTCGAGCAACTCACCCGGGCGACACGTCGGCACCAACACAACCGGCACGTGGCCGGCGCTCGCGTATCTGGCGAGCCCATCAGGCTCGAAGAGCACGTACGCAACCGAGGCACCGAGCGTGTCCGCGCCCTGCACCGCGAACAGGTCAACGGCGGCAATAGCGTGGTTCGGTTCGGCATCATTCGCCACAGCAGTAGCAATCGAGGCTCGCAACTGGCCCATTGCCGCGGCCGCGACAAGGCCGTGGCCGACGGCGTCGCCGACGACGGCCGCTACCCTGCCGCCGCCGGCGTCGAGCACTTGGTACCAATCTCCTCCGATTGCCATGCCAGAAGCTGGGCGATACCCCGCTGCGATATCGATCCACTCGGGGGTACGGGGTAACGCGGGCATGAGGCGGTGCTGGAAGGTCAACGCGATGTCGCGGTCGCGTTCGTACAACGTGGCCCGCTCGATTGCACCGGCGCAGCGCGAACCGAGTGTCACCAACATCGACAGCTCTTCGGGTGTGAAGTCGCGCTCGTCCTGAAATATGAAGACGAGTGCCCCCAGCGTGCGGTTCAAGATTCGAAGGGGCACGCCCAACGCAGTGCGAGCGGACGACTGCGGGCCCAGCGCCGCCTCAATCACGGCACCCTTGTCAATTGCTTGCTGCGCAACGTCCACCTGAGCATCACTTGTCGTGTCGACAGCCACGGTCGACTCCTTGACGGTCAGCTCACCCTCGTCGTTGAGGAGGAACACCACGCCACCGTCTGCTCCAAGTCCTGATGAGCCGAACGTGAGCACGGCGTGCACGATCTTGCCGGTCGTGGCGGCGGATGCGATGCGCCCGCTGACCTGTTGCAGGGTCTCCAGGGCTGCACGACCCCGGGCCTGTCTGTCGAACAGAACGGCAACGTTCAACGCTGAGCCGAGACGACCTGCGAGCTCCTCGATCAGTTCGATTTCAGCGTCTTCGAACGGCGGCTGCTCGTGACAACGGATCAACTGCATCGCGCCAATCGTGCCGAGCGCACCAACGACGGGAACGGTAATGACCGACCGCAACCCCATCTGCTCGAGCAAGTGGCCACCCGGCAGGCGAAACACCACTGGATCAATTTCGTTGAAGACCTCACGTCGACCGGTGCGAATGGCGCCGGCTGCACCCCATGGGGCATCGGGATCGTAGGGGTAGTCACGCTGCACCTTCTCGGCCCACGCCACCATTTCGGCATCGCAATGAGCAACGGTGATCGAAGGTCGATCGCGACGCCGATCAATTGCGATAACGATGGAGCACCATTCGGCGAGTTCGGGTATCACTGATTGCGTCACGCGCTGCACGATCTCGCTGGCGTCGACGGAGTACGCCAGCACGTCATTGACCTTCGCGAGGTACTCGACTCGGTCGCGTTGGCGTCGTTCGATCTCCAACAACCGGGTGTGTTCCTCGATCTCGCGATGGCGCTCGTCGATGTCGATCGCCAACCCGAAGGCTCCGATGACTTCATCTGTGGATTCCGAGACGATCACATCACCGATGCCTTCGATCCAGTGAACGCTTCCGTCCGACCAGGTGGAGCGATGGTCGAACCGGAACGGCTCGCGTCGGTCGACCCCAGTCGCCACGGCCTGTTGCACCATGTTTCGATCGCGTTCGTCGAGTGAATGGATCCACTCCTCGAACGTTCCGCCGAACGTCCCGTCGGTGATGCCGAACAACATGGCGACGTTCGCATCCCAAATGACCTCGCCGGTCCGTCGATCCCAGCTCCACTCCCCCATGCGACCGGTCGCCAACGCCGCCTTGAGACGATCCGCGCGACGCATGATCGGCAGCGTTGCCGCAAGTTGCCGGTCTCTCGCCGCTCGAGTGCTGGCGGCCCAAACAGCGAGTGCGCCACCCAGCGCCGTCGTGAAAAGTGCGACCCAATGACGTCCGCTACCGCCGATGCCGTCGGCCCAACCGAGAGGGAAAGCAACCGCTGCTGTGACCGCCGCGACGAGAAGAGTTCCCTGACGTGTTCCACCGGAAGCCACCAGCGGAGCGAGCACGAGGAGTGGGACCAGGGCGAGTGATTCAGAGGTCAGGTCGAGGATGGTCACCAAAGCGCATGTCGCCAGGCCCGCGACGACGTACGAGCGCTGAAAGACCTGCCTCCCCCGACCTTCGTGAATCACAGCGCAAGTGTGGCAAGACGACGCCTGTTCTACAAGGTCGGAGACGTCTCAGCCGTACATCAATGATCCCGGTGTCGTCAGCACCTCGCCAGTCTCCAGCCACGTCTTCAGACCAGAGAGGATCATGGGCCAGCCGCCATACAACTGATCGTTCGCACCTTCGCGGAGTTGATCGTGTGTCACCACGAGGCGGCACGAGTCGCCGACCGGTTCGATCTCCCAAGTGATGCGTGACGTTCCCTCGCTCTTCACGTCGTCGCCCCACAGTGCGTCCATCGTCTGCACGAGCCGTCGAGGTGGGTCGACCTCCAGGTTCTCGCCTTCGCCGAGCAACATGCCGGGCGCGCCGGGATTCGTCATCTCGACTTGATCGTGTTGCCGAACTGGAACTTGCCTCGCTCGTCCGGGTCGGTGATGGCGTGCCACAGCCGTTCCGGTGTGGTGCGGATGTAGATCTTCGTTCAGCCACAGCACCGTCAACAACCTTCCTACTAGCTGGCACGGCCGATTCCTGCTGATGGAATTGCCAAGCTCGTCGCCGACGGCTACACGTGGGAAGTCGATTGAAGCGGTATTCGTAGCAGTAGTTGCGGAATGATGTTGCACGTGGCGAGCGAGCACCGGACGTTGCGTGCCGAGCCGGGTTTCGTGCGTTGGGCAACGGCTGAAGCGATCTCGATGTCCGGCAGTGCGGTGACCGGTGTCGTCCTACCGCTGGTCGTCTATCAGATCACCGGATCTGCAGCGCAGACCGGAGCCTTGTTCGCACTTCGCGTCGTGCCATATCTCATATTCGGACTCGTTGCAGGCCCGATAGCGGACAGAGGGAGTCGTCGCCGGCTCATTCTCGGCGGCAACCTCATCGAGGGCGCGCTCGTGGCAACGATTCCGATCGCCGACCTCCTTGGCGTGCTCACGATTGCTCAAATATACGTCGTCGCCCTGCTTGCCGCGACTGCGTATGTATTTTCCGATGCGGCGGTGTTCGGCGCTGTACCTGCGTTGGTCGGCCCAAGGCTGCTACCCGCCGCAAACGGGGTGTTGTCGAGTTTGGCGTCGTGCAGTGACATTGCCGGCCCCGTCATCGCCGGAGTGCTCGCGGCGTGGATCGGTGCGACCAACGCGATCTGGATCGACTCGGCGAGCTTCTTCGTCGCCGCCGCCATCCTGGCGAGCATCCGTTCCTCGTTTCGCGAGACATCCGTTCCGACGACGAACGCCGGACTACGAACCACCGTCGCTCGTGCCTTAAAATTCATTCGCGGTGAGCGCACGGTGGCAACACTGCTCATCTGCGGGTTCGGCAACTCGTTCGCGTTCGGCTCGGTGCTGGGACTGCTGGTGCCGTACGCGGTGGAAGAACTCGGTGTGCCCGCCGATGACGGCAGGATCGGCCTGTTCTACGGCGCCATCGGCGTCGGCAGCCTTGTTGCCAGCCTTCTATTCCGTCGGATCTTTCGCCCGAATCGAGTCCGCTTCCTGACTCCGGGATCACTCGCAGCGTCGGGCACTCTGGTGACGCTGCTCGCCGCCAACTCGCTGTGGATGTCGGCGCTGGTGGCGATTGCCCTCCTGTCGTGGTCACTGACCGTCACGATCATGGTTGGGCTCACATACCGCCAACTCGCTGCGCCCGACGAATTGCGATCGAGTGTCAACGTGATCGGCCGCATGACGGCTTGGGGCGGTCAGCCGTTCGGGGCCGCAACGGGCGCCGTGATTGCCGCGACCGCCGACGTTCGCGCCGCGTATGTGGTCGCAGCTGCCGTCATGCTGATCGCCGCGTGCGGCGCCGCCATTTCGTTGAGGAACGCAGCGGGTCTCATCGCGCCGACCATGCGATGAGAGATGAGCCGCACCCTTCCGCACATCTCTCATCTCACCGGCAGCTCCGACCAGCGCGATGAGAGATTTGCGGTGCCCGGCGGCTCATCTCTCATCGCACGGACTTCAACCGGCTGAGATGTCGTTCGCCTGTGGAACGAGATCCAGCGCAAGGCTGTTCATGCAGAAGCGATCGCCGGTCGGCGCAGGACCATCAGGGAACAGGTGACCGAGGTGCGAACCGCAGCGCCGGCAACGGACCTCGGTGCGGATCATGCCATGACTCGAATCCTCGATCAGCTCGACGGCGTCGGCGGCCTTCGTCTTGTAGAAGCTCGGCCACCCGCTGCCCGACTCGTACTTGGCCGACGAGTCGAACAACTCGGCGCCGCACGCCGCGCAGTGGTACGCGCCGTCAGCGTGTTCATCGACGTACTTGCCACTCCATGCGCGCTCGGTGCCGGCTCGGCGCAGCACCTCGTATTGCTCTGGCGTCAGTGATTCACGCCAGTCGGCGTCGGTACGTTCGATCTCGGGCATGTCGCGAGAGTATCGAACGATCGTGTTACCTACCAGGTCACTTCATCGCATCCATGGTGATCATCCGGCTCTACCTGCAACGTGGCGTGGGTGATGCCGTGTCGATCGGCGAGCAGGTGTCGAGCCTGATCCAACACGGCGTGGGAGTCGGTACCGACGGAGACCATCAAGTGCGCCGTGGCGACTTCCATCTCCGACGTCAACGTCCAGACATGGACGTCGTGCACGTCGACGACACCCGTGATCGTTCCCAGTTCGCGTCGCAACTCGAGAATGTCGAGTCGTGCCGGCGCCGCTTGCACCAGCACGAGCAGCGCCTCGTGACCAAGGTGCCACGCTCGGGGCAGGATGAACAAGCCGATCACTGCACCGATCACGGGATCGACCCACGTCCAACCCGTTACCCCCCAGACAACCGCGGCGACGATGACGCCGACGGATCCGAGCATGTCAGAGACCACCTCCAAATACGCGCCGCGCATGTTGAGGCTCTCCTTCGCGCCGGCGCGCAGCAGGGAGAACGCGATCACGTTGACGCACAGTCCCAAGACGCCGACGATCAGGACGGGGGTCGAATCGACATCGGGCGCGCCGTCGATGCGGCCAATTGCCTCGATCAGCACGTAGCCGGCGACAGCAAACAACAGGATGGCGTTGAGCAACGCCGCCAGGATCTCGAGGCGGTAGAGACCGAACGTGCGTTGCGGATGGACACGAGCGTTCGACGCTGCCTGAATTGCTGCCAGTGCCATGCCGAGCCCGAGCGCGTCGGTGGCCATATGACCGGCATCCGACAGTAGGGCCAGTGAATCGGTGACGATCCCCACGACGACCTGAACCACCAGAAACGTGACGATCAAAGTGAACGTGATCACCAATGGTTTGACGTGCCGTGCACCTACATGGTCGTGGCGATGGCTCATTCGCCGGCTCTACTGATAGCGGACACCCTGCCGGTCGAGTTCCTTTTGGATGGCGACGATGTCGGACGAGTCGAACTCGGTACCCAGTTGCACCGAGAGGGCGGCGGCGATACCTGCACCCTGTCCCAGTACCGCACAGCACGACATGTTACGTGTGGATGCGTGCGACACACGATCGCCGCCCGACGATCGTCCGGCCACCAGCAGGTTGCGCACGCCCTTCGGTAGCAGGTTGCGCAACGGGAGCTGGAAGTAACGACCCGTGGTGGGCAGGATCAAGATGCCGTAACCGTCGATGAACTCCGGGTAGATGCCGATCGCATCGTCGAACCGTGCTTGCTCGCGAACATCGCGCTCGGTCATGTTGTAGACGCCATCGATCTTGCGGGTGTCACGGATACCCAACGTCATACCGAAGTTGCGAAGACGGGCCCCCTCGCAACCGGGCGTGTAGTGCCGCAGCGCCTCGATTGCATACATCGCCTGCCGCCGACCTTCGATCTCGCCGCGCGTCAGATCGTCGGGATCGGTGCCGTCGATGCCGTCCATGTGGACGAGGTTCATGTATGTGAGCTCACCCGTCTCGTGAATCGCACCCCAAGTTCCCGCCAACGTCGAAAGCGTTGCGGGTAACAACCCGTCCTTGATCGCCTGCTCGAACGGACGCTTCAGAAACGGAGAGAACATGTCGTCTTCCTTGCCCCCGGTCTCGATGCTCCACTCGCCACCGCCAGCCCAATCCTTGTATGTCTGCGGGTCTGCCTTGATCCCCTCGATGAACGCCTTCTTGTCGACCCCTGCGAGGTGGAACATGACCGACGCAGCCATCATCTGTTCCTTCGGCGTGTGATGGGTGGGCGCACCGGCGCGATAGGCCACATCGGCGTCACCGGTGGCGTCGATCACTCTGGCGGCGCGGATCGCCTCGCGGCCAGCTTTCGACTCGGTGATGATGCCCGTGATCGTGTCGCCCTCCATGATCGGCGCAGCAAACGACCGGTGCAACATGCCGCGGATGCCTGCTTCCTCGACGAGCGTGTCAGCGACCAGTTTGAAACCTTCCGCATCGAGCTCGAACGACAACGATTGGCTCTCGGGAACGGCGGCGCCCATCTCGTGCGCGCGGGTTTCGAATTCGCGACCGATGCCGTTGGCCTCGATGGTCTGCTCGTGGCGGTACCAGGCCATGCCCTCAACACCGACTGCGGTGATGTTGCCGCCGAAGCACCCGAACCGCTCGACCAGCGTCACCTCGACGCCCGTGCGGGCCGCCGCGAGCGCTGCGGCCAGACCCGCCGGGCCCGAGCCCACCACGAGCACGTCGGTTTCGTGAATGACATCGACCTGGCGGGCCGGTTCTGTGATGTGACCGAGACGAGACATGGTCCTTGCATTATCGCCCGTC
>JBDTWJ010000037.1:0-24158 GCA_040006755.1 Ilumatobacteraceae bacterium | reverse complement strand
GTGGTCGTCGGCGACAACGTGGTGGTTGTCGTGGTCGACGTCGTGGATGGTGCTGAAGTGGTAATGGTGGTGGACATGGTCGACGTCGTGGTCGAGGTCGTGGTCGAGGTCGTCGTCGGCGCGGTGACGACTTCGCACACGTTCGGCGCGCCGGGTGTTCCGAGTTCGCCGAGGGAACCGTAAGTGGTGACCGAGGTGCACCAGTTCGTGGCGACGGCATTGTCGAGGCTGGCGGAACGAAGCGCGGCGGAGGCGCCGACCTGGTACGGCAATTGGCTGTCGGGTGTCCATGCCACGCGGTCGACCGGCAGCAACGAGGCGTCGTACAGGTTGATCTCGTCAGCGCCTTCGACCAGAGGGAACGCCGAGCCATAGACGTAGTCGACGTTGGCGCCACCGTTGAGATCGGCCCTGTCGCGTCCGAGTACGAACGTCGCGCCGGGAGCCAGACGCAGCGGCTTCGCCGACACGATCTTGAAAGCGTCGTAGTCGTCGTCGCGTAGCACCCAACCGTTCAGATCAATGGCCTCGTTGCCCGAGTTGTACAACTCGATCCATTCACCCCGGGTGTCGCTCAGCGCTTTGGGATCGATGTGGACCTCGTTGATCACGACAGCGGCGTGCGGCCGTGCGGAGCAATCGTTGGCTGCGCCGGGTGTACCGCGATCGCCACGACCGAACTGTGGCCCGCTGACGCACCACTTTCCATCGACCAGCGCAGTCGACGCACCATTGGGCCGCGGCTCGACGGCTGTCTGCCAACGAACCTCATCGACTCGGCGGCCGTACTGATCAGTCAGGACGATGCCGTCGGTGTTGTTGCTGAGCACGAAGCTGCCGCCATACGAGTAAGCAACCGGCGCCCCACCATTCCCCTCGAGGTCGGTGTCGCGACCCAGCACCAGATATCCACCTGCCGGTATCACCAACGACCCCTTGATCACGTGACGGTCGGACGCACCATCCGTGAGGGTCCACCCGGCCAGGTTGACCGGAGCAGAGGTGGTGTTGTGCAACTCGAACCACTCGCCATGACTGTCGCCGACGGCAGCCGGGTTGCGCATCACTTCGCTGATCACGACAGCGGGTGCCGGCAGCGGCAATTCGCATGAGTTGGCGATACCAGGTGAGCCGAGGTCTCCGACGCCGAACGCCGTGGTCGCCATGCACCAGTTGGCGCCCAGCGCGTTGTCCGCTGTGGGAAGACCGAGGCTGATCGATCGGCCAGACGGAATCGGGAAACCTGCAGCCGCGCTCCACTCGACGCGGTCGACGACGTCTCCTGCAGGTGACTTCAGCACCACTCTGCCGCTCGCGTTGTACAGCGGGACATCGGTGCCATAGACGTAGTCGGGCTTGATCCCACCGTTGACGGCTGGGTCGCCGCTTGAAGCCAGCACGGCGTAAGCACCGGGAGCGATGGTCAGTGACGCAACGATGTGAGTCTTCACGTCGCCGCCAACGACCGTCCAGCCCGCCAGGTCGACTGGTGCGGATCCGAGGTTGGCGATCTCGAACCATTCCGATTTGCGTTCGCTGGCCGGGGTTTGGGGATCGAACATCACCTCGGTGATCACGATGGGCTGTTGCTCCGGCGCCAGGCACCACGACGCAGAGCCGGGCGTGCCGCGATCGCCGGCCGACCACGCCGTCGTCGATGCGCACCAGTTGGTACCGATGCTGTTGTCGAGGTTGGGCTCTCGCAGCGACATCGACGCACCGTCGGGATCGGGGAACGTCTTGCCGTTGTCCCATCGAACGCGATCGAGCTGCACAAGGTCACGGTCGGCGATGACGAGTTCGTCGGTGTCGTTCTGCAAGACCATGCCACTGCCGTATGAGTAGTCCGGCCTCAGGCCACCGTTGTCCGATGGCTTGGCGGCGAACAATGCATAGCCCTTCGCCGGCACGATCACGGTGGTGGTGATCGTGAAGCTGTCATGATCGTCGTCCTTCACCGTGAACCCGGTCATGTCGACGGGCTGATCGCCCGGGTTGTAGACCTCGAAGTACTCGCCGCGTACATCAGCGACCAGTCCCGGGTTCTGCATGATCTCGGTGATCACGAGCCGCTTCGTCGACGGCTGACAGCGGTTCGCCGCGCCGGGACTACCAAGATCCCCGCGGCGCATGACCGACACCGCGGCGCACCACTTCGAACCCTTGCTGTTGTCGGCGGAGGGGTCACTCAGCGACATCGAGGCGCCCTCCGGCACGTCGAACCCACTGCTCCAGTCGACGCGGTCCTGCTCGTTGGCCGCTGCGTCGCGCAGGATCAACCGATCATTGACGTCGGACAGAACGATCCCGTTGCCGTATACGAATCGGGGAGACGCCCCGCCGTTGACAAACGAGTCTTCCTCGCGTGCCAGCACCAGGTACTGGCCGGGGGCGATGTCGAGCGAAGGAAGCGCCAGGCGGTCGTACGTCTCGTCGCCGAGGCTCCATCCGGCCAGGTTCGCGACCTCGTCGCCGGCGTTGAAGAGCTCGATCCACTCGCCCCGCGAGTCATAGACGCGTTGGGGATTGACCATCAATTCGTTGATGACGATCTTCGGTCCACGAACAGCCAACGCCGACGGACCGGAATCAATGAGCGCAACCGCGCCAGCGCATGCCAACGCCAACATTGATCCGCCCAATCGCCGCCACATGAACTAGGTATCGGCGCTGGCCCATTCTCCATGAGTCAAGATTGCGTTTATGACATTCGCGGAGCGTGTTGCGATCGTGACCGGTGGCGCCTCGGGGATGGGTGCGGCCACTGTCCGCCGTTTGGCGGGTGCCGACGCGTACGTCGTGATCGTCGATCGAAATGCCGATTTGGCCAACGCCGTGGCCAAAGAAGTCGGCGCCATGGCAATGATCGGTGACATCGCCGACTCAGTGTTCTGCGACCGTGTTGTGACCGAAACCGTCGCTCGCCACGGCCGACTCGACGTATTGGTGAATGCTGCGGGGGTGATCGTGCGGGCCAGTGGAGAAGACACCACCGACGAGCAGTGGGCGAGGATCATGGGTGTCAATGTCAGTGGCACCTTCTTCATGTGCCGAGCCGCGGTTCGCGTGATGAAGCATCAGGGTCGTGGATCGATCGTCAACTTCGGGTCGATTTGGGGCGACCTGGGTTCGTCGGGCGTCGCCGCCTACTGCGCATCGAAGGGTGCCGTGCACAACCTGACGCGGGCCTTGGCAATGGATCACGCTGGCGATGGCATCCGCGTCAACGCGGTCTGCCCGGGCGAGGTCAACACGCCCATGTTGCAATCCGAGCGATCCGAGACCGTCACCGATCAACTGCTGGCTGCGATCGCTGCGACGGTGCCCATGGGACGCCTTGCGGATCCCGACGAGATTGCGAAGGTCGTCTGCTTCCTTGCGTCGGACGATGCGAGCTACATGACCGGCGCGATGGTCAGCGTCGATGCCGGCTACGGAGCGAGATAGGCATGGTGAGCTAGGCATGGAGCATCGACGGCTGGGCCGCACCGGAGCGCTGGTCGCGCCTTTGGCACTCGGCACCGACAACATCTTGAACCCGACGCCCGAGGACGAGTCGAGCCGCATGATCATTCGCGCTCTCGACGGCGGGATCAACCTCATCGACACTTCCGACAGTTACGGAGCCGGCGAGTCCGAGCGAGTGATCGGTCGTGTCCTGGCCGAGAGCGGGCGGCGCGACGAGGTCGTCATCGCCACCAAGGTTCACTATCCGACCGGGCCTGGTCCGAATGATCGTGGCAATTCGCGATTGCACATCATGCGCGCCTGCGAGCAGTCGCTGCGACGCTTGCAGACTGATCGCATTGATCTCTATCAGTTGCATCGACCCGACTTCGACGTCCCGATCGAGGAGACGTTGGGTGCGTTGACCGACCTGGTGCACCAGGGAAAGGTCCGTTACATCGGAAGCTCCACTGCGCCCGCGTGGAAGGTGTTGGAGGGCGTGTTGGTGGCCAAGTTGAAGGGCCTCGTCCCGTTCGTCACCGAGCAGCCCCCGTACAACCTGCTCGACCGACGGGTTGAGAACGAGTTGGTGCCGATGGCACTCAAATACGGACTCGGTCTGCTGCCGTGGTCGCCATTGGCAATGGGCGTGCTCGCCGGCCGCTATGCCGACGACAACATCCGGCCGGAGGGATCGCGCGCTGCTGTGCGTGGCGGCATCTACGCGGATCGAGTGAGCCAACGGGCAGTCGAAGCAGGCAACCAGTTCGTGCACCTGGCGCGCGAGGCAGGAGTTGACCCGGCCCGCTTGGCGATCGCCTGGGTGATGCAACAGCCCGCCGTTGTCGCGCCACTGATCGGACCGAAGAGCGTCGAGCAACTCGAGCATCTTCTGCCGGTGATGGACATCTCCATTTCGCCCGACATCCTCGCGGCATGCGATCAGATCTGCTCCCCCGGCAGCGCCGTCGCCAACTTCCACAACTCCGCGCCCTGGATGAAGATGCAGATACGCGATGAGAGGTGAGCCGCTCGGGACCGCAGATCTCTCATCGCGCCGCAGCCGGTGCCGGCCGCTATGGGAGATGTGCGGAAGGGGTCGGCTCATCCCTCATCGCGTGGGGTCAGCGGTCGCTTTTGGCTCGCACTGCGAAGACGGCAGCTTCCGTTCGTCGGGTCATACCCAGCTTCATCAGAATCGACGACATGTAGTTCTTGACGGTCTTCTCGGCGCGGTTCACCCTGTCGGCGATCTGGCGATTGGTGAGACCCTCGGCGACGAGGTCGAGGATGGTTCGCTCGAGCTCCGTCAACGTGGCCAACCGTGGATCCCGATCGGCGTGCGGATTGCGCAGGCGTTCGATCAACTGGCCGGTCACCGCGGGATCGATCAACGACTCGCCGCGGGCAACGCGATGCACCGCAGACACGAGATCGTTGCCTCGGATCTGCTTGAGGACGTAGCCGGCGGCTCCGGCGACAACTGATTGGAACAGCGCCTCCTCGTCGGAGAACGACGTCAGCATCAAGCACGCCAGGTTGGGATCGAGGCTGCGCACATCCCTGCACACCTCCACGCCGCTGCCGTCGGGCAACTGCACGTCGAGCACCGCTACCTGCGGACGGGTCGCCCGAATTCTGGCGACCGCATCGACGCAGGTACCCGCTTCTCCGACGACTTCGATGGTGCCGTCAGCCTCGAGGAGTTGGCGTACCCCTTCGCGAACGAGCTCATGGTCGTCCAGGAGGAACACGGTGACCTTGCTCGGAGCGGTTTCCACTTCACCAATGGGACCACATCGCGGGCCAATAGCCAAGGCCGAAGGTCCCTTGTGTTGTCCTTGCGTAGGATTTACGTGCCGGCGATGGGCTGTCGGCTGTTCTGCACGGCCTCGATGACCTCGTCGATGCCTTGGACGGCTGCATCCATGCGCTGCGACAGAAGCATCTCCTGCCGTGCACTGGCGACGATGGACGTGCCGAGCGCGAACAGCCGCTGGATCACCAGGTCGAGAGACGCTTGTAGGTGCTCGATACGACTGTTGGCGTTGTCGAGGTCGATCTTCGCGATGGCAATGTCGACGACCGTTCGCCGTTGCGCTGTCATGTCGCGCACGACGGCAACCACCAATGCAGAATCCGGAAGTGCGCTCAGCTGCACATCGACCGGGAACAGGAAGCCGTCTTTGCGTCGACCCTCGACGTCGAGGTCGTCGCTCTGGTTCATCAGGATCTCGAACGGCTGGCCGATCAGTTCCTTGCTGGGGAAGCGGAACAGACGAAGAAGGGGCGTATTGGCGTACACGATGCGCCCGTCGCTATCGGACACCAGAATCGCGTCGGTCGTGTAATCGAGAACCAGCGAGAGCATACGATCCGACATCGGGCTCATGGTCGTTGCGCGCTCGCCGTTGACAACACTGCGACGACCTCGCGGTCGGTGACCGCGTCGAAGTGGCGGTACCAGCGGCCGACCGACCCGAACGGGTCCGGCTGCGCGAGGCAGACCACGCGGTCGGCTTCAGACCTCAACATCACGACGACATCGGCGGGTGCCACCGGTGTCGCGACGGTCACTTCCCGAGCGCCGTGCGCTCGCGCCACACCGATCGCTGCACGAATCGTGGCCCCGGTTGCGATGCCGTCGTCGACGATCACCGCCGAGCATCCCACCAGTGGTTCACGGGGCCGAATGGCGCGCACGTACGCAAGTCTGCGATCCAGTTCTGCGCGCTCGCGCGATTCGGCATCCGCGAATGCGGCGTCACTCAGACCGCTCGCTCGCACCACATCGCGGTTGACGATCACGACGCCGTCCTCGCCGATTGCGCCCATCGCCAGTTCTGGCTGATGGGGAACTCCGAGCTTCCTGACGAGGATGACATCGAGTGGAGCGTTGATCGCTTCGGCGACCCGTGCTGCGACCGGAACTCCGCCGCGCGGCAGACCGAGCACGACCGGATGTTCGAGTTCGGTCTTCGACACGTCGGCGCCAAGCAGTGCACCCGCTGATTGGCGATCGTGAAAGACATGACTGTGCATGTGCGTTCCCTTCGACTACCCAGCGTCGCGCGAGCGGTGATGAATCGGTAGGGGCTTTCGACTCTCCGTGAGGGTCTTTGGACTCTGCTCTTTGAGATCCAAGGCGGGTCGAGACTGCTCCGCTATTCCACGATTCGGGCCGCCACAACGGGAGCGGGTGTTTGCCCGCCATCTCCGAGGGAATACGCGGCGCGGAGTGCATCGGCGGCGACGGCCGCTTCGGCCGCGGTGCGCGCGTGAACGACCGCGAGAGGACGATCTTTGTCCGCGAATTCTCCGAGGCCCAACACCTCGCTGAGTCCCACGGCGTGGTCGATTTCCTCCCCGACGCTCATACGCCCACCGCCCAGCGAAACCACGACCAACCCGACAGACCTGGTGTCGATGGACTGGACGTATCCGCTGCCGCCCGCCTCGGCTCGAAGTGTTACGGGCGCTGAAGCGAGATGAGCTTCTCGGTTCTCGACGAGGTCGGCCGGGCCGCCGAGTGCCGTCACCATCGCCTGAAATCGCTCCGCGGCGGAGCCATCGTTGCGCACTGCCACGAGCTTGCTGGTGGCCGATTCGACATCGGCCGCAAGGCCGCCGAGAACGAGCATCTCCGCGCCGAGAGAGTTGACCACCTCGGTCAGTCGCGGGTCGTCGCTGGTGCCGATCAGCCAGTCGATCGTCTCCCGAACTTCGAGCGCGTTTCCCGCTGTTCGACCGAGCACCTGGTTCATGTCGGTGAGCAGGGCGGTGGTCACCAATCCGGTACCTCGGGCGACCGCGACGATGCTGTGGGCCAACTCCTCGGCCTGGGCAAGCTCGGTCATGAACGCGCCATTGCCGAACGTGACGTCCATGACCAGCGCGTCGAGACCGGCAGCGAGCTTCTTCGACAAGATCGATGCCGTGATCAGATCGATGGATTCGACGGTCGCCGTGACGTCGCGTATCGCGTAGAGGCGACCATCGGCGGGGGCGAGATCGGACGTCTGGCCGATGATCGCGCATCCCACCTTGGCAACGACCTTGCGGAACAGGTCGTTGTCGGGACAGGTCTGGTAGCCGGGGATGCTCTCGAGCTTGTCGAACGTGCCACCGGTGTGGCCGAGCCCGCGACCCGAGATCATCGGTACATGGGCACCACAAGATGCCACCAATGGCGCCAGCATCAGGCTGACCTTGTCGCCGACCCCGCCGGTGGAGTGCTTGTCGACGACAGGTCCGTGCAGCTCGGCACGGTCCCAGTGCATCATGGTGCCGGATTGCGCCATTGCTCGAGTGAGCGCAACTCGTTCGTCGATCTCCATTCCTCGGAAGAACACCGCCATTGCAAACGCCGCCGCCTGGGCATCGCCAACGGTTCCGTCGGTGATTCCCTGTACGAACTGCTCGATCTGGGCATCGTTCAGGCGCAGACCATCTCGCTTGGCACGGATGGTCTCCTGCGGCAGAAAGCGCGGCGAACTTGTAGTCACTAGTAGTCCGTCGGCAACTCAGCGTCGAGCGAGCTGCCGAGCACGCGCACGATGTCGTTGAGCAGCCCGCTGGCGCCGAAGCGGAAGTTGCCAGGGTGGGCTTCCGGCTCGAGACAACCATCGGCGAGATCGAGGTACACAGAGGCATCTTCGACGGTCTTGACGCCGCCAGCAACCTTGAGACCGATCCGTTGGCCGGTTCGCTGCGCGGCGCCGATGACGTCGAGCAGGGCGGCAGCGGCCTCCGGCGTGGCGGCGGGCTCGAGCTTGCCTGTCGAGGTCTTCACGAAATCCGCACCGTTGGCGATGGCGACTGCCGCGGCTGCCTTGATGGTTTCGGTTTCGTGCAGCACCCCGGTCTCGAGAATGACCTTCAGCAATGTGGGATGGCTGCCGCTGTGACACACCTCGCCGACCTGCCGCACCAGTTCACCTGCGACGAGATGGTCGCCCGCGAGGTAAGCGCGGAACGGGAACACGCAGTCGATCTCGTCGACGTCGTCGGCCATCGCACGTTTGACTTCGGCGATCACGTCCTCGATGGAAGAGGTTCCCAGCGGGAAGTTCGCGACCGCAGCGACGGCGATGCCACTGCCACCCAACCGGGCCCTGGCGCGCGCCACGAAGTTCGGATAGATGCAGACCGCAGCCGGCTGGATATCGATCCCCGGCGCGGGCGACAGTGCGCGATCGCAGAGTGCGTCGATTCGTTCAGGCGTGTCGTCGTCGTTCAAGCTCGTCAGGTCGAGGCAGGCCAGTGCCCTGGCAGCCTGCCGTCGCTGGTCAGTTGCCGTGGTTTCAGTCATGCCAAAAGTCTGCCAGGGTCAAGCCATGAACGGCGACCGACGTTCGGTCCCTCACCGCAAACGGCGGACCGACAACTCAGGGTGACTGACATTCGGCGCTACTCGAATGCGCAGATCGACGATGTGTAGGCCGTTGGGCGTAGCGATGACGGGGTTGAGGTCGATCTCGACGATCTCCGGTATGGAGTCGGCCAGCTGGCCGAGTCGTGTCAGCAGCGCTTCGAGCGGTGCATGATCGATGGGTGACGCCCCGCGGTACCCGTCGAGGAGCGGAGAGATCCGCAGCGCGCTGACCATCTGGGGAGGGTCGGCAGAAGTCAGCGGCGCGGGGCGAACGACTCGATCTTTCAGGAGCTCTGCTGCCGTGCCACCGGCCCCGAAGATCACGAGCGGTCCGAAGGACTGATCGGTGGCGAGGCCGGCCAGCAGCTCGACGCCCGACGGCGACATGCTCTGCACGACGAACCCTTCCAGTCCGTCGCCCAGCCGTTCTTGCATCGCAGACCCGGCCTCGACGACGGCTTGCTCGTCGGCGAGCGACAGCTTGACCGCGCCGAGATCGGTCTTGTGGAGAATCGATTTTCCAGAACCTTTCAGTGCAACCGGGAAGCCCAACCTCTTCGCCGCGGCCACGGCCTCGTCGAGAGTGGGAACGATCGCTGTTTCGACGAGCGGAAGCCCACCGGCTGCTGCCAGCGCGACGGCCGATGGCATGTCGAGCCAGCCACCTTCAGGAACATCGCGCAGATAGTCGAGCACGACCTTGCGCGACTGCGATTCGTCGATCAGCAGCTCGGGAGCCTCAGAAACGCTGGCTTGCAGCCACTCCGATCGACTCGCCATGTGGGCGAGCGCTCGCACGGCCGACTCGGGGAATCGATACGTCGGGACTCTGATGCCGTCGAGTTGGACGGTCTCGTTGCCAGCAAGGACGGTGGCCAACATCGTCTTGTCGGGGCGGCTCGCGGCAGCTGTGGCGATTGCATCGAGCATCGATCGGTCACGATCGGGGAGCGGGGGCACGTAGATCGCCAACACTGCGTCAATGCCGGGATCTTCGAGGACGACGCGGAGTGCTTGTTCGAGGGCGACCGGCGATCCCGAGGCGACGATGTCGACAGGATTCCCGATGGCCGCGGAAGGTGGAAGGAAGCTGGCGAGCTTGGCCTGGGTCTCGGCGCTGAGCTCAGGCACCAGCAATCCGTGAGCGGTAGCGGCGTCGGCGGCGAGGATGGCCGGGCCGCCGGCATTGCCGACGATGCCGACTCGCCGTCCACGGGGCGCCGGTTGGCTGGCGAATGCCTGCGTGGTGTCGAACAGCTCCTCGAGCGTGTCGACCCGCGTCACGCCGGCGCGCGACAACACCAGCTCGGCGACATCGTCGGAGGTGGCCAACGCGGCCGAGTGCGACATTGCACCGCGTGCACCAGCAGGGCTACGGCCAGACTTCACGGCGACGATCGGCTTGGCCCGAGCCACCCGAGAGGCGATGCGTACGAACTTGCGAGGGTTGCCGAACGATTCCAGATACAGGGCGATCACCTGTGTCTTCTCGTCGCTCTCCCAGTACCGCAGCAGATCGTTACCGGAGATGTCAGCCTTGTTGCCGACCGACACGAAGCTCGAGATACCGATGCCGCGCCGCCCGCTCTCGTCGATCAGCGAAATACCGAGGGCACCCGATTGGGTCATGAAGGCGACGTTGCCGGGAATGGGATCGACGGGTGCGAACGTGGCATTCATCCGGATCGCTGAGTCGGTGTTGGCGAGTCCCATGCAGTTCGGACCGACGACTCGCATTCCGTACCGGCGTGCCGTTTTCACGAGTGAGGCTTCGACCGCGCGACCGTCGGTGCCGAGTTCGGCAAACCCCGCACTGATGATGACGATGCCGCCGACGCCGGCCGTGCCGCACTCGGCGACGACGTCTGCCACGGCACTCGCTGGAACGGCGATGATCGCCAGGTCGGGAGGAGTTGGTGTGTCGCCGACACGCGCGTACGCATGAATGCCGGCGATCGATCCAGCGGACGGATTGACCGGCAGCACGGCCCCGGTGAAGCCGCCGCGCACCAGGTTGTGCACCAGTTCGAAGCCGATGGTGCCAGGTGTACGGCTTGCTCCGATCACCGCGATCGACCTCGGGCTGAGGATGCGCCGGATCGAAGCGACGACGGCGACGCGATCACGATCCTCGATGTGTTCGTCGAGATCGTTCGAGGGAGCGATCGGGAAGGTGACGCTGATGAGGCCGTCGTCGAACTGACTGGTGACATTGAATCCGGCATGGCGGAACACGTCGATCATCGCCCGGTTCTCGGGAAGCGTCTGCGCGTCGAAGTGGTCGATGCCGTTGCTTCTTGCAACCGCGGCAAGGTGCTCGAGCATCACGGTTGCCAGCCCACGGCGTTGCTGGCCGTCCTCGACGACAAATGCGACCTCCGCGCCCGTGTCGTCGTTGCCACGGTCGTATCGCACGACGGCGACGACAACCCCGTCGAGTTCGGCGATCAGGGCGAATCGATCGCGATAGTCGACCTCCACCAGATGATGGAGCTGACCTTCTTGGATCCTGGGGATCGGTGAGAAGAAGCGGAAGTAGATCGTCTGTGGTGAGAGGCGGCTGTGGAGTGCGCGGAGTTGCTCGAGGTCGTCGGGCCGGATCGGCCGGATGTGTGCCGTGCCTCCGTCGGTCAGAACGACGTCGCTCTCCCATTGACTCGGATAGATCGGCGGCGAGCTGAGCTCGACCAAGGTCATCACCTCGTGGTTGCCATGACTGCTGGCGTTTGCGGCGGCAGCGCCGCCGTGAGGTCCAAGATCTTACGCCCCATCGACTCTCCCCACTGTTGGGCCCGCTCGATCTCGCCCGATGACAGCGGTCCGGCAGAACCCGTGACCGTGAAGCTGTGCGACGTGTCGAAGGTCGTGAAGCCCGCTGCGTGCAGCTTGCGTTGGATGGCGCGTGCGGCAGATCCAGTGAACAGCTTCGGCCTTGCGAGCCGTGTGTCGAACGCGACTGCGCGGCAGCAGCCAAGTCGCCTGTTTCCGTGCAGCCATTCGCGGACACCGGTGACGACCGAGGCGTTCTCCAGGAGGTGGTCGGGATGCTTTGCGGCATCCACGGCGGCAGCGTCACGCGTTCTCTTGGTGCTGATGCCCCACGCGTGTGTCGGCCCGCCGACGACCACCAACTCGACCTGGTCGAGATCAGCAACCGCGGCGTCGCGCGCGAGCCACACGTTGGTCGGGATAGATGAGCGCAGCCCATCGGCGATCGCCTCGGCGATGTGACGGGTGTTGCCGTACATCGATTCGTAGACAACGAGTGCTTTCATGGCCGCCTCTTCCTTTGAGCCGACATTCACCGTACGGCCGTCGCCTCCTGGTCGCCAGGGACCTCCGACCCGAGCGCAGGGGTCAGGCGACACATTCGACCTGGCTTCGGCTGCTCATGCGAATCCTGTCGCTCCTGCTATCCGCGATGAGATCCTGTTCCAACTCGGCCTGGGCGATGAGATGGTCGGCGTCAGAATGTGCTGCGATCGTTGCCTCGATCTTGCATCCCGATCGTCACGGATCGCCCGACGCGTCGATGGCAACGCGGCTGCGCGGAAGCGTCAGCCCTTCAGCCAGGGGTAGCGGGCGGTGTCCTTGCCTGCGTAGTCGGGGTCGAGGTAGATGAAGACGCGTTGGATCTTCCAGTCGCGGATCTCGAACACGTCGCACCAACGGCCGGCGCCCGACTCGGGGTTGCCCGCACGCCACGGACCATCTTGGTGCTCGCCGTGGCTCGTACCTTCGGCGACGATGGTGTCGCTGCCCGAGAAGACCCAGTTGAAGTGCGAGAAGTGGTGGGTGATGCCCTTCAAGGTGGCGCCGACATCGCCGAACAGCTTGCCGATGTTCTCCTTGCCGTTGGCCAATCCCCACTTCGGGAAGTAGACCTGCGCGTCGGCGGCGAACAGGTCCAGGATGCTGCCGCCATCCGAGGTCACTCCACCGTTGTCGAACGCTTTCAGATATTCGATTGCGACCGATTTGCGTTGCTCGTCCGTCATCGTCTGCGTGCTCAGTGCCATGCGTGCCTCCGGTCGTCGATCCGAGATGTGAGCCGAACTGTACGCAGCAGCGGAATCACCCGTCTACCCCGCGCCGGCGCCGTCGAAGCTGCGAAGTCTCGAGATGGTCGCACCGTCGACCGCGGTGGTCGGCGCGTAGCGTTCCTCGAGCAGGGCAGTGACCTCCCCCGAGGGGTTGCAGATCGAGGAGGATTGATAGCCGACCACGAAGGTCGGCGGATGGTCGCCGGAGAACAGTTCCACGAGTCGCTCCTGCGAGCGCCTACCGTGCAACACTCCGTCGAGCCACAGATATGGGTATGGCGGGATCGCATCCGCGGCGGCATACGCAGCTGGGCTGGCACACATCACGTACAAGGTCGATCCCGCAGTCCGGTTGTCGGCGAACCAGTCGCCGACGCGTTCGTCGATCACGAGGCGCGGATCGTTGTGTGCACTCACCGACGCAGCGCCGCGATCCATCACAATCACCCCCTCGGAGCTGATCAAGGATGGGATGACGACGAGGACAGCGACCGCGACCGCCCACAACGTGAACTTCAGCTTGGAGATGGCGACTCCGGCCGCTGTGGCGAGTGGAAACGTGAGCGTGACCCAGTAGTGCCGGTGGAACAGACCGCCGGTCAGGAACGCCATGCTTGCGAAGAAGATCCATGCCGGCAGCAGAACGTTCGCGCGGGTGACGCTGCGGCTTCGCACCAGCCACAGGACGAAGCCGATCACGGCAATGGCAGCGAGCGGCAGGATGGTCGGTGCGGCGATGCGTGAGGTGATTCCGAATCGATGCCAGTCCGCATCGGAAGCCGCATTCAGGCCGCCGATTCGATAGCCGGCCAACGCGTACCACCAGTCGCTGAACCCGATGATGACTCCGTGAAGTAAGAGCGCGCCGAGCACGGTCGCAACTCCAGCAACACAGACCGCGCATTCCCGCAACACCTCGCGCCAGGTTCGCTCTTGGGTCACGCCACCGGCGATGAGGCACACGATCAATGCCAGGAATCCGTCGAACCCCGATTGCTTCAACGAGATTGCACATCCAGCGAGCACTCCGCTGGCGAACAGCCACCACGATCCGCGGCCGCGCCACAGATAGGCCGATGCCGCCGCGATGCCGGTTACGGCGACGGCGCCCGCCAACAGTTCACCGTTGGCGGTAAAGCCTTCGATGCGCGCGTTGGCCGATGCGACGGCGACAAGGAACGCCGCGAGCGTTGCTGCCCGCTGGCCCGCGATCGCGTAGGCGACGTACGCCACTCCTGCGACGGCGAGACAACCGAACAGGATGGCCATCACTCGGATGGATTCGCCAGAACCGCCGGTGACCGCGTTCAAGACTCGGAAGAGCACCAGCAGTCCTTGCGGTCGATCGACCCACGCTTCGGTGTACAGACTCTTTCCCGACGCCCACGCGCGGGCGACTGCCATGTATCCACCCTCGTCCGAGCTCAGTGGCGTGGCGATGAAGCGGGCACGCACCGCGATCGAGACGATGATCGCCGCGAGCACCGCTCGCCACGGGAACTGCTCGGCGCGGGCGACATGCGACTCGTCCTGTCGCTCTTCATCGGAAAGGACAGCCTCGATGCCGAACACCCTACGTTCCTTGCGATGGCCTCACTTGGGTCAGTTTCGATCAGTGTTGCTTGACACGGCGATGGGCGGTTGGTAACAACGGCCATGCGCAGATGGCCGGTCTTCGTGGCGCTCGTAGCCGGGCTCGTTGCGGCGTCGATGGTCTACGCCCCGAACGGCACGTCGCCGTCGGTCAACGGCGTCACCGCGGCGGCGACGCCGGAGACCTTCTTCCCGACCTCGCGTGCCGAGCGCGTCCAACTGCGCGAGGGCGAAGCGAAAGCCATCGTGTCGCTCGGCAGCACGGGCGCCGGCATACCCACCTCCGACCCGAACCACGCACACACCGACGTGTCGGCAGAAGTCGTACTCGGGCCCGCGGATGCTTCGATCTTTGCTGTCCAATGGAACGCGGCGACGGCTGCTACTGCCACGCACGACACGGAGGACGAGGCGCTCGCGCTCGGTTACGTGCGCGCCACTGCTCCGTCGGGTGGGATCGGCACGCATTGGGTGCTGTGGTCGCAGATCGCCAAGCCATTCGATCCGGCGACGCCGTCGATGTTGTTGTTCGACGAACGACGGAGTCCCGCCCTGCTCGTCGGCTACTCCTATGCATTGCAGTCGCCCTCCGTTCCTGAAGGCTTCGCTGGACCCAACGATCACTGGCACCAGCACCGTGGGCTGTGCGTCGACGGCGGCTGGGTGGTTCGAGAACAGGCGCCAGGACCCGATGCCTGCGACGGGACCTACATCGCCGGTGGGGATTTCTGGATGCTGCACGCGTGGGTCGTGCCCGGCTGGGACAATCGCAAGGGCGACTTCGCGCCGTTCAATCCCAAGCTGTGCCCCAGCAACGTCGGTACCCCCGACGTGAATCGCTGTCCGGCATAACTAATCGCTGCGCAGGGTGATCACCTCCCTGGCCGCTCGGGCGCGACTCTGCGGGTCAGATGCCGGTCAATTGGTCCGTGATCGTCCTTCGGTCCCAGTAGACGCGCTCGCATACGATTCGATCGCTGCCGCCTTCGAACTCGAAGACAGCGCACATCTGAGCGCGGAACTCATGGTCGCTCAGGCTCCCGGCGAGCGTGCCGAGCAACCAGAACTCGGTGATCACAGCATCGCCGGCACAGTGCAGCGAGATCAGCTCGTTGCGCTGATCGGGCACGACATCGCGGCTCGCCTTGAAGTAGCGACGCACATCCTCGTCGCCATCGTAGACGAGCCCGTTGGCGACGAGTTCGTAGCGGGGATGGGCGAACGTGGCGATCGTGTCGTCGAAGCGGCGATCGTTCTCCGACGCCATGTGCCGACGAACCACGGCCTCACGCCTTCGCGCCAGATCGTCCGTGTTCTTCAACTCGATCTCGACGAATGCGAATTCGAAGGAGTTCGCATTGACGACGTTGTGCTCGACACCGGCAGGCCTGTTGTACGACACGCCGGCCCGCAATTCGGCTTCCGAGCTTCCCGATTCGGTCCCGATGCGAAGCGCCCCGTCGTACAGCGGCACGATGACGTAGTCCATCTCGTGGCGATGCATGCCCGTCTCGGCGCCGGGAGCAAATCTCCACTCGGTCACGCGGACCTGCTCGTTGTCGATCTGGAGTGTGGACTGCGCGGCGGTCACGGCGAGATCGTACGTTCCATTCGAGTGGTTGCCCACACCCCGGGTGAGTAGCGAGCACTCCGTTGAGAAGTCGACGAGCGCGCCCAGGATGACTCGAACCTCCAACTCACCGCAACGTCTTGCATCTTCTCCTCCGTCAGGGCATGATGCGCTCACGCCGGGCAGTGCCTTCGTGTTTTGTTTCCTTATCAATAACGGGAGGGTCGATGCTGAGCGCCCATGAGATCCGAGACGCCCAGCGAGCGACCTGGGCGGGGCTCTCTGGCGGATGGGAGAAGTGGGACCCAGTCATCATGGATCAGTTGGGCCCGGTCGGCGCAGCGATGATCGAGCGTCTCGATATTGCCGAGGACCAGCAGCATCTTGACATCGCCGCGGGCACGGGTGAGCCAGGTCTGAGTATCGCCCGACTGTCGCCGAAGGGACGTGTCGTGCTGACCGACCTCGTCCCCGAGATGCTGGAGGTCGCAGCGCGGCGAGCCGACGCGCAGGGGGTCACCAATATCGAGACGAAAGTGTGTAGCGCCGACGATCTACCGTTCGACGACGTCACATTCGACAGCATCTCGGTGCGTTTTGGGTACATGTTCTTCCCCGACGCGGCCAAACCAACGGCGGAGTTCGCCCGCGTGCTCAAGCCGGGCGGGCGCATCTGCTCGTCGGTGTGGGTCAAGCCCGAGGAGAACCCGTGGACGAAGATCCTCATGCAGGCGATCATGACCGAGGTGGTGTTGGCGCCACCGGACCCGGATGGACCGAACATGTTCCGGTGCGCGGCGCCGGGATATGTGAGTGCCGTGTACGAGGCCGAGGGACTGCGCGACGTTGCCGAGTGGGACGTCGACGTCGAGCTGGTGACGTCGTCGCCCGCGCAGTATTGGGAGATGATGAGCGAGCACGTCTCGCTTGCAGTTGCGGCGCTCCAGCAGGTCGACGAACCGGCCCGGGAGCGAATTGCGGCGACCGTCATCGCGAACGTGAGCGCGTATGAGAAGGACGGCAAGGTCCGGGTTCCGGGCGTGGCGCGCTGCATCGTGGGAACGAAATAGACCGAACGGTGTCGGCTGCGGCGAAGCGTAGCTGCGGTCGGTCATTGCCCGTCGCGGTCTGGATGTCGTCGACGCGCACAACCATTGTGTCACGCGCCGTTGGGCGGCCGGAGCCCTCGTAGATTGTGACGCCAGCTCGGCGAGCAGATCTGTGGAGCGCGCCCGGGATGACTCGAACATCCAACCTTTTGATCCGTAGTCAAATGCTCTATCCATTGAGCTACGGGCGCCTATGTCGGGAAATGAGTGTAGTGGTAGGACCCGAGATGCAGCACGGCGACTTGGGCCAGGTACCCGATCTCCGCCTGTGCCGGAGATTCGGTGCCCTGCCTCGTCGAGGGTTCAGATCTCGGCGGCCTCACTTTGGGCCCGGCGCAGTGCTTCGGCATTGAATCCAGGTTGCTGCGCGGCGGAGATGAGCACGCGCTCCCGTCGAGCGATCAGATCGGCGGCCTCCTTGACTCCCGCGCACACGTTCTGTGGGATCACCACGGCACCGTGTTGGTCGGCGTGTATCACGTCGCCGTCGGATACGCGCATCCCGGCAACCGCCACCGGTCGCGAGAAGTCGACCACGTGAACGAACGCGTGTGATGGACCGATCCGGTCGGCCAGCATCTGGAACCCGTCGGCGATGTCGGGAAGGTCACGCACACTGCCGTTGGTGACCACGGCGTCGCATCCGAGACCCTTGTGGATGTTGCTGTTGACCTCACCCCAGAATGAGCCGTAGCCGCGCTCGTCGTCGATGTCCTGAATGACGACCACGCTCGGCTTCGGCCCGGCGTCGATGTAGGCGTAGTACGCGTCCCGCGCGTAGGCCTGATCGACGTCGGGGTCGCTCGGGTGAGCTGCGCGGATCGTCGCCGTGCGGGCGAGACCGACCACTGGCGCGAGCCCGGGCCGGGTACACACGAGCGGCCTGGTCGTATATCCGTAACCGCGGCGCTCGGGAATCAGGAGCTCCAAGGCGTTGCAGACCGTCGGCGTGTCGATCGACTTCAATTCGGCGAGCAGTTCACCCGTGAGTTCGAACATCTCGGCATCCTACGACGGCCGGAGTAGCGGACTCAGGCGACGGTTGTGGTGGTTGGCGACGAGGTCGCCCAAGGCGCCCAGCCCGAGTTGCGGTACAAGGCGTACGCGGCCGTCGCGTTGACCTGCGGGTCGTACAACTGGGCGGCGCTGGTGATGCCCATGCTGGCAAGCCAGGCCTTGTGAGCTGTGTAGTAGATCTGGAAGAGGCCGTAGCAGCACGAGTTGTGGACCGTAGGAATCAGGTTGCTCTCGCGGGTGGCAATGCGGATCGCCTCGTCCTCGAGGTCGTCCGGCCACACGTCGCGGATGATCTGCGCGGCCTGCGCCTTGGTGTAGACGTTGGGCGGTGCGGGTGGCTGCGTGCTGGGAGGCGACGTGGCCGGTGGGGGAGTCGTCGGTGCTGGCGCCTTGGGCTGGGTCGTCGGGGGCTGCGTAGTAGCGGGAGCCTTGACGGCCGGGGGATTGGTGGCGGCTGGGCCGGGTACAACCGCGCCGGTCGGCAGACAGATGGACTTGCCCGGAAGCAGCAGGGTGTTGACCGTGGCGCCGTTGGCAGCGAGGAGGCTCTTCATCGACACCGTCGCCCTGCTGGCGATGCTCGACCAGGCGTCACCCTTCACGATCGTGTAAGTCATCGCGCACGAGCGGTCGGCCGCCTGTGTGGCCGCAGCGGCCGGAGCCGGGGTGGTTGTCGTGGCCGCCCGCTTGGTCACTTTCGGTGCAGTGGTGGTCGGCGCGGTCGGCGCGGGCGTGTTCACGATCGCCTCGGTCGGAGCCGGCGTGACCTCCGCGGCAGTTGTCTCGGCAATGGTGGTCGGGGCCGCCGTCGTGTTCGGTGTCAGGGTTGCCACCGTCGGGGCGGGTTGTGGCAATACGCCAACCTGGATCGTGTCGACCGCCTGGATCTCGGCGGCGCGCACGGTTGGCGGGTTGTCCTTGCGCAGGCTGAGGGCGAACGGCACGAGCAGCACTGTGACCCCTCCCATCAGGGCGATGCGCGTCAGCAACGGATTGCGGGGACGGTGCAGCGCCGTCACCGGTCGGGTGCGGTCCGCGCTGACTACCGGAACCATTCGAGTTTCGGCATGCGACCGTGCGCCGACGTGGGTTCGCTTCAACTGCCTGGTGGGTTCGTCGTTCCAGAACCCAAAAGGATCGTCGGAGTTGTCGTGCTGCATGGTTGGTTGTTCACCCCTCCGGGTGCCGCCGGGACCCGAAAAGGCCTCTGAGATGACATGTGTCTAGTCCCATCGTCACACAAATGCAACATTGGAGCGCTCTATGAGGGGTTCCCGGCGAGTCAAGTCACCCGATATCCGGGCACGCCGGAGATTTCGTACCTGGCCTCGGACCGAGCCCGGCGGGCGACGGACAACAACGGGCCGGCGGTTCAACCACCGGCCCGTCACATGGCGGAGAGGGTGGGATTTGAACCCACGGACCGCTTGAAGGCGGTCCCCGCATTAGCAGTGCGGTCCATTCGACCTGGCTCTGGCACCTCTCCTAGCGAACGCTGAGGTTATCGCAGTGATCGGCGGCCTACCCACTGCGATTGGTCGACCGCTCGTTGTCAGCTGGTTCGTCAAGCTTTCCCCTATTTCGAATGCACCGTGCATCTGTGTCGCGAAAGGGAGATAGATATGGCCGCGGAGCGCGTTGACCTGATGTGTGACGGCTGCGGAGCCGCAGGTCTGCTTCCAATGGGTGCCAAGGGCGGAAAGTGGCGGAATCTGTGAATACAACGCGTGCGGAGGCGTTACGACCCGTTGTCGTCGCGCCGCGAAGCAGCTTCAGGCCTTCTTCTCGATCTCGGGTCCGCATTGCCGCCGGCACGCTGCTGTCGCTGATCGCAATCGGTGCCGTCTTGCTGGTTTTCTCGACCGCCGACCGACGGGTGGCTGTTCTGCAGGTCGTCCGTGATCTGCCCGCTGGAACCCAGATCGCGGCCAGCGATCTGCGTTCGATCGAGCTCTCCACCGACCCTTCCCTCGCCGTCGTCGAGTCGGTCGATCTCGCTGCGATCATCGGGCAGTACACGAAAGTTCGAATCGTCACAGGCGGGCTCTTGGCGTCGGGTCTGTTGCAGGCACGGCCATTGGTGGCGCCGGGATCGGCTGTCGTAGCGGTGACGATTCCCTCCGGCGAGCTCCCCGCGGGGCTGCGCGAGCGGTCGCAGGTGCAGATCGTCATACCCACCGCCGGCGACGGGGTTCCGCTCAGCCCAGTGCTCGGTCGTGTGGTGGGACTGCCGGCCGCACCGGATTCCGTGACCGGTGAGATGTCGATCTCGTTCGAGACGACCGCCGCCGATGCCGTGACCGTCGCCAGCGCGACCAGGGTTCGAGTGGTTCTGCTGGATCCCGGTACCGATCCGACCGGCAGCACGCCGTGAGCCTCGTCGCGGTGGTTGGTGACGGGTCCACCACGACCGCACTGGGTATGGCTGCCGCGTGGCCGATCGGCGAGCCGTGCATGGTCGCGGAGTTCGATCCCGCAGGTGGCTGTCTCGCGGCGTGGCTCGGCATGCCACGGTCGCCCGGTCTCGCCGACGTTGCCGCGGCTTCTGCGCCGGGTTCGTGGGCAACGATCGTATCGATGGTCCAACGTGCCGAGTCGGGGCTCGATGTGCTCGTCGCTCCCACGCGTGCCGTCGAGGCAGCGGCGGTCGTGCTCGCCGCGACGGCATCGGTTCTCCCGGTGTTCTCGATGCTGGATTCAACGGTCGTGATCGCGGACGGTGGTCGCCAGCGTGGGGCTCTCTCCGCGTTGGTCACGCAGGCCAGCATCGTGGTCGTTGCCCATCGCCAGCATTCGGGTTCGGCCGCCGCTGCAGCGCTCGGTTTGGAACGGGTCGCTGAACTCACCGCGCAACTATCCGTCCGTTCGATCCCCACGATCGTCGCCCTCATCGGCTCTCGTCCGTATGCCGCCGACGAGGTGGCCGCGTTCGTCCGGGCCGACACCGTTGTTGATGTCGCCGACGACCCGTGGGCCGCCGCCGTGCTCGCAGGCCGATCCGGTTCAGCGGTCCGGCTTCGCCGTTCTCCGCTCATGCGGTCATTTGGCGAATTGGCCGGCTCGCTGTCGGCGAGTTTGAGGCACACACGGACATACGACTCCATGTTGGACATCCGATCATGAACGTCGACAGGGTCATGGTTCGCGAGCTCACGGACCGTTTGTCGGGACGGCTGGTCGAAGCAATCGAGAGCGATGCCGCGTCCACCGAGGTCGCGGGATTCAATGCGACAGACGGTCAGCGACGGATCGGCCTCCGCGAAGATCGCGCCCGCCTGGAGTTGTTGATGGGTCGTTGGATGGCCGAGGAAATGGCTCGGATCAACCAGATCCGCTTGCAGCGCGGCGACACGCTGCTCGACGAGTACACGGAGCGTGCACTTCGCGCCGCGGCCTACGCCGAGACCGTGGGCGCCGGCCCGCTCGAACCCTACATGCAGGATCCCGAGGTCGAAGAGATCGACGTCAACTCACATCGAGTCACGTGGGTGTCGTACTCCGATGGCCGCAAGGAGCCGTTGGGTCAGCTCTGGGATTCGCCCGACGACCTCTACGCGTTCCAACGCCGCCTCACATTGTCGATGGGTGTCGCCGAGTCGCGTCTAGACGAGCAATCACCTATGGTCACGCTTCAGGCTCCGGATGGCTCTCGTGTGGTCATGGTGCTGGGTGGCCCCGGCCGCAGCGGTATCTCGTCGCAACCGCGGCTCGCGATACGTCGATTCACCGTCAACCGCGTCGGTCTCGACGGGCTCTCCGACCGTGGGTTGTTCCCTCGCTGGCTCGTCCCACAGCTGGAAGCGCTCGTGCAGGCGGGAATGACCATCTTGATCTCCGGTGGACCAGGCGCCGGCAAGACGACGTTGCTGAAAGAGTTACTCGGAGCCGTCTCGCCGTTGGAGCGCATCGTCACGGTCGAGAAGGGCTTGCTCGAGCTACGTCTCGAGGACGACCCACGACATCCTGACGCGCCGGCGCTGTACACACGGCAAGCGAACACCGAAGGCCGTGGCGCAGTCACCGCGAGAGAACTCGTCGAACTGACGCGCCGATTGAACCCCGACCGAGTGATCGTCGGCGAGTTGGTCGAGGACGAGGCGCTCGAAATGCTCGACGTGGCGTCGATGTGCAAGCGCGGCTCGATGGCCACAATTCATGCTCACACGGTCGAGGCCGTGCTCAGCCGACTTGCCTTCTACGTTGCCAAGAGCAACACCAAGTTGCCCGAGTACGCGGTGTGGAGCCTGATCGCCGAGACCATCGACTTCGTCATCCACATCGACCTCGTTCGCAACACCGACGTCGGCATGCCGCAGCGGTGCGTAACCTCGATCGTCGAGTATGGCGGCCGCGGCGAGAACGGGGGAGTTCGCTCAACCGAGACCTGGGGCATGAGCGAGCTCGGTCAGTTCGTGCAACACAATCCGCTGTCGGAGCACCATCTCCGCAGACTGCGGTTGGCCGGTGCACCCGACGGACTGTTCGTTCCCAACGACGAGATGGTGCTGCGATGAATCACGGCGAACTGGTCCTCGTCGTGGCTGCGGTGCTCCTCGTGGTCGGCTTGGCGATTGCATGGTCGGGCTGGCACCACGAATCCGCACCTGCTCGCCATCCGCCAACTCATGGAACTCCGATCATTGCGGGAGTCGTTGGTTCCGGCCTGATCGTTTCGATATCCGGCTGGATCATCCCGGCGGCCGTCGTCGGCCTCATCGTTGGCTGGATGGTCACTTCGATGCAAGAGCGTCGCACCAACGTCGATGTTGGAGTCGAACGAACCGAGGCGCTGGCCTCTTGGGTCGAGAACGTCCGTGATGTGCTGCAGTCCGGCAATCAGCCGGTGGGGGCTATTGGCGCGACGACGGAAACCTGCCCACCTTGCATTCGTCCCCACGTGCGACTGTTGTTCGCCCGGCTGTCCGCAGGCCAGCAGGCGGAGGTCGCTTTCCGACGCTTCGCCGACGACATGGACGAGCCACTGGCCGACCTTGTCGCGGTTGGCCTGCTCATTGCGGTGTCGCGAGGTGCGGAGACCGAGGATGTGCTGTCGGCGCTGGCCGTGCAGGCACGCCATCAGTCCGATCGTCGGCGCATCGTCGAAGCCGAACGGGCGCCGATGCGCCGAGAGGTCTTGATGGTCTCGTTGGTCATGTGTGCGCTTCTTTGTTGCGTGTTCCTGTTCGCTCGGAGCTCCTACCTCAACGCATACGACGATGTGTCCGGTCAGGTCTTCCTCTCTTTTGTCCTGCTCGGGTACGGCGCGCTGCTCGTATGGGTTGGCCGCCTCGCAACGTTCCCACGACCCGCTCGTTTTCTCACCCTGCGGCAGGCCTACACATGACTGCCGTGACCCGCTTGATCATCGCGACGGCGCTCGGTTCAGGCGGCGTCTGGTTGCTGTTGACCGGCGTTGCGCAACGCCGGCCATCGCTGGCCAAGATCTCGACTCATCTCGGTCGCGCACCGGAGACAGTCGCAACCGCGCCAAGTGATCCCTGGGCGCGCGTCGGCCGCGCGTTGGCTCGTCACCTTCGGATGCGGCCCGATGTGCTGGCTGACCTGCGCCTCGCACGGCGGTCGCCGGAGGTTCAGTCCGCGTTCCTCGTCGCTGCGGCAGTCGCTGGGCTTTTCGGGCCGACGCTGCTGTTGGCGATGGGGCAGATGCTCGGATTGCTCTCGATGGGCGTGATCATGCCAATCGCGCTCGCGCTCACCGGCGCAATCATTGGTCCTCTCATCGTGCACACCACGATGCGATCGGCTGCGGCAGAGCAGCGACGCGATTTGCGATACCAACTGTCGTCTTATCTCGACGTCGTCACGATGCTGCTCGCCGGCAATGTTGGCAACGAAGGAGCGCTTCGACAGGCGGCTCAAGCAGGTGACGGACGACTCTTCGTCGAGCTGCGCAGACGAATCCTGATAGCCGAGACCTCGAATCGTTCGCTGGTCTCTGCACTCGCGCAACTCGGCGACGATCTCGATCTCGTCGAGTTGCAACA
>JBDTWJ010000036.1:0-24471 GCA_040006755.1 Ilumatobacteraceae bacterium | reverse complement strand
TCGACGATGTTGCCCGAGCTCATCACCAGGATCAGATCCGCACCACGGATGGTCGACAGCCTGTGCGCGATCACGAAGCTCGTCCGTTGCGATCGCAGAGCCGCCATCGCCTTCTGGATCAGCACCTCCGTGCGGGTGTCGACCGAGCTCGTCGCCTCGTCGAGGATGAGGATCGTCGGGTCGGCGAGGAACGCACGGGCGATGGTGATCAATTGCTTCTCGCCTGCGCTGACCGTGCCGCCTTCGTCATCAATCAGTGTGTCGTAGCCGTCGGGCAACGAGTGGACGAAGCGATCGACGTAGGTGGCGCGCACCGCCTCATGGAATTGCTCCTCGGTGCAGTCGAGGTTGCCGTAGACGATGTTGTCGCGAATCGCTCCGCTGAACAGCCACGTGTCTTGCAACACCATCCCTACGTTGGAGCGAAGGTCGTGCCGCCTCATCTCTGCGGTGTTGATGCCGTCGAGGGTGATCCGTCCGCCGTCGAGCTCGTAGAAGCGCATGATCAGGTTGACGAGGGTCGTCTTGCCGGCACCCGTCGGGCCGACGATGGCAACCGTTCGGCCGGGCTCGGCGACGAACGAGAGGTCGGTGATGAGTGGGTTCTTCGCGTCGTACGAGAACGCGACGTGATCGAACTCGACCTTGCCGCGTGGGTCCAGATCGACCACTGGCATGGCGGGGTCTTCGCTTTCCTCTTCGGCATCGAGGAACTCGAAGACTCGCTCCGCTGAGGCGACGCCCGATTGCAGCACGTTGGCCATCGCGGCCAGCTGAGTCAGGGGCTGGGTGAACTGGCGCGAGTACTGGATGAACGCCTGCACATCTCCGAGGCTCAAAGAGCCCGACGAGACCTTGAGGCCGCCGACCACCGCGATCGCCACGTAGTTGAGGTTGCCGAGGAACATCATCGCCGGCTGGATGATGCCGGAGATGAACTGCGCGCCGAAGCTGGCGGTATACAGCTCCTCGTTCTTGTTGCGGAACCGCTCCTCGACATCGTGTTGTCGACCGAACACCTTCACGAGAGCGTGGCCGGTGAACGCCTCCTCGATCTGTGCGTTCAGCGAGCCGGTGTGCCGCCATTGGGCGACGAATCGCTTCTTCGACCGCGACGTCACGAACCGAATGATGAACAACGAGGTAGGGATAGTGGCCGCGGCAACGAGTGCGAGCAGCGGCGAGATCACGAACATCATCACCAGCACACCGATCAGCGAAAGCACTGAGGTCAACGCTTGGCTGAGGGTTTGCTGAAGGCTTTGCGAGATGTTGTCGATGTCGTTGGTGACCCTGCTGAGCAGATCGCCACGCGGCTGAGCGTCGACATAGCTGAGCGGCAGGCGGTTGAGTTTGTCCTCGACATCGGATCGCAGCCGGTACATGGTGCGCTGCACAACACCGGCGAGTGTGTATGACTGCAGATAGGAGAGTCCCGCTGCACACGCGTACAGGGTGAGTACCGTCAACAACACACCGCGCAACGCGGGGAAGTCGATGTGTCGGCCCTGGCGAATCGCGTTGAAGATGAGGTCGGTTCCGTGACCGAGCACTCTCGGCCCCGTGACAGTCAAGCTCACGCTGAGAAGCGCGAGGCACAGCACCGCAATCGCCCGCACTCGTTCGACCCGCATCCGACCCAGCAGTCGTCTGGTGGATCCGCCGAAGTCCTTCGACTTCTCCGCCGGCATTCCCATGGCGCGCATCGGCCCGGGACCCGCCCCGGCTCGGGCCTCAGGCGGTCGGACAACCTCATCGTCGTCGAGCTCGGCGTCCGGTCGGTGACTGTTCGAGTTGCCGCTCATGCGGCCTGCTCAATGGTCATCTGTGACTCGACGATCTCACGATAGGTGGGGCATGACTCGAGGAGTTCGGCATGAGTGCCGAGGCCGACGGATTCGCCGTCTTCGAGGACCAGGATCTGGTCGGCGTGAATGATGGTCGACACACGCTGCGCAACGATGATGACCGTCGCATCGGCAGTGTTCGGCGCCAGCGCGACGCGTAGCCTGGCATCGGTGGCCAGATCGAGTGCGGAGAACGAATCGTCGAACAGGTAGATCTCCGGCCTGCGCACCAGTGCCCGAGCAATGGCCAACCGCTGGCGCTGGCCACCCGAAACGTTCGAACCGCCCTGCGCGATCGTGGCCTGTAATTCGCCGGGCATTGCTCGCACGAAGTCGGCAGCCTGGGCGATTTCGAGGGCCTCCCAAAGTTGCTCCTCGGTTGCTTCTGGATCAGCAAACCTCAGATTGGTGGCAACCGTTCCTGAGAAGAGGTACGGCTTCTGGGGAACAAGCCCGATGCGACCCCAGAGCGTGTTGGGATGGAGATCGCGCACGTCGACACCGTCCACCAGCACAGCGCCGGACGTTGCATCGAAGAGCCGCGGTATGAGGCTGAGCAAGGTGGTCTTGCCAGATCCCGTGCTGCCGATGATCGCGGTCATTTGACCGGGCTCGGCGAGCAACGAAATGTTGGTGAGCACCGGAGCCTCGGCACCTGGGTAGTGGAATCCCACATCACGTAGCTCGACACGGCCGGTCGTGTGAACCTCGGTGACAGGCACCTCGGCACGCATGACCGACGACGGAGTGTCGAGCACTTCGACGATCCGGTCGGCGCAGACCGCTGCTCGCGGAACGAGGATTACCATGAAGGTTGCCATCATCACGGCCATGATGATCTGCGCCAGGTAGCTCAAAAAGGCGATGAGCGCGCCGATCTGCATTTGGCCCTTGTCGATCCGGCCAGAGCCGAACCACAGCACCGCGACGCTGGAAGAGTTGAGGATGAGCATGACGATGGGGAAGAAGAAAGCCTGCAGCCGGCCGGTCTTGAGCGCGGTGCTGGTGAGGTCGGCGTTGACGTCGACGAACCGCTTGGATTCGGCCGGCTCGCGAACGAACGCCCGCACGACGCGGATCCCAGTTATCTGTTCGCGGAGCACACGGTTGACCATGTCGATGCGCTCCTGCATCTTGCGGAACTGCGGCACCATGCGCGACACGACGGTGAGGATGCAGATCACCAGTACGGGGACGCACACCGCCAGGATCCATGACAGCCCACCGTCTTCGCGAATGGCCATGACGACCCCACCGACCGCAGTGATGGGCGCCGCGACCAGCAGGGTGCACGTCATCAGCACCAGCATCTGAACTTGTTGCACGTCGTTAGTGATCCGCGTGATCAGCGAGGGTGCCCCGAAGTGTCCCATCTCCTTGGCCGAGTAGTCGGATACCTGATGGAAGATGCCGCTGCGCACATCCCGCCCAAAGCCCATCGCGGCCTTTGCCCCGAAGTACACGGCCGAGGCGGCGCAGACCACTTGCACCAGGGTGATGACCAGCATCAGGCCACCGGTCGACCAGATGTAACCGGTGTCGCCTCTGGCAACGCCCTTGTCGATGATGTCGGCGTTGAGGCTGGGTAGATACAGCGCTGCGGCGGTCTGCGCGGCCTGCAGAAGGAACACCGCGATGAGTTGCGGCTTGTAGTTGCGCAGATAGGTCCGAAGGAGTCGGACGAGCATCAGACGATGCCCGAATTGCGGCTGCGGTTGCGCATGCCGTCGAGGAGCAACGAGACGATCTCTTCGGGTGTCATCGGGCCGTCGTCGCTCGTCAGGGCCGGGTGCGTGCCAGCGAGGGTGAGGCCGCGCAACAAATGTGCCGCGACCGCGGGGCTCCGTCGTAGCCGATGGCGGTACGGGTCGAGGAGATTGATCAGCGCGCCGACGTCGGGACGATCCAGCTTGTTTCGTGTCGCACCGAAAGCCGTTGGCTTCGGAACACCATTGATCGACATCAACTGCCAGACGCTGGTCAGTCGGTTCTGTAGAATGCGAACACCCTCGACGAGTCGGCGTTCGAACGACGCATTTGCATCGATCGCCGCAAGTTCCTTGGCGACCCGCGAAGGGTCGTAGGCGGCATCCACGGTGGCTTGTACCAACGACTCGATATCGGGAAAGACGCGGAAGATGGTTCCCTCGGCGATGCCCGCAGCCTCGGCGATCTGGCGAGTCGTGATGCCCGGCCCGTGCTCCAGCAGCAGCGGCATCGTCGCCGCGATGATTGCCGCTCGTCGATCGGCCGGCGGCATCGGTGCTGCCCTGACCTTGCGCTCCGCGGCGCGCTCGGTTGGGTCTTCAACTCGGGCTCGATCAAGGATCTGGCGCGGCACGACGGTCAGGCTACATGAGTGAGGACTCACTCATACGCGGGAATTTTGACTCCGAATGCTGGCCGCTAGCGGGCGATCAACACCGGGATGTCGGCGTCGCGAACCACTGCGCCTGCAACGGATGGCTCGAAGAGCTTGCTGAACCAGCTTCGCTCGTGCGAGCCGACCACGATGACGTCGGCCTTGTGGTGGTGGGCCGCCGAGATGATGGCGGTCGCTGGGTCGCCGACTTCGCCCACGACCTGTGGAGACGGCAGATGTGCCTCTGCGGCGACATCGCTGGCCACTTGAATCGCTGCGTCTATGGGTGCGTTGTCGATGACCACGGGCCGTTCGTCGGTCGGCGCGGATTGCCCAGTGGGACCCGCTGCGACGGCAGCAACGGGAGGCGTCGGCGCAGTGATCATGATCGGGTACCCCACTCCCCACACCAGGGCGTCACCGCCCCACATGATGGGAGTCTGGTCGGCGACGTTGACAACCGTGTAGCTCGCCTTGTCGCCGAAGAGTGAATAGGCGATGCGTGCGGTCTTGATGGAAGATTCGGAATCGTCGACCGCGATCAGCACTTGAGTCATGACCGTGGGTACCCGCTGCGGGCGCTCGACAAACCTCGGGCGCCCACCGTGAGCTAGGCCTGCGGTGCGCTGAACTGCGCGTCGATCTCGACGTCGATCTTCTTGCCGAGGGCGAACTTGTCGATGCCGAGCGGCATGTTGAAGTCGATGCCGAAGTCGTCGCGCACTATTTGAGTAGTGGCGACGAATCCACTGTGCAACTTTCCATCGGGCGCATCGACGGTACCCGTGAACTCGACGGCCAATGTGATCGGCTTGGTGACGCCGTTGATCGTGAGGTCGCCGACGGCCTCGTACTCGTCGCGCCCCACGTCGCGGATTGCGCTGGACGTGAACGTCATGGTCGGATGGGTGTCGGTACCGAAGAAGTCGGTCGAACGGAGGTGCGAATCGCGGTCAGCCTGGTTGGTGTCGATCGTGGTGAGATCGATGGTCGCCCCGAAGCGGGTGCTGGAGAGATCGTCGCCGATCTCGAGCCAGGCGTCGACGCCGTTGAAACGGCCGCGCACGTTGGTCAGGCCGAGGTGCCGAACCTTGAAGTTGACGCCGGAGTGATTCGGGTCGAACGCCCAGGTGCCGGTGGTGAGGGGGAGTGTTGCGAGCATTGATCAGTTCTCCTTGTAGGACCGAGTTGGAGCCCGGTGAAAGTAGCTAGCGCAATAGTAACAGAAGTAACTATTACTGTCAAGACAATCTCTTCGGTACGCAGATCGGGTACCCTGGGCACCGTGACCATCGAGGCGAGCATCGGACTCAACACTGGTTCGGGGGCGGCGACAGAGCTTCCTCATCGCGAGTTGCTCGAGCTCTCGGCCAGGTTTTCGCATCTGTTCACTCGATGGCTCGACGCAAAGTCCCCCGGTGGTCTCAGCTATCCGAGGCTTCGCCTGCTCGAAGTGCTGCACTGCCAGGGGCCGGCGAAGATGAAGACGTTGGGGGACGCACTGGGGCTCAGCGCTCGGAACATGACTGCTGTGGCCGACTCGCTCGAAAGCGAAGGCTTGTTGCGCCGCGTGGCACACCCCAGCGACCGTCGAGCCACCCTTCTCGAGCTCACCGGTCAGGGCCAAGCCGCTGCCGACGAGTCGCTGGTGCCGCGACTCGCAGAGATTAGCCGGCTGTTCGACGAGTTGTCGCCGACCGCACGTAACGACCTGCGGGCGACGCTCGCCCGACTCGTCACCGCCATGGAATCGGGTTGCGCCGGAGAAGGAACGTGCTGAGTAACGTGCCGACTCGGCTGAAACCCGTTGGACGGTCGGTGCTCGACCTATCGGTGCTCAACGACGATCAGTCGAGTGCCGATGCTCTGCGCACAACGACGGCGTTGGCCGTGCGTGCCGACGAGCTCGGCTACACGCGGTTCTGGGTTGCCGAACACCACAACATGCCCAGCGTCGCGTGCACCTCGCCCGCCGTGCTGATCGCTCATCTGGCTACAACCACATCGAACATCCGGGTCGGTTCCGGCGGCGTGATGCTGCCCAATCATGCGCCGCTCGTGATCGCCGAGCAGTTCGCGATGTTGGAAGGACTTCACCCCGGGCGAATCGATCTCGGCATCGGACGCGCGCCGGGCACCGACCAAAGCACCGCTGCAGTCCTGCGCCGCACGTCGGGTCCACTCGGAGAGGACGACTTCCCTCGCGACTTCCTCGATCTGATGGGACTGCTCGGCGACCCGCGGACGACAGGTGGGCTGTGGGAGCACTTCCGCGCGACACCCGTCGCCGCCTCGTCGCCCGACATATTCCTGCTCGGGTCGAGTGGGTACAGCGCCCAACTCGCCGGTCATCTCGGGCTGCCGTTCGCCTTCGCCCACCACTTCGACACCGGAGGCACGATGCAGGCAACCGAGCTGTACCGCAATTCGTTCCAACCGTCCGTCGTGCTCGACAGCCCGTACATGATCGTGACGGCCAACGTGCTCGCTGCCGATTCTAAAGAGGATGCCGACTGGCATTCAGCGCCGGGTCGATTGACGTCACTCGGACGCCGCACAGGCCGCTTCATCCGCCTGCCGTCACCACAAGACGCCGCCGTGCACCCCGATCTCGAGCAGGCCAATCGCCTCCCCAGCAGTCGGATCGTCGGTGAGATCTCCACCGTCATCGTAGAACTCGAGGACCTCGTTGCGCGCACCGGCGCGGATGAGGTGATGGTGACCTCCGTTGCGTACGACCTGACGGCCCGTCTCCGCAGCATCGAACTGCTCGCCGAACACTGGTCCGGCACGAGCTGACGGCTGATCAGCTCGAGAAGTCGGGAACCGCGCCTCGCGTGTCGTGAACCGGATGGTGACGGTGCGTGCTTGCCGCTTTTGGCGTACCAGGTCACCGTATATATCCGGTGTTGCCGGATATACGATGCCTGGCAGCTTGGGGGAAGGGGTGGACCATTCGGCCGGCGCCGAGAGAAGTCATTGTTGCGGTCAGGTCTCGGCGCCCATGGCGTCCGCTTCAGTCGGCGAGGCGCGCTGCCACAGCCGGAATCACATTCGGCCCACCCGACTAGTGAGAGGGCGCGCCTTCGTTCCCGAAGTCGATTCCGTCGGCAAAGTTGTCGGGTAACACCAAGTGCTCTCGCTGTCGTTCCTGACGAACGGCGGTGATGACCACCTGCAGTGCTCCCGACACCGGCACGGCCAGCAGCGCACCAAGCACTCCGAACACCTCGACGGCGAGCAGCACGCTGAGCAGGATTCCGAGCGGGTTGATATTGACCTTGCGGGCCATGATCCAGGGATACAACACCCCGTTCTCGATCTGCTGATAGATGATGAAGAAGATCAGCGAGACCACGCCGGCTGTCGGTGAATGGAGGTAGGCGGCGATCACACAAACTGCGGCGCCCAGGGTTGCGCCGACGAGCGGTACCAGGTCGGCGACGGCCACGAACAGTGCGAGTACAACGGGGCTTGGTATGCCGAGGGCAACCAAAAATCCGAACGCGGCGAGACCAGCGATGAGGCTGATGATGAGATTGCCAATCACATAGCCACTGACGGCGCTCGCAGCATCCGCGGCGATTCGTTGCGCCGAGGCCCGCCTTCGGTACGGGATGAAGTTCTGCGCCGTTCGGCCGATTGCCGCAGATTGGCTGAGGAACAAGAACGTCAGCAGCGTGACGGTCACAAAGGCAAATGCGGCGCTCAACGCCATCTGGGCATACTCGAACGACGAGTCGCTGAGTCGGTTCGCCGCGCTGGCGAGTTTGCCTTCGTTGTCCCTGATGTAGTTCTCGATACCCAGTTTGTGCACGATGTTGCCAATCGGGCCCCTGCCGTCAGCGGCATCGTGCACGGTTCCTGGAAGATCGGTGATGATGGAAACGAGTTGAGTCCTTACTGGCATGATGAACAGGGCAAGCACACCCAAGAGGGCGACCAGCGTGCCGACGATCACCGTTCCGGTTGCAAGCGAACGTCGTCCATGGAGGCGGTCTTCCAGTCGAGTCACGACTGGCGCGAGGACGACCGCCATGAAGCCGGCTATCGCGACCCACGTCACAATGCGGGCGGCAGCGAGGAGCAGGTAGAACAGCAGAAACGTGGCAACGACGACCGCTACGGCGCCGACGATGGTGCGCCACGGCACGTCGGACCAGGTGTTGGATTTGGTGACGGGGGCGATTTCGCCGACGTCGTGGCCCGGGGGGCCCGACGGCACGCTGCCGGGCTGGCCTGGTATGTAGAGGCCGTCATGTTCGGACCCCGACATGTGGTGCACGGTAACAACACTTCCCTTGCGACGATTGATCCAAACGCGCCTGCTGGTGCTGCTAACTGATCAGGCCGCCGACCACATTGATCACGATCCCGACGATGACGGTGCCGAACACATACGACAACAGTGCGTGACGGGTGACGGCGCGACGGATCGATCGGTGAACGACTCCCGTGTCGGACACTTGGAAGGTCATCCCAACTGTGAATGACATGTACGCGAAGTCGAGGTAGTCGGGCGCCTTGTCGTCGGTGCCGGGGAAGTCGATCCCGCCGGGTGGGCCGCTGTAATAGAGCCGCGCGTAGCGAAGGACGAACAACGTGTGAACCGTGAACCACGACAGAAAGACGGTCAACACCGCGACACTGGTAAGGATCGCACGACCTGCACCATGTTGCTGCCTCGAGTGGGCGAGACCCAGGACGACGCCGACGAGGCTCATCAGGCATGCAGCGACCATCACGACGTCGACCAGGGCGCGGCTGTCGTCCTCGCGCAGCGCAACATGCTGCGTCCCGACGTGATCGAGTACCGGGATGAACATCCAAACGGAACCGACGATGAACGCCGCGGCCGCATCCCATCCGACCAGCAGGGCGAGCTGCCACGAACTGGCGAGGGTCACGACGGTGCCTGCGGCGACACCAAATGTCGCTGCAATCGTGAGTCGATCTCGTTGACCGAGTTGCACGCCTCGAGCGCGAGCGATGCTGGCCTGGGCAGACCGCGTGCGAGGCCGACGGGTCATCGACTGCTCAGACTATGCACGGCCGCAGCCTAGTTGGGTCGTTGATTTGGTTTAGGGGTGCTGGTCATCGGGTATTCACGAATGTGCATATCGGCCCAGCACATCCGCTGAGCAGTGTTCCCAAGTCATCAAGGAGAAAACGTCATGTCGTTCACTGAAGGTCCAATCCACGAGCGAAGCGATGTCGTGGTGCAGGAGCCAGCGGCGGCTGTGGTCGATGTCCCGGTCAATAGCCAGGTTGTCGTGCCGGCAGCTGCCGTTGTCGCTCCCACTACGGCTGGCCAGGTTCGCACGGCATATGCATCGCGGTTCGCTCCCGATGCAATCATCGCCGGCATCGCCGGTTTGGTACTCCTGCTCGCCGGTCTGATCGCGATCGTTCGCGGCGGCTTCGACGGCAAGATGTCCGATCCCGTCGTACAGGTTGCAGGCTTCTCGCACACAACCACCCTTGGCCTGATCGAGATCGCGATCGGTCTCGCATTGCTGATCAGTGCCGCGACCCGTTCGCGCAGCGGCGAGATCTTCTTCGGTGCCGTCCTGGGTATCGCCGGCTTCGTCGGTGCAGTACAGACCGAGTCGTTCAAGAACTCACTCGCCCTCGAATCGTCGATGGCTTGGCTGGCGGTCATCGTCGGTGTCGTCGTGGTACTGGCCGCTCTTCTGCTGCCTCGCTACTCACGCCAGTCGACGGTCATCGCGAACGTCTGACTCGCAACGATTGTGCTCTCTGAAGGGCGGCCGTTTCGACGGCCGTCCTTCGGCGTTTTGGCAATACCTCCTGCGGCAACCGCTCAGCTCTAGCGTCGCCGCTTGCGGCAGCGAATGCTGATCTCGTTTCCGGTGGTGACGGTGACGATGTCGTCCATCAGGTGACGCACGATGCCCAGCCCGCGCCCCGACGGGTCCTCCGCTGGGGCGACCCGCCACGTATCGGGGTCGGGAATCGGCGCGGTATCAGTAACCGCGCCGCCGACGACTTCGACGTCCCACCAGTCGGGGTCGGTGACGTCCAGGTAGATGATCAGGCTCGATCCATCGCCATGCTCGATGAAGTTGCTGGCGAGTTCGCTGACCACCAGCGCGTAGTCGCTCACCACACCAGCAGATGCTCCGTGGAGGTACAACGTCTCGCTCACGAACTGGCGGGCATGTCGCGCGCTGGTGGGCACGGCGTCGAATGTCTTGTGTTCGCGATCCACGGCGCTGGAATTCATGACGTCGTCGCGCTCGTCGAGGATGCCGTGATGCAGCCGCGAGCGCGCATTTGAAGGTTGCACAAACGCAGGTCGCACCAGATCACGGCCAGCTTGATACCCCGGAGCGTGGCCACCGAAACCTCAGTTGCGAGGTTTCATGGAGGGGGTGATCTGGGTACCAGATGCGGCACGTTATCTGTGTGCAAGACGGACGGAGACGAGGTTGCGAGCGGATATTTCGGTTTCTCCCACGCCTGATTCCGTCCGATGCCTCATTGGCGACTTCCCTGGCACGACGTGAGCCGATCGTTGTCTGCACAGCCACGAAATGTCGAGCGCACCCCGCAACGAAGCGAATCCGAGCAGCGTCAGCATGTGAGGGACTCGGTGTTGGGTATCGGCCTGCCCGTCGTCATCACCGCCCTGCTCGCTCCGATCGATGACATCGCCACCTATCGGCCGGGTGTTCTCCTGTTGTTGGGGTGCGTGGCTGCGGCCCTCCTCGGTGGGCTACGAGCGGCAGCCTTTGCGGGTGCGCTCAGTTCTCTCGCTGTCTGGTGGGCGTTCACCCCGCCGAACCGATCTTGGAGAGTGGCGAGTAACCGAGACCTTTTCGGAATCGTCCTCTTCGTTGTGGCCGCGTCGGGAGTGGTCCTGTTGGCGCACCGCCTCAGCGATACCCGCGAGTCGCGTCATCGAGACACTGTTGAGCGGGGTTTGCATCGGCAACTCACGGTGAATCAGGACGAGCATGTAGCCAGCCAGGCAGCGCACGAGATCGAGTTCCGTCATGCGCTCGACGCGATGCTGGACGACGTTGACGTTGGGCGTGCAATACGCGACGAGCGCGGTGAGATCGTCGACTTCGTGATCGAGTTCGTCAACAGTCACGGCTCGAGCGGCGCCAGACGCGGCACGGACGGGCTGGTCGGTCAGCTGATATCGGAGGTCCATCCCGATTGGCGCGAGTCAGGCATGTTCGAGAAGTTCCGCGCCGTCGTCGACTCGGGCATCCCGTACCAAGGACATCGTGTGCAGTACGCGGATCCTCTCAATGCAGACAGCTCCATCGAGCATGGAGTCGACGGACAACGCAGACAGGGCTACTGGACGGTACAGGTCGCCAAGTTCGGGGATGGCTACATCTCCGCGTCACGCGACATCACCGAGGTGGTGCTCGCTGAGGAGGCAGCGCGAGCGGTTGCGCTGCACGCAGAGGCCGAACACACGGCCATCAGACTCCTGCAGGCCGCTGCTCTGCCGACGACACTCCCGCAACTGCCCGGCGTGCAGATAGCCGCCGTGTACGAACCGATGGATCCACGACAGCCGGTCGGAGGCGACTGGTACGACGTCTTCGCGCTCGACAACAACCATGTTGCCCTGGTGATCGCCGACGTCGCCGGACATGGCCACAGTGCGGCCGTCTTCATGGTGCAAGTTCGCAACATCTTCAGGGCCATTGCGCCTGAACACATCGAGCCGGCCGACGTTCTGCGGCGTGCGAACAATGTGACCGTACGTCTCAACGATCCCGACGGGCCGTTCGTGACGTGCTGTTTCGCGGTGCTCGACATTGCCGCACGCACTCTGCGATGGGCCCAAGCCGGTCACTTTTCGCCACTGTTGGTCATGGCCAACGGCACGTCGGTGCATCTCGACGAGCGGCCGGGTGCGCCCCTCGCGTTCTTTGCCGACCAGCAGTACGAGTCGTCGTCAATCGCCGTGCGCCCGGGCGATCGTGTCGTCATGTTCACCGATGGTCTCGTCGAACGCCGACGCGAGCATCTCGACATCGGACTGGGCAGATTGGCCGAGCTCGCCGCTTCGCTTGCTCAACTGTCGCCTGACGAGTTCGTCACCACGCTTGCGGCATCTGTCACCGAGCGGTTCGACGATCTCGCGCTCCTGTGCGTCGATTTCGTCGGCGACTAGCTCAGCCCGATGGAGGAGTCTCGGACAGCCGGGTCATCGCCAACAGTGCATCGACTGCTGATCCAGAATCGGGCGCATCGCCCTGCGCCTCGATCAACTCGGCCAGCGATATGCCTTGATCCTCAGCCTGCCGAACCAATCGGGTTGCCGCGTCGTAGCCGATCCGTGGTGCCAGAGCGGTGACGATCGCTGGTGATCGCTCCGCGTTGCGGCGCATGCGTTGGGCGTCTACCTCGATGCCGCGGATGCAACGACAATCGAGCAGCGTTGCCGCGCTCGCCAGCAGATGGATCGATGACAGCAGGCTTCGAGCCGTGATCGGCATGGCGGTGCTGAGTTGGAGCGTCGACATGGTGCTTGCGAATGTGATGGTAGCGTCGTTGCCTACGACCTGAGCTGCAACCTGTTGCACCGCCTCTGGGATGACCGGGTTGACCTTGCCCGGCATGATCGAGCTGCCGGCCTGAAGTGCGGGCAGCGTGATCTCACCAAGCCCGCCATTCGGCCCCGACCCAAGCAGCCGAAGATCTCCGGCGATCTTGTGCAATGACAGTGCGACCACCTTCAACATTGCTCCGGCCTCGACCATCGCATCCTGGCTCGACTGCGCCTCGAAATGATTGGTCGCCTCGGTGAACGACAAACCCGTCCGGGCGCTCAAGCGCTGCGCAACCTTCGTGGCGAAACCTCGTGGCGCGTTGAGCCCGGTGCCGACCGCCGTTCCGCCAAGGGGCAGTTCTGCGAGTCGTTGCAGCATCGACTTGATCCGATCGATCGAAAGCTCGACGCTTCGTGCCCAGCCGCCCACTTCCTGCCCGAACGTCATGGGCACCGCGTCCATCAAGTGAGTGCGAGCCATCTTGACGGTGTCGACATGCCGGCTCGACAGATCGACCAACGAGGCTCGAAGCGATTCGAGGGCCGGAAGCAGCGTCGCGGTGAGCTGCATCACAGCCGCAATGCGGGCGGCGGACGGAAAGGTGTCGTTCGAGGACTGCGAGGCGTTGACATGATCATTGGGATGTACGGCCTCACCGAGCATCTCCGATGCTCGGTGGGCAATGACCTCGTTCATGTTCATGTTGGTGCTCGTACCCGAACCCGTCTGAAAGACATCCACCGGGAACTGGTCGGCCATTGCTCCGCTGACGATCTCGTCGGCAGCCTGGCGGATTGCGTCGGCGATAGGAGCGGCAACCGTGCCCAACGCACTGTTGACGTTGGCACTTTCGGACTTGATCATCGCCAACGCCTCGATCAACGACGACGGGATTCGATCGCCCGAGACCGGGAAGTTGTCGATTGCCTTCTGGGTCTGTGCGCCCCAGCGCGGGGTGGATGGCGAGTCGTCCAAGGCCGTGTCAGCTGTCGGCGAGAGTCAGCGCTTTGACGTCTTCGATACCTTTGATCTTGGTGAGCTTACGCACGTGTGCATCGGAGTCGGGCCACGCGGCTGTGTTGGTGAGCAAGGTCACAACACCATCGCGTACGGCAAGATCCTTCAACGCCGGGTCTCGGCGAAGCACGGGATCCGATGTCACGGCTGCGCGGACCTTGGCCTCGGTGATGATGTCGGCCAATGGCCTCGATTGACGCTGCGAGAACGCTCGTCGAATGAAGTCGGTCCAGCGCATTACGTCCCTGCGGTTGACCCAGGCGGCGGTTGCCAGCGCGGCGAGCCACATCGGGCGGATTCGTCGTTTGACGATTCGAGGAATCATGATCGGCCTTTCTTCGGGGTGTCGTTGGTTCGCACTGCATTGCGGCTGTTCTTCGCGGCCACCGCGCGAGCTGCACCCATCGTCGAGTCCGCACCTGCATTCGCCATGCCACCAGCCCAGTCGGCCAGGTGCGATCGGACGAACCACTGGTTCTTCTCGAGAATGCGGGTCTGGTCTGTCAACATGCTCTCTGACACGTGGTCGAGCGCGCTGGTCATTTCCATAGCGGCGCGATGGTCGCGGATGATGCCCTCGTAGACGACGTCAAGAGCCCCGAGATGCGACAACGAGTCGGCGCGATCGAGCTGGTAGTCGGTCCACGTGCGATCGCCGACGAGGCGGCCGGGCAGCCCGCTTGGGACGCCGCCGAGCGTCGCAATTCGCTCGGCGAGATCGTCGATCATCGCCTGCACGCCCGCGTAGTGGGGATCCAGCATCTCGTGGACGCTGATGAAGTTGGGCCCGACGACGTTCCAATGGATGTGCTTCAACGTCAGCCCGAGATCGAGCAGGCTGACGAGACGTTGCTGGAGGATTTTGGCAACAGCCGATCCGTCGTCGCCCGACAACGTCGGAACGGTGAACGATGCTTGCCGTTTCGAGCTGACGTTTCGGCTGTGGAGCACGGTGGGGCCGGCACTGTTCTGTTTGGTCTTTGATGCCATCAGTGGCTCCTTGAATGTGCGCGGTAGGCCAACGCCCTGTCCTTGTACCCACGCCGCCATCGCCTCAAACGACGGTGGCCTGCTCAGGGGCCGAAAACTCAGGACTCGGGCGGGTCCTCGCGCAGGTGCTCGCGAAGCTGCGCCAGGCTCGAGGCGATGAGCCGGCCGACGTGAACCTGACTGGTACCGATCTGTTCGGCGATCTGCGCCTGGCTGAGCTCGTCGAAGAATCGGAGGTACAGGATCTGGCGTTGGCGCGGGCGCAGCCGGTCGAGCAACCCGGCGATGACCTGTCGGTTCAGCACCTCATCGAGATTGGACTCGATCGCCGGAGCGTTTCGTCCCGTCTGATCAAGAGTACGGGATCGATACGCGTTGCTTGCCTCTAGCGTTTCGATCACGGCCTCCTCCGGGAGCTTCATTCGTTCCGCGATCTCGGAGACCCGCGGCGACCGTTGCAACTCCTTCGACAGGGCTTCCATTGTGACGTTCACGGCCGGCCGAAGGTCCTTTGCTCGGCGAGAAACGTGAACGCCCCACGTGTGATCGCGGAAGTAGCGCCGCAGTTCGCCCATGATCGTCGGTGTTGCAAAGGCGCCGAAGGGCACACCCTGTGACGGGTCGAATCGATCGATCGCGTTGAGCAGGCCGATCCGCGCGACCTGTACGAGATCATCGAAGGGTTCCCCACAATCCGCAAACCGACGTGCTCCACGCGTTGCTAGCCATGAGGTGCTTTTCGCGATTTCATCGCGCAGGTGAATGTCGCGGGTCTTCGAATACTGCTCGAGAGAATCCTGTAGCCACCGCTCGTCACTTTCGGGATGGCTGTCGTGCGCGTTCACGTGATGGAGGCGTGAGCCACTGCCGCCCATATGTTTGCCTGATGATCGACCAGGTCGATGCCGTGTTCGCTGCAGACGCTGGCCAAGACGGTGCGGCAGAGGAGCAAGTCGGGGTGGTCGACATCGAACGTGTTCGTCGACGTGTTGCCGCGGACCATGAACGACTGAGCTTGCGCTTCAGTAGCGACGGAGAACTCGACCTCGATCGATTCGCCTGCGCCGTGCTCGATCAGCGCGAGCAAGACCTCGCTGACCGCGATCTTGACGTCGTCGATCTCGTCGACGGTGAAGCCGGCCATGACGGCGATTCCACTGGCTGCGAGTCGAAGCACGCGCGACAGCGTCGGGTCGGGCGGCAACCGAAGCAGAACCGGGCCGATCGTCGCGAGCTCACTCACGACTGTTCTCGATGGAGAAATGGTCCGTGGTACCAGTGATCTCGAGCAAGCGGAGGACTTCGGCTCCGACGTTGCGCAGCACCACGTCGGCACTGCGGGCGCGTGCCCGCCGACTGGCGCCGAGCAGGCTTCGGAGTCCGGACGAATCGATGAAATAGACGTCACCGAGATCGATGACGATCGGACCATCGGTCTCGCGAGCGACAATTGCGGATTCGAGCTTCGGACCGCCGGCGACGTCGATGTCGCCGTGCACGACGATTGCGCCGTCTGGACCGTTGTCGACGGTGAGCGAATCGTGGTTTCCCATCTCAGTCACTGGGTCATCCTCCTGGCTGAAGCTGCGGTGTGATCCGGAAGTTGTAGAGGCACACGCTACGTGCAACGGCTGAGACGGTCGGCTATGGGACGGTCTGCTCTGGCGATCGACCGGGCGTGGCAAAAAGTTTTGGTGACCATGTTTAGATCGTCGCCCATCGCGGTAGTAGAACCGCCAGTTACTGATTTCCACAAGGGAGGATCCAGTGAGAGACGGGCAGTTCGCACCAAGCTCGTCGTCCCCGCCTTGCGACAGAATCCTGTCTCGTCGTTACCCGTCCCCAACGGCGACAGGCACCGGGTCACGGCGGTGGCTTTGGCATTCCGCCGAAGCCACCGTCATGACCTAACTCGGCAGAGATCTCGCTGATGACCCCTCAGCGAGCGCTGACCTCCATCAGCGATCCCGAATATGCCCAGCCCGATCCGTCCCCGGGCTGGGCATGTTTGATTTCCCCCGGGTTTACGGCCTGGCGCCCATCGCCTTCAGCCATTGAGCGTGTGATCTAACGGCCTGCCACGGCGTCGCATGACTGTGGATGGTCAACTGACAGTCGGTACAAGCGCGTTCGAGACGCTCGGCGACCAGTGGATAGACCGTGTGCGGTAGCCGCGGCGCCAGGTGGTGCTCGACCTGGAAGTCGAGTCCGCCCATCAACCAATGCAGTGCCCGGCTGCCGAGTTTGGTCCGGCAGTGCACGTCGACGGTCGTTCGCAATTGGTGGGCGACGAAGTCCGGACCTCGTCGGGCGATGTCGGCCGCGGGAAATTGCACCTGCTGGGCGCAGTGTGCGAGCTGGAACATCGTCGCCAGCAACAGACCCACGGTCCACGAAACAGCGAGGTAGAAGGTCAGCACGATCCACCACCGGTGGTACGCCAGCGGCAGCGCGATCGCCCATCCGACGTGGAGGAGCTTTCCTATCGCGATCATGCCGATGTCGCGCCTTCGCGGTTGACGCGCGAAGCGTTGCCGCCCGATGCCATGGTTCTTCAGGTCGACGAAATCGGAGATCAGGAACCATTGCAACGTCAAAAACCCGTAGAGCACCCAGATGTACAGGTGCTGATAGCGGTGCCACGGATGCCACGGTTGCGCGGGCGCTAGACGTGCAAATGGCGCTTGGTCGATGTCGGCATCGATCCCCACCATGTTGGTGTTTCCGTGATGCAGGTTGTTGTGCTTGAAGCGCCAGATCCATGAACTGGCGCCGAGCAGGTCGCCTGTATATCCGGCCAGCCGGTTGACAATTCGCGAGGTGCTGAACGACGCGTGGTTGGCGTCGTGGAACACGCACGTTGCAGCTGCAGTGAGCGCCAAGACCAGCACGACAGTGGCCGCGATGTTCGCCACCACCGACGAGCGCGTTGCCACCAGTTCCCAGTAGCTGCCGAGGCTCAGTGCGGCAATCACCACCGCCTTCAGATGCAGGTAGCGGCGAGCGACGACGAGCTCTCGTTGGGATGGCCTGACTGCCTCGGTCAGAGCGAGTTGATCGCGTGCAACCCGACCCGGTGCCATCTGGACTGTCTCCATGCCTCGCTCCATCGGCACGTGGCCGAGAATCGGCCTGCCGAGGATTGGAGCGGGCGTGCCACCCGGAAATCGAGCGACGATTCCACCCTATCCGTGTCGCGCACAATTAACCGCAGCGTCATGGTCCGATGACCCGAACGAGTGATAACCTGCAGCGACAAGTCCTTGCAGCGACTGAAACTGGCCCAGACCATGCCCGAAGGCTGCCGCGAAAGTTGGAAGCATGGTCACCTCAGCAATTCAGATCATGGCCTGCGGTCACTGACGTGAACATTGACCAATCCATGCGGTTCACGGTGGCCTTTGCTCGCGCTGTCGCGACACCTGCGTCGGGATGGTGCAGCGCGTGCGTCGATGTGTTGGACGTCTCCGGTGCCGGCATCACAATGATGAGTGGAGGCCAAACCGGGCCGCTGTGTGTTTCCAGCAAGCGAATGGCAAACCTCGAGGACTTGCAGTTCACGATGGGTGAGGGACCATGCCGAGACGCGTATGCCTCTGGTCGGCCGGTACACGCGCCGCGGTTCGATGCAGGGATCTTCGCCCGCTGGCCCGCGTTCGTCGAGCAGGCCCGCGACTCCGGAATTGGCGGCGTTTTCGCCTATCCAATGTCGAGCAATGGCGCGAAGATTGGTGTCTTGACGCTGTATCAGGACCTCGAAGGGGAACTCACCTCGGGCCAACACCAAGACAGCCGGGTCATGGCAGGTGTGTTGGCCGAGACCATGCTCAGCATGCAGGACAACGCACCCCTCGGCGTGCTGGCCGACGGCCTTCAAGACGCCGTGGCCTACCGTGCTGAAATTCATCAGGCTTCCGGAATGGTCTCGATTCAACTACAAGTTCCGGTTGCGGAGGCGCTCGTGCGCATTCGCGCCCATGCTTTTGCAAGTGGAATACCCGTCGGTGCCGTTGCAGCGGAGATTGTGGCACGCCGGCTTCGTCTGAGCGACGACAGACAAGAACTAGCAGAAGGGGTGTGATTCCTGTGTCAAACGAATCCGAGCAACGTGCAATTCAGAGACAAGCACTGACAGCAACAACGTTCGTCGAAATCGTCGACACACTTGTCGACGACTTCGACGTGATCGACGTGCTCACCCAGCTGGCATTGCGCAGCGTCGAGCTCCTGGAGGCTGCTGCCGCCGGGATACTTCTCGCGGATCCCGATGGAAATCTTCGGGTGATCGGCGCATCGACCGAGAAGGTCGGGTTGCTCGAACTGTTCCAGATCCAGAACGACGAGGGACCTTGCCTCGATTGCTACAACTCCGGTGCCGTCGTGTCGAACGCCGGGCTCGACGACACGCCATCGCCGTGGCCGCGGTTCGCCGAGGAAAGCGTGCGCGCCGGCTTCCCATCGGTCTGCGCTGTGCCCCTGCGGCTGAAGGATCTGGTGCTCGGCTGTCTCAACCTGTTCATGTCCGAGCCCGTCTCGCTCTCCACTGCCGAAGTCGCACTTGCGCAGGCACTCGCCGACGTGGCCAGCATCGCGATCGTGCAGGACCAGGCCACCCGTGAAGCCGCCGTTCGCGAGGGCCACCTGCAGCACGCGCTCACCAGCCGGATCTCGATCGAGCAGGCGAAGGGCATGATCTCCGAGCGGAGCCATGTCGAGATGGACGAGGCATTCGACAGGCTGCGGTCTTACGCGCGCAACAACAATCGTGGCCTCACCGAAGTTGCCGAATCGCTGGTGGCGGGCACGATCAACATCGACGCCGTGTGGGACCGGCGCCGGGTCCCGCCACCGCCGGCCACCACGCCCGAGCGGCGGGCACAGAGTTAGCCAGTATCCGTTGTGCCGCGGGCAATCGCGGTGTACGGTGCTTCCGGAGCGATAGTCCGCTCTAGCCGCGTGGCTCCGAACCTTGGTTGCGCCCTCTTCATGGGGAGACATCAACGTGCGCACCAGGGACATGCGTAGGGATCATGCGATACATCCGCTCGACGGATTCGAGCACCTGCCATTCTCGCTCAGCGTCTCGAGACGAAGTGGGCATCGCGTGGTTCGAATCGGCGGTGAGCTCGACATGGTCACCCGAAGCCGCGTGCGGCGGGCATGTGTCGACGGTCTCGACAACGTCGTCGAGGTGGAGATGGAAGAGATGTCCTTCATGGATTGCTGCGGTTACGGCGCATTGGTCGCTGCCCGCCTGGCGCTTCAAGAACGAGGGGGCTCGCTGACGCTGCGCCACCAAGTTGGCCAGCCTGCCGAGTTGCTGGCAATGCTGAGGCTTCTGGAGCTCGGCAGCTGACAATTGCTGCGACTCACATGTCGATCGCGTTGCGTGTTGTCTCGATCAACTCTGCGAACTCTTCCAGAGCCGGTTCACCGATCGACCCGTAAATCGGTGCGACGATCCTCGATGTCAGACGTTCGGCCTCCCCACGGGCTTCCCTCGCCCAGGCCGCCTCCTCGAACGGACCAGTCCAGCCGAGGTGCTCGGCCCACACGGGACCACTTCGCGGGGGAGGCGCCGGCGAAGCGAGCACCGCGTCGAGCGGAGTGATGCCAGAGGCGTTGACCGCGATGATGTGTGCGCCACCACGCATCTCGCGTAACACGTGCACGGTCAAAGCCACCCGAGCGTTGACGTCGTCGGGCTGGGCCAGTGCGCGCCAGCCGGCGAACACGGCGCCAATCGAGGCGTCGGCAGCGTTGGCGATTCTGCGACCCAGCTCGTCGAGCCGCTCCATGCGCGGTTGTTCGAACTTGGCGAGTTCGGATGCGCCCCACCTGCAGCACAGCGCGGCGTATGCGTCGGCGACCTGACGGTGGGTGAGTCCCTCGGGAAGCGATTCCCACGCCTCGCGAACGCGGGCCGGCGACAAGAAGCCGAGACCTGCCGCGGCGACGTCGGCATCGCAGCCACCAAGCACGCCGGCGCGACCGACAATCCACAGATCTGATCCCGATTGCATGCCGAGATCTACGGCGAGACGATCGTTCGGTGCACCAATCATCCAGCCGCGCACGAACTGCTGAATGGGCTTCAGTACCCTCTCGACCTGGTCGGCCACTATGGCTGTTGTCACGATGACTCCCTTGTATTGTTCAGCGCTGAGTTGGTTCAACTGCGGGCGACAGGCGAGATGGTGTTGATCCATTGGATCCATGCCGCCAGGTGCTCGTCGGGCGTCGAGTAACCGCCACCCACCGTTGAAACGCGGAGATGCGTCGCGCCCAGACTCTTGTACGCGGCGGCGGTGTCGACCCACAACTGCGGATCGTCGCCCGTGCCGATGCGCATGCCGCATTCGATGCCGAGCGCGTTGGGATTGCGACCGGCATCGGCCGCGTATCCGCGGAGCCGATTCAGCGCGTCGGCGAGCTGATCGCCGGGTGGGAACTGAGGCATCCAGCCGTCGGCCAGTCGACCGGTTCGCTCGAGAACCTTCTCGACGATGTTCCCCACGAACGAACCCATCCAGATGGGGATCGGGCGTTGCGCTGGCAATGGGTTCAGCCCGATGCGGTCGAGATGGTGCCAGTTTCCATCGAACGTCACGAGTTCCTCAGTCCACAGCAGCCGTAAGACTTGCACCTGCTCCTCCAGGCGTCGACCGCGATTCGAGAAGTCCTGCTCCAGGACCTCGTACTCCATCCAGTTGCGTCCGATACCGACGCCGAGTCGAAGCCTGCCGCCCGTCAACAGATCCACCTCGGCTGCCTGCTTGGCGAGCAACACCGTCTGACGCTGCGTGCTAATGACGATCGACGTGGCGAGTTCGAGCCGCGTGGTGACAGCTCCGAGGAACGTGAGGAACACCAGCGGCTCGTGGCACGGTACGTCGTAGGTGTGGACCTTCTCACCGGGTCGTTGGCGATCGGGATGTGCGCCGACGACGTGATCGTTGGTCAGCACGCCGTCGAATCCTGATCCTTCCAGCGACTGAGCCATGTCCTTCAGGAACGCGGCATCATTGCCGACGTCGGCCGTGAGAAGCATTGCCCCGAGTCGCACGGATCAGGAACGTAGCAAAGTGGCAACGTTCAGCCGGGAGCGAGCAGCAGGAGCAACTCGTCGGCGGTGTCGAGGCAGTGCACACCGAGTTGGGCGAGTGCCGGCCGTGCGTCGATTGGCAACCCGTGGCCGATGTCCTGGTTGAGGATCCCGCCCATGTAGATGGTGCCGCACCAGCCTTGGTCGCGTGCGCCAGCAGCGAGGCGTTCGCCCAGTGCCAACGCGTTGCCGTTGTAGACACCCAGCACGATCGCGTCTGCGTCCTCCTCGATCGCCGCCCGCATGATGCCGTCGATCGGTGCGTCGGCACCTAGCAGGATCACCTCGGCGCCGGCGGTCGGCAGGACTCGGGCCAGGGCGTCGCGAACGAGGTCGTGTACTTCGAGCACGGCCAGCACGACCCGTACGCCGTCGAGGCGGGGGGCGAGCGCATCGAGTCGCTGGGCCAGAGCTCGGACGTGCGAGGCCTTCCATGGTTCCAATCGGGCGATCTCGTCAGCGGCAGCCAGATCGACGCGTCGCTCGAGTTCGGCCATCGATGTGCGGCGCATGGCGAGCAAGACCTGTGCCGCATCGTCGATGTCGATGCCGTCGTCGTCGAACGCGGCGACGGCTCGGTCTCGGAACTCGGTGGCGTATGCGGCTGTCTTCGATCCGAGTCGCTCGAGTCGCGCCCAGTCGTACGCCTCGGGGCCAGCACGAACCTCGCGCTCGATCTCACGGGCCAACAGGTGTATCTCCACGATCTCTGCGGCACTCGGAATACGTTCGGCCTCGGTGAGCGGCACTGGATTCACCGCATGACCGGTTGGCCGGCGGAGCTGTAACGCGATGTCGCAGCTCAACTGGGCCTCGAACACTTCGATGTTGCGGGCGCGGTCACCGGGGCGCTGATCGACCGTGTTGCCGTACACCATCGAGCCGATGGAGTCGCGGCCGCGAATGTCGTCCAATGCGAAATGAACGACGGCGCGACTTTCGGGACTCTGGATCGTGTTGCCGTAGCAATGTGTCAGCCGAGCGCCGATCAGGTGCTCGACCACGTACAGCTCGAGCGCTGCCCAGCCGACGTACGCGCCGAAGTGCGAGGCCTGGGTGGCCGAGCCGTCCTCGAGGTTGGAATGGGCGAGCGCACCGTGATCGCGCAGTGCGCCAATCGCAGCCAGGGCCCGAACCGTCTCCTCGGTGACCAGGGTCTCGTCGGACCCGCCGAGCAGGTCGTAGGCGGTGTACTGGCCCACATTCCCGATCGTGGTGACACCGGCCGACAAGGCTCGCAACGTGTTCTGGAAGCCGGCCGGGAACCCAATCATGTAGTCGCCGAGGTGTGGCTGGATCGGCGCCGCCTCGCCGAGCCTCTGCCATTCGTCGGGCCCGATTCGTGGTCCGGTCTCCTTCACCGCAAGATGCCGCTCGTCCTCCGGCACACCCATTGCGCGGTCGAGCGCGAGCCCGAATCGATGGACGGCATGCCCACGATCGGCAAGCGCGGCATGCACTTCGGCGAGTGCGGCTTCTGTTGCCTCCCACGTCGAAAGTCCGACCTGCATGTGGTACATCACGCGGCCCTCGTCTCGACATCGCCGCTTGAACTGGGCCTCGGAGCGCGCTCCGTTGGCACGCAGGAAAGCAGTGGGCGGTGCCGGGGGCGGCGCGGCAGCCCGGCCTTCGGCGATCAGTTGTGCGCCGGTCAGCATTCGAGGCACGCGGCCAACCTATTGGATAGCGACCGGCAAATGGCCATCCAGCTTGCGTCGAACGAGCACCCCGACGCCGTGCGGCTCGACCTGGATCTCCCTGGCACCATCGACTTCGAGCATGCGATGGACGCGAGCGGATGTGCACCCACAAGAGTGATCGGTATGGTCATCCATCCACGCAGTGCCTTCATCACCGCCCGAAGCGCTTCATCACCAACCCCGGCATGGGCTCTTGGTTCGGGAACGAAACCGGAATCAGATTGCCGGCAGGATCGGCTTGTTGTTGGCCAGGTCTTTGCCCAACATCACGACGACGGTTGCATCGCCCAGCCGTGCCGGACCGCCGGTGATCGACACCGGCACCGGCATGCGCGCGACCAGGATGCCGCCCATTATCCGACCGATCGACGAGGCAACATCGGCACCTGCCGGAAGGAAGTACACCTTGCTGACGTCGAGCTTGTCCTCGACGCCGGCGGTGTTGGTGGCACCGGCCATGTGGAAGCCGAGGGCACTGAGCTCTTGAGCGAGGAGCGCGGCAGCGCCGGTGACACCCGATGCGTTGGCGACGATCACGACAGCTCCTTCGGTGATCAGCGGGATCGTCGTCGTTGTGGTCGGCGCGATGGTGGTCGTGGTGGTCGTGGTCGTCGTCGTCGTACTCGATGTGGTCGTCGGGGGAATGGTGGTGGTTGTTGTGGTCGTGGTGGTCGGCGCGGTCGTCGTTGTGGTCGGCGCCGTGATGCCAGGCCCAAAGGTGCATGCAGCGAGCACAACCAGGAGCGCAGTTATCAACGACAATCTCTGGCCCATTCGTTCATCCTGTCGAGTCGTCGCGGCACAGACAAGTCGGCCACCTCGACGGGTGACGACAGATCCCCTCCGGGGTGACAGAATCACGCCACGACTCACAGGGGGTAGTTCATGGCGATGGATCTGGTCATCG
>JBDTWJ010000035.1:0-24487 GCA_040006755.1 Ilumatobacteraceae bacterium | reverse complement strand
CGAGCCAGCCGGTTTTGGTATCGATTTGATCGCTCACACTGTTCCCGTGAAGTAGCCGTTGGCATCGATGATGACATGTGTGGCGACGTTGACATAGGTATTCACGCTTCCACCGGCCGAGAGTTTCACGAGCCCGGCATTGGCTACCGGCGTCGCGGCGGTGAAGTTGAGGCTCGATGTGAGCGGCAGCGAACCGTCGGATGGATACGCCGTGACGAAGCCCGTGCCGACCGCAGCATCGGATGTGAGGTTCATGGAGATCGCCGCGGTGCCCGCCGGCAGTCCGGCGAATGGGATGGTGACTGTGGAGTGGCCGGCATGGATCGCACCCGGTGGGATGCGACTGTCGTAGTAGCGGGCCGGGGTGATCGCCACGAAACGGCCCGCGGCGCTGATCTGTGACGTGGCATCGGTGATGTATCCCATGACATCGACCACGATGTGCGCCGAGTTGGATGTGAAGATGCTGATGGTCCCATCGGAGCCGAGCGGGACGATGGCGTGGGTTGCTGCGTTCTGGGTGGCGACGTAGTTGACGGTTGACGTTTGCCCCCGTGTTGCGCCGGTCGGATGCGCCTGCAGGAAACCCGGACCAACCGATTCAGTTGCCGTGACGTTGACGACAAGCGCCGACACGCCGGTCGTCGGCAAGCCGATTGCAGGGGGAACCTCGACCCTGACGGACTCGCCGATCGTCGGTCTGTGAGCGACCCAGCCAGCGGGGACCGGCCCGAGCTGCTGCGGACGGGTGTCGAGCGCGCGTCGAGGATTGATCGGAACGAACCGGCCCGCCGCTGTTGATGCCGATGGGGTGAAGTAGCCCATTGCGTCGACAATGATGTTGCCGCCAGTGGGAATGAAGATCGAGATCGAGCCTTGGCCGATCGGCACGATGGCGAAGTTCGGTCGGATCTGCCCGGGCGCGGCGACGTTGATGGTCGAGAACGCACCCAGCGATCCGCCGAGAGTCGGTAAGACCTGCACGTAGAACTGGCTTGAGGCGTCGGTGGACGTCACGTTGACGGCGACCGCTGTCGCCGTGGACGGAATTCCACCGGTCGACGAGACCGGCAGATCGAGGATTGCGAATTGCGGGTGCGGCCCGATGAGGTGTGCCGGGCCGACGAGCGTTTCCTTCCTGGTATCGAGCAAACGAACCGGTGACGCGAGCGAGGTGAACGCGCTCGGTTCGGAGTTGGCGATCGTTGGGGGAGGTGCGGGGAGGTGAATCACCCCCGCGCCGTACGCGTTGTCGGGGCCAGTTGGACCGAGATCGTTGACGAGGTGCTTCGTCAGAGCAGCGAGCGGCATGCCCGGCTCCGCGAGGCCACGACTGAGCAACAGCGCTGCGATACCGGCGGCTGCCGGCGACGCCGCGCTGGTGCCGTTGAAGCAGTTGGGCGCGTAGACGGAACTCTTCACACACGACGGCGCGGAGATGTCGGGTTTGATGCGCCCGTCGTTGGTGGGTCCCTGCGATGAGTAGAAGGCAATGCCTTTCGAGCCGTTGGCAGGATCGATTGCCCCGACGGCGAGCAGTGATGGGTTGCGCGAGTCCACGACTGGCTTGGCAGCGCTGGACGCGATCGAAATGCGACCGGGCTCGATGTTTCCGAAAAACGTGGCAACCTCGACGATGTCGGGTGCCGAAGGCATGTAGTTGGCGCCCGCGCGGATTCGCAGGAACAGCGCCTGACCTGCACCGGAGACGTTGAAGAACTCGTCGACGATTTCGAGCGGGGGTGCACCGAGAGTCTGGGGATCGTCGTGCGTGAGCAGGTATGTCGCCGAGGATTCGGAGTTTCCCTGCCACACCTCCACCGAATAGTCGGTGACCGCGTTCGGGGGTAGGTACCAGTCGTTGGCCCAACGGATGCCGTCGAACGCGACACCGCCGTTCTGTGGGTCGACGCGCAACATCGTGTCGACACCCGGGCCGTTCAGGAAGTCGACGTAACCACTCGAGTCGATGCCGTCGGTGTAGCGGCCGTAGCCGAATGCGGCATCGTTGCCGGCGGAGTTGAACCACGTGATCCCGCGTGCCGCGGCATAGTCGACGACCGCGTCGAGCGGGCCTGTGCCATCGCCGGGGCCGTCGTACGGAGCTCCGAGCGAGCGGGTGACGATGTGCACGCCGTTGAGGACGAACCAATCGATCGCGGCCTGAGTCTGCGCTGTGGTCGCCGTCGTCGCAACGAACAGTTCCGCGCCCGGTGCCATGTCCTTGACGATCTCGGCTACCGCGATGCCATGCCGATCACCCATCTCCGGGTTGATCTGTCCGCCCATGCACAAACCCTCGGTGACGTCGGGACAGAACTGGTGTGCAGCATCGGGTGCGGGACCGAGTTCGCTCGCGTTCCACAATCGCAAGTCGAAGAAGTCGATGATGCCGATGCGAACGTTGCCCATGATCCCGGCGTCCTGCCACGCGGAGGCGTTGGTGAGTTGCACCTCCTCTCCGACGACGGTGCCGGTGCCGAATGCTTCTTGGTGCGGCACGCGATTGATTCGCAACGGTCGCTGCACGTATCGCACCGCGCTGTCGCTCGCGAGTTGCTCGACAGCGCTCGCGGGAACCAACGCCTGCACCAACTGACCCTCGACCGATCCGGTGACCGTTCCGGCGAGTCGATTGATCGACCGCTCGACCGAGGCGTTGTCGGCGGTCAGGACTTCGACGGAGATCAGCGAGTCACGTCCACCGTCCTCGACCACCTCCGCGCGAAGTTGGGGGTCGGTGTGCGATCGATCGTGCGTGCGCGGCGACTGGGCAGCCACTCGGTGAGCGGTAGCGAAACTCAGTCCAAGAGGCAGCGTGGTGAGCAGCAGAAGAACGGCACCCAGCCTTCGTCGTTTCATCCTCTCCCTATCGTCGCTTCCCTCGTCGGCGGCGGGTTGGCAGTGGGTCGGTTCTCGGCTGCGGAGGGGCGACCACCGACACGCCGTCGTCGACCGGGACGCGAATGCCGTCGTGGTCGATGTCGACTGGCTGGTCGCTGGCAGCCATCACGATCGGCGCCTCCTCTTTCGGCTTGCGACCGAGAGCCTGGTCGAGGCCGAACATCCCTGCTGCGACGATTGCCCCGGCTGCACCGTGGCGGCGACGCGCGGTTCGGACGGGATCGAAGGATTCGAGAGGCTGATCCACGTCGTTTGTAGGCGCGTTGTCGTCTGGCGCAGACATGGCGCAACGATACCGGCGAGCATGCCGCGCCGGTCCGTGGACCTCGGACTACCATGCGGCTGTGCCCGAAGGGGAAGCGATTCACCGCACGGCCGCTGCGTTGCGAACGGCCCTCGTTGGCAGGGCCGTGCTGTCTTTCGAGGCCCCTCATCTGGACGGGCCGGTGCCGGCAGTGGGACGCGTGATCGAACTCGTGGAGAGTCGCGGCTGGCAGCTCGACATGGTCTGGGACGATGGTCTGGTCCTGCACACCAACCTGTTGCTCGGTGGCGCCTGGCATCTGTATCGCACGGGCGAGCGCTGGCGGAAGCCGTCGTCGCAGTTGCGTGTCGGCATCACCGTCGATGGGTTCGCGGCAGTCTGTTTCGGTGCTCGCACCGTCGAGACGTATCGGGAGTTCGACACGCATCGTCATCCTGGTTTCGGCCGCGCCGGTCCCGACTTGTGCGCGGCGTCGCCCGACCTCGACGCGGCGATCGAAGCACTGTGCGCATACAGCGATGTCGATGCCCCGATTGCCGAGGCACTGCTCGATCAACACGTGGCGTGCGGCGTCGGCAATGTGTTTCGCAGCGAGATCTTGTGGGCCTGTCGACAGCATCCGTTGGCCTCGGTGTCGATGCTCTCGCGCGCCGACATGGAGGGAGTCATCACGGTTGCGGCGAAGGTGTTGCACGCGCATCTGCATCCGGATCCGAACGCGATTCCCGACAAGCGCGCCGGTCTCGCCGTCTACGGGCGCAACGGGCAACGCTGCTCGCGCTGCGGCGACACGGTGGAGGTGCGGCGCCTCGGCGAGCAGGGTCGTCTGCTCTATTGGTGCCCCGGCTGTCAGGTTCATCGAGGACCTCGGGCCACTGACGTGTCGGATGAACGGCCGATGGATCCCCATCCAGCGGCCGCAAAGTTCCTCGCCGAATTGCCTTGGCGGCGCCGGGACACGCTGGCTGGCTGAAGAGGGCAAAACGTTGAATATCGCGGCGGACGCCCGGCTGCTACTGCGGCAGTCGCCCGACGACTATGTCGCTGAGCGAACGCGTCTCGTCAAGCAGGCCCGTGCCGAGGGCCAACGCGACGTCGCGAACTTCTATCAGTCGCTCAAGCGTCCGCCCCTGTCGGCGTGGGCGGTGCTCGCGGCCGCTGGTGACGCAGATGCGGTCAAGGATGTGATGGCTGCCACCAACGAGCTTGCCAAAGTTCAAGCTGGCGGCAGTAACGCCGCAGCGCTCAATACCGCGACGAAGAAGCGACGGACAGCACTCGAGGCGCTGGTTGATCGAGCGGTACGCGCACTGGACGAGCACAATGCTGGTGGCGAGGCCCGTCGCGCCGAGATCCGCGGCATGATCGATCAGCTGTCGCGTCATTCGGAGCTGGCCGAGTCGTGGATCGAGGGCACGCTGCGCGACCTACCCGACGACGCCCTGGGCTTTGCCGCATTCGCTGATCTCGAGGTACCCGCGGCCACTGTGTCAGCAGCGAAGGTGGCGCAAGTGGCGAAGCCGGCCAAGTCCTCGAAGCAAGGCCGGCGCGTGGCAGCGGAGCCTGAACCGAGACCAGACGACAAGGCCTCGCAACGGGCCGCTCTTGCTGCGGAAAAGAAGCAGGCGCGGCAGGACGTCAGCGCAGCTGCCGGCGAGGTCGCGACCGCGGAGCGACGGGTCGATGCAGCCCGGAAGGAGTTGCGCAAGGCGCAGACCGAGTCACAGCGAGCAGACGACGAACTCGCTGCAGCGCAGCAGCATTACGACAAGGCGACCGAGCGGCTCGAGGCTCTACGCAACGAATGATCAGGTGCCGAGGCCGGGCAGATTGTCGATCACCATGAGCCATCCGGCTTCCAACTGGGTCGGCTGGTCGAAGGCAGGATGGGGTCGGCCGATGAGGTGTTGGTACGCGTTGGTGGCGATCGCGATCGCGACGACGTCGCCGACATCCAATGCCCGCACGACAGCGGCCTCGATCGCCAGCGTCGCCTGCGGCTTGTCGTTGAGCTGTGTGTGCGCGCTCGCCGCGCCGACGTATGCGAACACCTCGTCGAGGTAGGTCGCGCCCGCGGCGTGGGCTACCTGGTCGGCGTACTCGAGAGCCTCGGCGGGCGAGCCGACCGTTGCGTGCAACAACGCCGCGGCTGCGTTGGTGAAGGGATGTACGAGCGCCAGCGGTTCGAGCTTGGCGAACGCGACCATGGCTTCGTCGACACGGTCGAGCTGCATCAATCCGACCATGCGGGCGACATGGGGTTCGAACGTTGCACCACTCATCTCGTCGGTCGCGGCGAGAGCACGATCGGCAATGGCAACAGCGGTCGCGCCATCACCGCGGTGCATGGCTGCGCCGGCCACGGCCATCAACGGGAACGGACCTTGCACCGACAACTCTGCCAGCGTGAGGAGCTCTTCAGTGCTGCGCTGCGCGGCGCCTGCTTGCCCGAGCGCGATTTGGGCACGGAGGAGTGGCGCGGTGGCCTGCATCAACCCGAACTTGTCGTTGAGCTTCTTGAATCGCGACCGCGCCTGATCCGCGAGGTTGGCGGCTTCGCTGAGATCGCCCTGCCACAGCCGTAAGTCGGCGAGCAGCGTCTGCATCATCCCGACTGCCCACTCGTCGCCGCGCTGGTCGGCTTCGCGGATGACCAACTCGGCCAACGCCTCCGCCTCGGCGAAGTGGCGTTCGAAGAACTCGACGAACGCGAGCAGCCCGAATGCCCAACCGACGCCATTTCGGTCGCCGAGCTTGTCGAGCGCATCGGCGGCATGGTTCAGCCGGTCGCGAGCCAATGCCATGTCGCCAGACAGGAACGAGATCCAAGCTCGGTGCTGTTCGAGCCACGCCAAGCCACGTTGATCGTCGAGCAGTCGGTACAGCGTGTCTGCCTCGCCGAAGAACCACTCGGCGTCGACGAGTGAACCGCCGAACAACTCGATGAAACCGCGGGCGCGCAAGGCCCGGGCGAGCCGAGCGGAATGGTCGACGGTTCGTAGCAGATCGACGGCCTGTCCCAGTTCGACCCGTGCTTCTTCGAGACGGCTGGCCGCGTGGTGCATGCTTCCGAGCAGACGGTGCGCGTCGCCCTGTGCAGCGACGTCTCCACGTTGCGATGCACTGGTCAACGCGGCGTCGAGGTCGGCGCGCGCTGCGTCGAAATCACGCATCTCGAGCAGCGCTCCGGCCCGGATGAGCTGCAACTGCACCCGACGCTCCTCGTGCAAGGGATCATTCGGCAGCAACTCCAACGCTCGCGAGGCGTGGCGTATCGCGACGCGCATGCTGCCGTTGTCGTCGGCGCGTTCTGCTGCCGTCGTCAACAGATCGACCGCGTCGTCGGCGATCGTGCCGGCGACACCTTCGACGGGGCCGAGCTCCCTGACAATTTCTGCGGCGGTGGCCGTGTGGTGGGCCCGATCGTCGAGCCCGGCGGGAAAATCGGCCATCGCCTTGGCGACGCCTGCATGTCGGCGGGCGCGCGCCGCCTTGGTGAGCGTCTGATACGCGGCATCGCGAACCGAGTCACTGCGGAATTCCCATCTCTTGCCACGCACCTCCAGTAATCCGAGATCATCGAGCTCGCGGAGATTGGAGGGATCGAACTGCTGGCTGAGCTCGTTGGCGAACGTCTGCAGCGACCCGATGGCTCCGGCCGTACCGAGAATGGCGGCGTTCTCGATGATCTGCCGTTGCGTGGGCGACAGCTGATCGAGGCGAGCGATGATCAGTGCCCGCAGCGAGTTGGGGAGTTCGCGTATGCCCCCACCGGCGGCCGCAAGGGCGGCGAGCTCGTGGAGGAACAGCGGGTTGCCGCCACTGCGCTCGTACAAAGCCGTGAGCAATTTTGGATCGGCACATTGATCCGCGAGCAGCTGCGCGGCGAGCTCTTCGGTTGCTACTTGGCCGAGCGGCTGGAGGTTGAGTGACACCACGGTTGCGCGCTCGGTGAAAGGCGGCCACTCGACGTCGCTGCCCGGGCGCATGGCTGTGATCAACGCGAACTGGTGGCGGCTGAGCGAGGAGACGAGGTGCTCGAGGAGGCCGATCAGCGCCGCGTCGGCCCAATGCAGATCGTTGATCGACAACACCACAGGCCGCTCGAGCGAGCGAAGCTCGAGCACACGCGTGACGGCGCGATGTATGGATGCCCGAGCGGCAGGCGCCTCGAGTTTGTCGATGGAAGACGGATGGCCCAGCAAATGTACGAACACGTCGACCATCCGCTCGACCTCGGCGTCGTCGGCGCTCGTCAACAGCACGGTCGCTCGTTGACGAGCGACCTCGCGGATCAGTTCGACGGGTTGGGTCGGATCGAGGTCGAGATAGCGGCACAATGCGCTGGCGATGGGAAACCACACGTTGGCCTCGCCATACGGCACGCACGCACCCTCCAACACCGCAGCGTCGACAGAGTGATGCAGGTAGTCGATCAACTCGTCGGCGAGGCGCGACTTTCCTACGCCGTTCTCGCCCGAGATGGCCAGCAAGACGCTGCGGTTGGCGACCGTGACGAGGTCGAGAGCGGCGCGTCCCATTGCCAGTTCGGGCTGGCGACCGACGAGTGGCCCGTTGCGGCCGCGACGGGACCGGCTGCCCGGCGGTGCCGTCGCTTCGACCGCGAGCCACGCCTTCACGCTCTGGTCGCGACCGCGCGCGTCGAGTTCGCCAGCGGGTTCGAAGCGGATGGTTTGCGACGTCAGTGCGTACGTGGTGTGGCCCACCAGGATTCCGCCTGGCGGCGCCGCGCTCTGCAGCCGCGACGCAGTGTTGACCACGTCGCCCATCGCCGTGTACTCGGTGCCGGCCAGCGTGCCGACCAAAACCTCGCCCGTGTTGATCCCGACACGCATCCGGATGCCGGCGCTTCCCGAGACGCCGGACGTGCCGACGAACCTTGCCAGCGTTGCCTGCATGCGCATCGCGGCTCGCACCGCCCGCTCGGCGTCGTCTTCGTGAGCGACCGGTGCACCGAACAACGCCAGGATTCCGTCGCCGAGGATCTTGTCGACGCGCCCACCGAACGAGGTGATGTCGTCGACGAGCAGGTGGAAGCACGAATCGATCAGCCGCTTGACGGTTTCGGGATCGCGGTGCTCGGCCAACGTTGTGAATCCGACGAGATCGGCGAACAGCACGGTCGTGATCCGCCGTTCTTCGCTCTGAGTCGCCGTGATCGCATACCCACAAGACGAGCAGAACCGGGCATTTGCCGGAATCTGAGACGCGCAGGACGGACACAACATGAACCACCGAGCGTAGGACAGATGGGCGCTGCCAGCGGGGTTGAATGTTTGGTTCTATTGTCCGTGCGGCCGCTGTCAGGACGAACGTCACGCAATCAAGGGATGCACGCCACGTTCAGTATTGATACAACTAGTTCTCATGACTGAGACATTGACGGCCTCCACAGCCGCGGGCGCTGTTGACGCAACCAAGATCTATGGCGAGGGTGACAGCGAAGTTCGGGCGCTCGACGGTGTGACCGTGGCGTTCGAAGCGGGACGGTTCACGGCCATCATGGGGCCGTCCGGCTCGGGAAAGAGCACGCTGATGCACTGCCTGGCCGGCCTTGATTCGCTCACCAGTGGCGCCGTGTACATCGGTGAGACCTACCTGGCAGCGCTCAACGACAAAGCGTTGACAATCCTCCGGCGCACCGCGGTCGGGTTCATCTTTCAGGCCTACAACCTGGTGCCGACGCTGAATGCCTACGAGAACATCACCCTGCCGCTGCTCCTCGGTGGTACGTCGGGCGATCAGCAGTGGATCGACCAAGTCATCGACACCGTCGGCCTTCGCGACCGATTGAAGCACCGCCCGAGCGAATTGAGCGGTGGCCAGCAACAGCGCGTTGCAGTTGCCCGCGCTCTGGCCAGCAAGCCGACGATCATCTTCGCCGACGAGCCGACGGGAAACCTCGACAGCCGCGCCGGCGCCGAGATCCTGGAGTTCATGCGGCGCGCTGTTCGCGACCTGGGCCAGACCATCGTGATGGTCACCCACGACCCGAACGCGGCGAGCTACGCAGATCGAGTGATCTTTCTTGCCGACGGCAAGGTCGTCGACGAGATGCTCGAGCCGACGGCAGATCTCGTTCTCGATCGCATGAAGCGCTTTGGTGACTGAACGATGTTCAAGGTTGCACTCAAAGGCATCATGGCTCGCAAGAGCCGACTACTGCTGACTTCGCTTGCCGTCATCCTCGGCACCTCATTCCTTGCAGGCACCTACATCTTCTCCGACACCCTCACGAAGTCGTTCAACGACTTGTTCGCGAATGTTTTCGAAGACACCGACGCGTACGTGCGCTCCTCGGTCGTCATCGAGGGCGATTTCGGTTCGGAGGAGCGTCAGCGTATTCCCGATTCGCTCGCCGCCGACGTCGGAAGCGTGCCCGGCGTGAAAGCCGCCGATCCCAGCGTGTTCGGATTTGCGCGGGTCATCGGCAAGGACAACAAGCCAGTGGGCTCCGACGGCAATGGTCCGCCGACGTTTGGATCGTCGATCTCAGCCGACGAGGCGTTCTGGACGATCAACGAGGGCAGACTTCCGAACGGCGACGGCGAGGTCGCGCTCGATGCTGGCGTCGCCGACAAGGCGGGATACACGCTCGGCGACACCGTGAAAGTTGTCGCTCAAGGTGGCTCGCGCGCTTTCACCCTGGTGGGCATCGCCCACTACGGCGACGTGTCGTCGCCAGGTGGTGCCACGTTCGCGTTGTTCGATCTCCCGACGGCGGAGTCGTTCGTGGGCAAGCCAGGCTTCATCGATGCTGTCGTCGTCACCGGAGACGGCAGTGTCTCCGATGCGGAGTTGGCGGATCGTATCCAGGCAGCGCTCCCGGCCGATAGCCAGACCGAGACACTCACCGGCGCCGAGATCACCAAGGAGAACCAGACCGCGATCGAAGAAGGGCTGAGCTTCTTCACCATCTTCCTGACTGCGTTCTCGTTCATTGCTATGGGCGTCGCGTGCTTTGTGATCTACAACGTGTTCTCGATCACTGCAGCACAACGTCAACGCGAGAACGCGTTACTCCGCGCTGTCGGCGCACACCGTCGTCAGATCACGCGGGCGATGCTGTTGGAATCGGTGGTGGTCGGCGTGGTCGGTTCACTGCTGGGCCTCGTCGCCGGCATCGGGGTTTCCATGGCACTGAAGTCATTCCTCGGCGTCCTCGGTATCGACTTCCCCTCGACCACGTTGCAACTGCTGCCGCGCACCATCTTGCTCACGTTGGTGCTGGGCACGTTGGTCACCGTGCTGTCGGCGGTGCTCCCGGCACTGCGAACAGGTCGCGTTTCGCCATTGGCAGCGATGCGCGACTCTGCGGTCGAGAATGTCGGCAGCAGCCGCAAGCGGATTCTCGCCGGCCTCATCATTGGTGTCATCGGCGCTGTTGGAATCGTCGCATCGCTCAGCGGCGCGGGTTTTGCGCTGCTCGGACTCGGCGTCCTCTTGCTCTGGGTCGGCGTGCTCGTCCTCGGTCCGGTGCTGGCCCTCGTTGCAGCCAAAGCCATCGGCGCGCCCGTTGCCCGCGCGTTCAAGGTCACCGGTCGCATGGCACAAGGGAATGCTTCGCGCAACCCGAAGCGAACATCGCGTGCTGCGGCACCGGTGTTGATCGGCGTCGCACTGGTCACCGCAGTGGCATTGCTTGCCGCAACGTTGAAGGCGCAAGTGCGCGAGATCTTCAGCGAACAGTTCGTCGGCGACTATGTGGTGAAGACCGACAACTTCTCGGGATTGGGTGGTCTCAGTCCTGATCTCGCGGACAAGCTCAACAGCCTTCCGGAGATCAGTGCAGCTGCCGGTATCGGGGTCAAGCTTGCCAAGATCGACGAGAAGGATGGAACCGTCACACTGGTCGATCCGGCGACGGTCGGAGAGGTCTTCGATCTTCACCTCACCAGCGGCTCGTACGCAGAGCTGTCCACGACTTCGATGATGGTCTCCGACAAAAAGGCCAAGGACGACGGTCTGAAGATCGGTGACGTGTTGACGGTCAACCTCGCGGGTCTCGGCGAACTACCGCTGACCATCGTCGGCACCTACTCATCCGACGAGTTGGCCGGTGGTTACGTCGTTGATCGTGATCTCTATGCCAATACGTCTGGCAGCTACTTCGACTTCTCGGTGTTCATCAACACGGCACCTGGCGTCACCGCATCGCAGGCGACGGCCGCGATCCAGCCAGTGGTCGACCAGTATGGGTCGGGCAAGCTGCAGAGTCGCGCGGAGTACATCGACGATCAGGCGGCATCGATCAACACGCTGCTGGCACTGATCTACGGATTGCTGGCACTGTCGATCATCATCGCCGCGGTCGGCATCGTCATCACGTTGCTCCTGTCGGTCTACGAGCGACGTCGCGAGATCGCGCTGCTTCGCGCCGTCGGAATGACGCGCGGCCAGGTGCGGTCGACGGTTCGGTGGGAAAGCGTCATCACCAGCATGCTCGGCGCCGTGATCGGGGTTCTGCTCGGCCTCCTCAGCGGATTCCTGTTGGTGCTGTCGCTGCGCGACGAAGGGGTCACCGTCTTCTCGATACCGGTGCTCAGCACCATCGTGATCTTGGTCGTCTCGTTCATCATCGGGGTGATCGCCGCGGTCATTCCCGCTCGTCGGGCCACGAAAGTCGACATCATCGAAGCGATCGCCACAACCTAGGTTTTGGTACATGAGCAGAGGCATGTGATACGACTCGCGTTGCGAAGTGTGCGATCCCGGTGGGGGCGTGTTGTGCTCACCGCGCTCGCCATCGTCGCCAGCACGGCCTTCCTCAGCGGCACGTTCATCTTCCGCGACACGGTCCAACGCACGTTCAACGCTCTGTTCGCGGACGTCTTCGAGCGAGTCGACGGCTACGTGCAGTCGTCCAACTCGGTCGAGGGCTTTCTCGGCTTCGAGCGGCGCGATCGACTACCGGTCGACGTGGTCAACGAGGTTCGCGCCATCGACGGGGTCGTCGATGCACAGGCTTTCGTCCAAGGCGACGCGGTGGTGATCGACAAACAGGGTAAGCCGATCGAACGACCGACGGCGCCCACGTTCGGCGCCACTGTCAACGATGGCTCGATGTCGGTGTGGCGAATCGCGCAGGGGCGATCGCCTCGTGGCCCGACGGAGGTCGCGCTCGACACGATCACCGCCAATGACGCGGGCTATGTGATCGGCGACATGGTGAAGGTCAATGCCGAGGGCGGGTCGCGCGACTTCACCCTCGTCGGGGTCGCGGTCTACGACGACATCGTTTCGCCGGGCAATGCCACCTGGGCGTTGTTCGATGCGCCGACAGCCGAAGAGTTCATCGCCAAGCCTGGCTTTGTCGACGCGGTCTTGGTCAAGGGCGACGGCACAGTGAGCGACGACGCGCTCGTCCAGCGCATCGGGGCCACCCTCGATCCCAACATCGCCGAGACGTTGACGTCTGCCGAGATCACCGAGCAGACACAGAGCGACATCGAGAGAAGCCTCGGGTTCATCACGCTGTTCCTGGCGATCTTTTCGTTCATCGCTCTTGGTGTCGGGATGTTCGTGATCTACAACGTCTTCTCGATCACCGCCGCGCAACGCCAGCGCGAGAACGCCCTGCTTCGTGCAATTGGCGCGAGTCGTCGCCAGGTCACGTGGACGCTGCTCATCGAATCCGCGGTGATCGGCCTGCTCGGCTCTCTTGCTGGTCTGTTCGGCGGGATCGGCCTGGCCCTGGGGATACGCAACCTCCTGGACGCGCTCGACTACTCGATCCCGGCACGTGGGCTGGCCCTGGAGCCGTTCACCGTGGTGCTCACGATCGTGGCTGGAACTGCCGCCAGCCTCATCGCAGCAATCGCTCCGGCTATCGGCGCAGGGCGCGTGTCGCCGATAGCGGCGATGGTCGACACGGCCTTCGAACGCACGGGCTCCGTGCGCGGCCGGGTGATCGGTGCCGCGGTGTGCGCAGCGCTCGGTGCTGGAACAATCGTTGCAGTGCTGCTGGGCGCGGAGGGCATCTTGTTGGCCATCGGCGTTGCCCTGCTGTTCGCAGCAGTGCTGCTGCTTGGGCCCGTGATGGCTCGGCCGATCGCTCGGCTGCTCGGCGCCCCGATTCAACGTTGGCGCGGTGTCACCGGAGCCATGGCTCGCGGCAACGTGCAACGCAGTCCGAAGAGGACTGCGCGCACGGCCGCTCCCGTTCTGATCGGTGTGGCGCTGGTGACGGGCGCGTCGGTGTTCGCGGCGTCGATCAAGGTGCAGTTGCGCCAGACAATCGGATCGACCTTCGTCGGCGACTACGTCATCAACAGCAGCAACGGTGGTTCGCTGAGCTTCAGCCAAGTCTTCATCGACGAGCTCAACACGTTGCCCGAAGTCGGCGCGGCCACAGGTCTCGGTTTCGTACCGCTCGCCGACGCCGAAGGAGAGCGGGCCGGAGGCGCCACCATCAACCCGCAGACTGCTGGTGGATTGATCCAGTTCGTGTTCCTCGAAGGTTCGCTCGAGTCGCTGAACGCCGAGGGCATGCTGATCAGCGAGGGCGAGGCCAAGCGAAAGGACCTGTCACTCGGTGATGACTTCGACGTCCGCATCGATGGGCGAGTACGCCCCCTTCTGATCGAGGGGATCTATGAAACTGCCGACTTCATACCGGCGCGCACCTATCACCGCGACACGTTTGCGGGCACCAGCCTGTCGAACACCGCTGGCTTTGTTTCCCTGACGCGCGCCGATGGAATCGGCGACGGCGAATTCCGGCGTGCCGTGGACGCTCGCGTCGCGGCGTATGGCATCGGCGAGCTGCAGGACCGAGGCGAGTTCATCGACAGTCGCGCCGACCTCGTGGACCAGAGTCTGGCATTCGTTTATGGATTGCTGGCGTTGTCGATCGTGATTGCAATCTTCGGGATCGTCTTGACGTTGCTGTTGGCCGTCTACGAGCGTCGACGCGAGACCGGGTTGCTGCGCGCTGTGGGGATGACTCGTACCCAGGTGCGCATCACGGTGCGGTGGGAGAGCGTGCTGACGTCGGTCTACGGAGCTGTCGTCGGCGTGTTGATGGGAATCATGCTCGGCTACGTGGTGATCGCTGCGCTTCACGACGAGGGTCTGACCGAGTACTCCGTTCCGACGAGCACGATCGCGGCGATCCTGGTCATCGCGTTCGTCGTCGGTGTGATCGCTGCCGTGGTGCCGGCCTGGCGTGCCACCAAGCTCGACATTTTGCAAGCCATCGCCACAGAATGAGCCGATGCAAACCATGTCGCCGGAGTTCACTGTGATGGGTAGCGCCTGATGGCCGGGTACTCGGGTACTCCACTGCCAAAAAAGCTCGGCATCGTCGAGGATGCGGTGTTCGTGATCGTCGACCCTCCGCCGCAATTTGCAGACACACTCGGCGACTACGGCGATGCCATCTGGCAGAAGTCGTTGCTGGCGCCACTCGATGTCGTCGTGGCCTTCTTCACGTCTCGAGCGAAGCTGGCCGCAGCCTGGCCGAAGCTGACCAAGGCCGCTGCGCCCAACGGCGGAGTCTGGGTGGCCTGGCCGAAGAAGTCGAGTGGTGTACCCACCGACATCACCGAAGATGTACTGCGCGACGAACTGCTGCCGAGCGGCTGGGTCGACAACAAGGTGTGCGCGATCGACGAGACCTGGAGTGGTCTGCGATTCGTGTTGCGAAAAGAATTGCGCCGGCCTGGCGACAAGCGCCGCTGATCAGCTCACTTGTTGGGCTGAGCGAGCACCCGCAGGTATGGCTTGATGGTCTTCCAGCCCTGGGGGAACAACTTCTCCGCGTCCTCATTGGAGACTGCGCTCCCGATGATGACATCGTCGCCGTCGGTCCAGTTGGCTGGAGTAGCAACCTTGTAGTTGGCGGTCAGCTGCAGGCTGTCGATCACTCGTAGGATCTCGTCGAAGTTGCGGCCTGTCGACGCCGGATATGTGAGCGTCAGCTTCACTTTCTTGTCGGGCCCGACGATGAACACCGAACGCACGGTCAATGTGTCGTTGGCGTTGGGGTGGATCATGTCGTAAAGGTCAGCGACCTTCCTGTCGGGGTCGCCGATCATCGGGAAGTTCACCGGCGTGCCCTGAGTCTCGGCGATGTCTGCTTCCCACTTGACGTGACTGTCGACGGGATCGACCGAGAGGCCGATCACCTTGACATTGCGCTTGTCGAACTCTGGCTTGATCTTGGCGACGTAGCCGAGCTCGGTGGTGCAGACCGGCGTGAAGTCCTTCGGGTGGCTGAACAGCACACCCCACGAATCGCCGAGCCAGTCGTGGAAATGGATCTCGCCTTGGGTCGTGTCGGCGGTGAAATCGGGTGCGGTGTCTCCGAGGCGGACGCTCATGTCGGTTCCTTTGGGTCGGTCGGTTGGTGACGGGTCGAGCTGCGTGCGGATCAACACTAACCCAATACCCGACTGCTCCAGTCAAGATTGGCCGCGAAAGAAATCCGTTGACATGTGACCAATTGGTCACATATTATTTCCACTCATGGAACCGGTCGTGGACACCTTGATGGGTCCGGTGTTCAAGGCGCTGGCGGATACCACCAGACGGTCGATCCTCGACGCGCTGTTCGAACGCGATGGTCAGACCGTGCAGGCGTTGTGCGATCGCTTCCCGGAGATGACCCGCTTCGGCGTCATGAAGCACCTGACTGTTCTCGAGGGCGCCAATCTGGTGGTCACCAAGCGAGTCGGTCGATCCAAGTTGCACTTCCTCAACCCCGTCCCGATCGGCGAGATCGCCGACAGGTGGGTCAGCAAGTACGCCCAACCATTCACCCGCGCGGTGGTTGGTATCCGTCGAGACCTCGAGCGCGGCAACCCATAGGAGCCGAGATGGCCATCACCAAGCACGTGTATCAGATCTACATCAAGGCCACGCCCGAGCAGGTGTGGGAGGCGATCGTCGAGCCGTCCTGGACGTGCCGATATTTCCACGAGACCTCGTTCGATTCACCACCGGTCAAGGGCCAGCCGTATCGCACCACCATTGCCAACGGCGCGCCCGCGATCGATGGCGTGATCGAAGAACTCGACCCACCCAACCGAATGGTCATGACGTGGCACGTGCTCTACGACGCAGCGATGTCGGAGGAACCGCCGAGTCGAGTCGAGTGGATCGTCGAAGCGATGGGCGAGGGCTTGACGCGGTTGCGCCTCGAGCACGGCGACCTGGCGCTGAGCCCGCTGACTTGGGCCAACGTGAAAGACGGTTGGGTGTATGTGCTCGATGGTTTGAAGACCGTGCTCGAAACCGGCGAGTCGCTTCCGCCGCTCACGGCCGAACCCGCCACCGTCGAGGATGCGTCGGGCGAGTGGCATCGGGCTCAGGGGATCGAGTGCAACAACTCGACGTGGGAGATGATCGAGGCCGAGCGCAACCCCGACAACGATGAGGAAATGTTACGGCGAGCGTACGCTTCGTCATATCACTGGGCTCGCGCTGTACGTGGTGGTCCGGCCAACGATGCCCGCGCTGCGTGGTTACTTGCCAAGGTGCAATTGCTCGCCGGTCAATCGGCGTTGTCGCTCCGCTACGCCGACCGCTGCCTGGCTGTATGCCAAGAACACGGCCTCGATGATTTCGATCTGGCGTATGCCCACGAGGCGCGTGCCAGAGCGTTGAAAGCGTTGGGTGACGACATCGCTGCAGGTGAGAGCTGGCAACTGGCCAAGTCGGTGCCGATCGCCGACGCCGAGGATCGAGCGATCCTCGAATCCGAGCTCGCCATCGCCCTCTGACGACTCGGTCGCAGCGGCGAAGGGGTTGTGGTCGCTTGGTGCGACAACTTCCGCTCTAGTGCGTACGTGACAGTGCCGATACTGTTCTGGCGGGCGAACGCTGTCACCACATCTCACGGAAGTTCACTCATGCTCCTCACCCATCCTCGTCATCGAATTGTCATGGTCATGACCGTGGCAGCGCTGACGATGGGCGGCGGCACGATGGCTTTCGGAGACGCTCATGCTGCGGTCACCGGTCCACCGCGCCTTGAGGTAGCGGCCACCGCATTGAAGCCAGCGTTGCGTTTGAGCCAGTCAGGCGCGGTGATGTTCCCCATGAACCCGCTGCCGAAGTGCGCCCTCAGCAAGACGAGCTTCGGGCAGGCACGTTCGGATGGCCGTACGCACGAGGGCATCGACCTGATGGCGTCCCTCGCCCAAGAGGTCTACGCGGTCGACAACGGCGTGTTGTGGCGCCAAGTGGTCGTTGGCGATGCCAACTCCTCGTTGTCGGGCAACGCGTGGTACTTGAAGCTGGCCGACGGCAGCTATTACTTCTATGCACACCTGTCGGGATTCGCCGCCGGCTTGAAGATCGGCGACACCGTGACGCGGGGCCAGTCGATCGGCTATGTCGGCGACACAGGCAACCCGGGGCCTGGCAACTATCACCTGCACTTCGAAGTGCACCCGAAAGGTGGCGCAGCAGTCGATCCCTATCCGCTGCTGACCGTCCCGAAGTCGTGCACTGTCGTGGCCTGACTGGTTCGTCGGCACACTAGGTTGACGGCGTGAGCATCGCTGTTGCGCTCGAAGATCTGGCCGACAAGCTGAACGAATATCCGTGGTGCTACCTGGTGACCAGCGGCGAGGATCGTCCTCACCTCGTCGCGGTCAAGCCATCGGTCGTCGCGGGAGGTCTGCGGTTCGAGACCGGCCGGTCGAGTCGTGTCAACGTGGTGCGCAACCCGCTGGTGGTGTTGATGTTCCCGCCGCCGACGACCGACGGGATGTCACTGCTCGTCGACGGCGGAGCCGAGGTCGATGGCGACGGCGTCGTCGTGAAGCCGACGTGGGCCGTGCTGCACCGGTCCGCGGAGTAGCGCTTGCACCACTGGTCAGGCGGGCGAGATGTCGAGACCGAATGCGGATTGAAAGGCGCCGTAGTACTCGGCATCGTCGGTCGGCGCGCCGAGGGTCACCCATTCCTCATCGGACATCGCCTCTCGGCCGGCGATGAACTCGGGGCCCGCCCAACTGACCGCGTAACGCAACTGGGGTGTGTCGGTGGTGACGGTGTGATGGATGAGTCGTGCAACCTCGAACGGATCAGTGGCCTGCGCGTAACCCGCCGCGTAGAACTGGAACATGCGGCGGTAGTGCGTGTCGTAGGCGCCGGTCTGGTTGGGGGCGTCGATGTTCTTGGCGAAGATCGCGCTCTTGGTCACGCCTGGCTCGATGATCGCGACGCGAATCCCGAACGGTGCCAGCTCCTGGGCTAGGCCCTCGCTCAATCCCTCGAGCGCCCATTTCGAAGTGACGTACGGCGATTGGGCGAGGGCCGCGATGCGACCCGCGATGGAGGTGATGTTGACAATGGCTCCGCTGTTGCGGGCGCGCATGCCTGGTAGCACCTGTTGCAGGCAACGAACAGCGCCACACAGGTTGATGTTCATCAGCTCGAGGTACGTCGACGGCGGGCACTCCTCGGCGACAGCGTTGCCGCCGACTCCGGCATTGTTGACCAACACGTCGACGACGCAATCGGTCTCGCCGAGAATCTCGGCGAACCCGGCGCGAACCGATTCGTCGTCGGCCACGTCGAGTTCGACGAGCTTGACGGTGACTCCGGCTTCGGCCGACATCGACTGCAGCTTTGCTGCTTTGTCGAGACTGCGAACCGTGCCGTAGACGATGTGACCTTGCTGGGCGAGATGGATGGCGGTAGCGCGTCCGATGCCGCTGTTGGCACCGGTGACGACAGAGATGGTCATGTCGTCATGGTAAGTCGCTACATCTATCTATGCGGCTTCCATCGGGGAGAACTGCTCGAACCACACGGCATCGGGATCGCACGCGATGGCGAGGCTCTGCACGCGCTCGTGATCGACGATGAGGATGTCGAGCAACAGCAAACCCTGCAACATGTGGATGCGACGCAGCTCGAAATATCCGATGCGGTCCTTGTCGTCGGGCGGCGCCAGTGGAACGAAGTCGGCGACGCAGATCATCATCGTCTGCGAGAACGGCACCTCGAGCCCCGGCCCGTCGCACCAACCGACGAAGAGGCCGAGCTCGGTTGGCGGATCGGCGAACAATGCCGTGACCTGACGCCGCTCGTCGAGCAGCACCATCACTTCTTTCTCGACCGGCATGTCGAGCACGGCGGTGGCCAGATTGGCGGCGTCGGCGAACTCGGCGATGATCACCGGCTCGTCAGGACTGGGCAGCCACACGGAGCATGCGTGATCACCGAAGTGGATGTTGATGACGTTCCTGCGGCTACGCAGGCGGGGGCGGCGAAACGACATGGTTTCCTCCCGAACGAACGATGGATTTGGGTGTCGGGGGAAGCCGCTGCGGCGGACCCTATCGTCGGCGCCAGCGGGTTGCCACCCTGCTGCCGAGTTCGAGCAACGGCCAGGCGACGACGACGGAGGCCGCTGCCATGCCGTACGCCCAGGTTGCCGTTCGGGGAAGTTCGAAGGCCCGTCGGCCTGCCGGAATCAGGAAGGCCAATGCGAACAGCGCCACCATCGTGATCAACAACGCGGCGCGCAGCCTGTTGAGCGGTTGGGCGACTCGATAGAGGTTCATCAACGCCACCGAGCCGGCCACGAGCACCGCCACGGTGCGGGCGTGATCGGCGTCGATGGACGCATCGAGCTGCGCAGTCGCGAAAACGCTCATGGTAACGACTGCGATCACCACACCGGCGGGCACGGCCTTGCCGAGCACTCGCCGCAGGAAGCCTTCGGTGACTCGCTCGTCGTTGGGTTCGAGGGCGAGGAAGAACGCGGGCAGACCGATGGTGAACCAGCTGAGGATCGACAGGTGGATCGGTCGCAGCGGATACGCGATCGCGACGATGCCGGTGATCACCGACAGGACGATCGAGTAAGTGGTCTTTGCCAAGAAGAGGCTGGCGACGCGCTCGATGTTGTTGATGACGCGTCGGCCCTCGGCGACAACGGCGGGCATCGCCGAGAAATTCGAGTCCATCAAAACCAACTGGGCGACACCTCGTGTGGCCTCACTACCGCTCGCCATGGCAACGCCGCAGTTGGCATCCTTCAATGCGAGCACGTCGTTGACACCGTCACCTGTCATCGCAACCGTGTGCCCTCGCGATTGCAGCGCCCCCACCATCGCCCGCTTCTGATGCGGGGTCACGCGACCGAACACGCTGCTGCCAATGACGGCATCGACGAATTCTTCGCTGCCTTCCTGCGGCATCTTGGTCGCGTCGACGTTGTCTGCCCATCCCGCGAGGCCGGCGCGTCGCGCCACCGCACCGACTGTGACGTTGTTGTCGCCGCTGATCACCTTGACCGTGACGTCCTGGTCGGCGAAGTACTTCAACGTCTCGTTGGCATCGTGGCGCACGACATCTTCCAGCAAGATCAAAGCGACCGCGGTAACCGCAGGGAGGGTTGCGTCGGCACCGTCGCTGAAGCTGCCTTCCGTCGTAGCCAATACCAGCACGCGCCTGCCCTCTTGGGCTTGCGTTTCGACGCTGGTGCGCAGGTCGCCCTCGTACCCGGAGGTCATCACGTTCTCCGGTGCGCCGAGCACCCAGCTGCCGTGTTCCCCGAAACTCATCGCGCTCCACTTGCGAGCCGACGAGAATGGCACACGGCCGGTCACGGTCCATGTCGTTGCATCGGTGAACGCGTTGTGCAACGCACGCGACGTGGGGTTGGGATCGGGGTCCAGTTGGGCCAGCGCGGCAAGCGCGAGATCGACTGTTGCGCGGTCGGCGTCGTCGATCGTCTCGATCTCGGCCAGAGCCAAACTGCCCTCGGTGATCGTTCCTGTCTTGTCGACGCACAGAACATCGACTCGGGCGAGCACTTCGATTGCGGGCAGTTCCTGCACGAGGCATCGCTTGCGCGCCAGACGAACCACGCCGACGGCGAAGGCTACGCTGGTGAGCAGTACGAGCCCTTCCGGCACCATGCCGACCAGCCCGGCGACCGTGCTGATGATCGATTGCTGCCAGCCTTGGTCGCGGCGAAGGAACTGGCTGCTGGCCAGCAACACACCGACCGGGATCATCAGGTAACCGACCCACTTCACGATCCGGTTGACGTCATTGCGCAACGGCGAGTTCACCAGCGTGAACCGGCGGGCTTCCTCGGCCAACTTCACGGCATAGTTCTCCGCGCCGACCTTCGTCACGACCATCCGGCCGGTTCCGGCCACCACCGCGCTGCCGCTCAGCACATCGGCGGCGGGATCCTTCACCACCGGGTCTGCCTCACCCGTGAGCAACGATTCGTCGATCTCGAGGTTCTCGCTCGTCAACACGGTTCCGTCAGCCACAACCTGCGCACCGGTGCGCAGTTCCACCACGTCGTCGAGCACCAACTCGTGCGTCTGCAATTCGGTCACCGTGCCGTCGCGTACGACGTGTGCCCGGGGGGCGTTGACGACCCGAAGTTGATCGAGCACCTTCTTGGCCCGGAGCTCCTGAATCACGCCGATCGCACTGTTGACGATGATGACGCCGCCGAACAACGCGTCCTTCGGCGAGCCTGCGGCAATCACCAATGCCGCCAGGATGGCGACGATGAAGTTGATGGGTGTGAACACATTGCCGCGGATGATCTGACCGACCGTCCGAGTTGGCGCGTTGGGGACCGAGTTGGTCTGGCCCTTGGCAACTCGGTCGGCAACCTCGGCACCAGTGAGGCCGGTGGCGGGATCGGTACGCCGCTGGGGATTCGTTGCGGTCTCAGTCTCGGTCACGCAGCGACGCTACCTGTGCCGAGGGCCGCCGCCCAGAGAGCCGTCTCGGGGCAAGGCAGTCACCAAATCTCCGGACACACCGGAGATTTCCTACCTGGCCTGGTCAGGTCCGGATCCCAGCGAATTCTGGCCGATCGCCACGATCGCCGCTTGGATCGGCCGCGCTGCCTCGTAGCCGCGACGGATCAACGGTGGCGGGATAGATCGCTTGCGACCGCTCCACCAGGTCTGCATACGTCGGATCGTGTCCTCTCTGCCATCGCCACTCCCTGTGCTTGCGGAGAAAACGTCAGCGAAATCCGCGATTGGTGAGCAGGCCGCCTGCCTCAACAGGCAAACATCGGCGCCGAGTCGGAACTTCTGCGAGGCCAGTCACCAAATCTCCGGATACGCCGGACCGGACGTACCTGGCCTCTTCAGACGAACTCCACGGTCTTGTTCGAGAAGCTCTCCAGCAGCATTGCGCGGACGGCGCCCTGTTGGTCTGTGGAGCAGCCGCTCACCTCGAGCGATCCGTCGCTGAACACTCTCGCCTTTGACACGGTGATCGCGCCCTGCGAGGCATCGGCCGCTGAGCCGGCGTAGCTCACGTAGCCGAGATCGTGGCCTTCACCGATGACGACGAGTCCGTTGCCAGCTACGTACGACACTGATCCGCCGTCGTCGGTCGCCTTCACATTGGCCTGGTTCGTTTCCGCGATCCGAGCCCGGTCGCTGTCTTGTGGGTTCCAGGTCTGGTCCTGCTCGTCGAGCATGTCTTGCGATCCGGGTCGGCGACGGCCTGCGAGACGAGCGGGCCCAGGTAGGGATCCGCCAGGTAGGCGTTGACCAGTTCAGGATCGCTGTTGTCACGTACCAGCCCGGCAACCTGACGGAGGAAGGTGTCCGGATCCGACTCGTAAGTGCGGATGCCATTGCGGATGTAGATGAAGTTCTTGATCACCGGCGCGACCAGCAGCGTTGATTGGTGTTCTTGTGGCAGGGCATAGAACTGTCGCTCGACCTCGTCGGGATCTTGGTCCTTGTTGTCTGCGAACCATTTCGTCCACTCTCGAACGTTGTCGATGTTCTCGGTGGAACCATCGAGCTCGCTGGTGCCTTGAGTTTCTTTGTCGGTGTCGACGCCGCGGCACGCCATGTAGATGATTTCATTGTCCTTGACCTCACCGAAGACGCCGGCGCAATTGTGCTCGCCGCCGTGACAGGTGGTTGTATCGCCCTCGCAGAGGTAGATCGGCGCCTTGAGATCGTCCCTGACAAACTTGATCGTTGCTGCCTCCGCGAACGCACTGAGGTCGCGCTGCATCTCCGAGCTGGTGCGAGGTACCAGTTGGTAGTTCTGCACCCAGACCGGGTCGTTGTCGTCGGCATTGCCCGGGCCGTACGTCTCGTTGGCGTTGTCGAAGTTCGACTGCGACAACGCTTTGACTGCGTTCGATGTGAACAGGTACTCGTCGGCATTCGAGTAGAACTTGATGGTGACGTCCTTCGGGACGAACGTCCAGCTCTGTCCGTCCCAACCCCCGTGTGCGCGAACAATCGTTGCCATGGTCGCCCTCCTGTCGTCGGTGGCGACCAAAATACCGCAGTCGAAAGTGCCCGAAAGTGCCACAGTGCGGTCGGACTTGAGGGCGTATGTTGCTGCAGTTTCCGCGAGTCGAAAGGCGCCGGCCGGCCGTCGTAGGGTGAGGGCGATGAGCGTCGGCAAACGCGCTGGTACCCGAGGGAGGTGGACGATGAAGGCACGATGGATCGCTCTGGTGGCGGGTGGCCGTTTCGTTGGCACAGGCGGTGCCCGTCGCTGCCATCACCAATGGCACCGTCGACGGCAATGCGCATCCGAACGTGGGTGGGCTGGTCGCTTCGACCGCCTATTCCGACGGAACCTGGATCTACTGCTCGGGGCACCTTGATCTCCCGCACGGTCTTCCTCACGGCAGCTCACTGCGGTGACGACGGATCTCGTGTGAGGGTCACGTTCGACACGGACTTCAAAGACGGCGACAAGGTGTACGCCGGAACGTTCGAAGCCGACCCGCTCTACAACCAGTCGCAGAACGATCCGAATGACATTGCCGTCGTCACGCTGGACCGACCGGTCAACGGGATCGCTCCTGCAGCTTTGCCCCGAGCCAATTCGTTGTCGGGCCTGCCCTGGAGCCAGAAGTTCACGTCGGTCGGCTACGGGGCTTACGAAGTGACCAACCAGCCGGGCGGTCACGCGTACCTCTACAACGACGTACGTATGGTTGCGGTGGGCACGCTCAACTCCATCAACCCAGCGTGGCTACGGATCTCGATGAACCCGTCAACCGGCAATGGCGGCACGTGCTACGGCGACTCGGGCGGGCCGAACTTCCTCGGTACCACCAACATCGTTGCTGCCACCACGATCACCGGTGACGCCGTCTGCCGATCAACAAATGTGGACTACCGGCTCGACACGACAGCGGCACGATCGTTCCTCAGCCAGTTCGTCGCACTGCCCTGAGCCGATTTCGTCGACGGAGGTCTGCGGTTCGACGGGTCCCATCTCGGTAACGTGTCTGACGCCGCACGCAGCTACGAAGCGGCTTCGCTCCCGTAGCTCAGGGGATAGAGCATCGGTTTCCTAAACCGT
>JBDTWJ010000034.1:0-26328 GCA_040006755.1 Ilumatobacteraceae bacterium | reverse complement strand
CGAAGTGCGAGTCGGTGTGGTTCGAGGCGATGGGCAAGCTCGGTGTCGCCCGGCCCACCGACGTGCCGCATGCAACGGCATACGTCGGCGAGATGGTAACGATGATCAACCAACTCGTCGAGATCGGGCGCGGCTACACCACCGACGACGGCGTGTACCTCAGCGTCGAATCGGTCGAGGACTACGGCTTGCTCGTCAACCAGAACCTCGCCGACATGGTCGAAGGTGGCGGTGACCGTGAGGTGTACGGTGCCGAGAACAAGCGGCACCCTGCCGACTTCGTGTTGTGGAAGCTGGCCAAACCCGGTGAGCCGTCGTGGCCGTCTCCGTGGGGCGACGGTCGGCCCGGATGGCACAGCGAATGCGTGGTGATGAGCCTCGATCTGCTTGGCGAGGGATTCGATCTGCATTGCGGCGGAATGGATCTCAAGTTCCCTCATCATGAGAACGAGCGTGCCCAGGCCGTTGCGCTGGGCAAGAGGTTCGCCAATCATTGGATGCACAACGGCTTCGTCGTCGATGCCCAGGGTGAGAAGATGTCGAAGAGTCTCGGCAACGTTGCCAACCTCCTCGATCTCATGCAGCATTACGACGCGCGGGCGTATCGCATGCTGTTATTGCAGTCGCACTACCGCGGTCCGGTGTCCGTCGGTCAGGACAACATCGACGCCTCGGTCAACGCGTTAGCTGGTCTCGACTCGTTCGCATCGCGTACAGCTTCCCTCGCGGTTGCTGATGCCGACGCAGACGTTCTGGCCCGGTTCCGCGAGCGCATGGACGACGATCTCGACACGCCCGGGTCAACGGCCCTGCTGTTCGACACCGTCCGACGGGCCAATGCCGCGCTCGATGCAGCGGATCCAATCGCTCCATCTCTCGTCGCAGCGGTGCACGAGATCTGCACGGCGTTCGGCCTTGTACTCAACGCGGGCGGCGACGTGCCTGCCGAAGACTCAGCGAAGGCGGCGGCACTCGACGCTGCTCGCGTCGCCAAGGATTTCGCGACTGCTGATGCCATCCGCGCCGAGTTGCAGGCAGCTGGCTGGACGGTTGAGACGACGAAGGAGGGCACCACCCTGCGTCGCTGAGGGCGGTCAGCAGTCGGACGACATCGACGGCACTGCAAGCATCTCGACGTCGCCGCTGATCTGCATTGCGGTTTCGACGAAGGCCTGTGCTGCGCGCGACTGCAGTCGATCACGATGCCAGATGATGCCGATCTGTCGATCGAGGTTTGCGTTCAATCCACGGATGGCGACCTTCGCATCGGGGATCGATCGTTCGACAGTGAGCAATGGCACGATGGCCACGCCGAGTCCGATGGCCACCAATCGTTGGGTCGTGAGGTTGTCGTCACTTCGAAAGACGATGTGCGGCTCGGAGCCGACACGCTCGAGCGCGCGGGCGACGCGCATCGCGCAAGGGTCGGCGGCCGGCATCGAGATCATCCGGACATCCGACAGTTGCTCGAGGTCGATGTTCTCGTGTTGTGCCAGCGGATGGTCGGGTGCGGTGATCAGCACCTCAGGGTCCCGAATGAGCTCGACCATCGCGTACGAGTCGTCGAGCAGTGCGACGTCGGCGAATGCCAGATCGGCTTGTCCGGCGCGGATGAGACCCTCGACGTTCGTGATCATGGGCTCGTTGCGGAGTTCGACATTGATGTCGGGCCACGACGCGCGGAAGAGGGCGAGTGTCGGCGGCAGCAAACGGTTGCTCGCCGACTGGAACGTTCCAACCCGCAGGAGCCCGGCGTCGCCTGCAGCCATCGCATCGAGGTCGGCCTTCGCCGCTGCCAGTCGGGCGACGATGTGGCTTGCATGGTCGAGCAGCACCTTGCCCGCTTCGGTGAGCGACACCGATCGGGGGCCACCCGGGCGGTCGACGAGTCGATGCCCGACGGCCTTCTCGAGGCTCGAGATCTGCTGCGAGATCGCACTCTGCGCGTACCCGAGCAGCGTCGCCGCCTGTGAGAACGATCCGGTCTGGGAGACGGCTTCGAGCGCCATCAAATGGCGAACTTCGACGCCGATGGGTAAATCGTATTCGCTGATCGATTTTAGCATTTATATCTATTTCCCTTATTGATCGCAACGGACGATACTAATCTACAACATCGATTCAAGGAGACGATTCATGATGGCAGCATTGGTCCTACTGGCGCTACTCGCGGCCGCAGTGCTGGCACCGCGGCTCGGCATCGATTCCCGGCCGGAATTCACTGGGCGCCCCGACTGGCGTAACCGCTGGTCGTGAATTCGGCTCGCCGTCGCGGCCCTCCCGTCTAGCCCCGCCACCCATCCCCGGTGGTGGCGGGGCTAGCCCTCGCATCTCGGGTCCGTCCTGATGGCTGTCAAACGGCCGCCGATCAGGTAGAACGGGGACCCGTGGTAACGGAGAAAAGAGCGCGTACTCCCGTGCCAAAGGGGTACTGGACGATCTGGACCACGGTCGCCCTCGACCTTGTCGGATTCGGCATCATCGTCCCGATTCTCGGTCGGTACGCCGAACGATTCGGGGCCTCCGGTCTGACGGTCGGATTTCTGTTCGCCTCGTTCTCGCTCGCCCAACTGCTGTGTGCGCCACTGCTCGGTCGGCTGTCGGATCGCATCGGCCGCAAACCCGTCATCGTCATCTCGCTCATCGGTACGGCCATTGGCAGCTTCATCACCGGTGCAGCCGGAGTCCTGTGGCTGCTGTTCGCCGGTCGCATCGTCGATGGTGCATCGGGTGGCAGCCTGTCGGTCGCCCAGGCTGCGGTCGCCGACATCGCACCGGAGGCCGAGCGTCCGCGCCTCATCGGGCTGCTCGGTGCAGCCTTCGGCGTCGGCTTTGTCCTTGGTCCAGCCATCGGCGGCCTTGCCGCACTCGGTGGCCCCCACGTCCCGTTCTACGTCGCAGGTGTTCTGGCAACGATCAACGCCGTCGCCGCGATCATTCGACTGCCGGAGACACGGCTGCCCGGCGATCGTGTTCGTCGTCGCGGGTTCACGACGCCGACATCACCGATGCTCCGCCGCCTGGCGATCGTCGGCTTCATCACCGTCGTTGCGTTCGCGGCATTCGAGGCAACGTTCTCGCTGTTCGGCGACCGTCGGTTCGGACTGACCGAAGCATCGTCCGCAGCGGTGTTCCTCGGCGTCGGGCTGGTGCTGGTAGGTATACAAGGTGGCGCCTACGGAAGGCTGGTCGAACGCTTCGGAACGCAGCGACTGTTCGGGTTCGGCCTTGCACTCTTGATCACCGGCCTCGCGGTCACGTCGGTGGCGAAGGTGTGGCCGGTGCTGATCCTCGCCCTCCTCCTGCTTTCGATCGGGCAAGGATGCGCGTCGCCATCGCTCACCTCGCTCGTCACCCAGCATGCTCCGCCCGAGCGCCGCGGCGAGGCATTGGGCTTTCAGCAATCGGCCAATGGGGTGGGTCGCGTTCTGGGCCCGCCCGCGGCTGGCGCGATGTTCGATCGGGTGGGAATTTGGAGCCCCTACCTCTCCGGCTCGGTGCTGTGTGCGGTCGCGCTCGGCCTGGTTGTGGCGTGGGGCCGTGACCGCCGAATGTCCGACGCCGCCGTCGTCGGCTGCGAGAATGTCGGCTGAATGACTGACATCCTCGAACACCGAGCGCTCGATCGGCTTGCCGATTTCGAGGCGCGTTTGCGCTCGGACTCGCTGCCGACTCGGCGCCCACCGAAGCCGATGGGCTACCAGCCGGGTCTCGACGGGTTGCGTGCGATCTCTGTCATCGCAGTCATTCTGTACCACGCCGGATTCGGCTGGATGCACGGCGGATTCCTCGGCGTCGAGGTGTTCTTCGTCGTCTCCGGCTACCTCATCACGTCGCTCCTGCTCGAGGAGCGCGCCAAGAACGGCGGTATTCGACTGCGGCAGTTCTGGCTCCGCCGTGCCCGTCGTCTGTTACCAGCCTTGTTCGCCGTCTTGATCGCACTCGGGGTGTGGGTCGCGCTGTTCGGAACCGCTCAACAGCAGTCCGACCTGCATCGTGACTATCTGCCGGGCATCTTCTACTTCGCCAACTGGGGGCAGATCTTCGGAGGCGCTCAATACTTCGGCAACTTCTCACCCCTGCGACACCTTTGGAGCCTGGCTGTCGAGGAGCAGTGGTACCTGTTGTGGCCGTTGGCGTTCGCGCTGCTCACCCGGCGCAACAGGCGCAATGCCGAGGTCGGTCGCGCAATCCTCATCGCCGCATTGGTCGTGATGGTCATCACGTGGTGGCTGGCAAGCGCCACCGCGCTGACGTCGGATCGCACCAACTTCTTGTACCTGTCGACGCTGACGCGATCGAGCGGTCTGTTGCTCGGTGCCGGTGCCGCGTTCCTGTGGCGTCCATGGCAGGCGAGGGCAACAGCGTCGAGCCCTTCCGGCCATGCGTTGAACGTCGCTGGCCTCGGCGCAACGGCGTTGCTGGTGTACTTCTTCACGACCGCCCACCTCACCGATCGATCCATTTATCGCTGGCAGCTCGCGGCGGTGTCGATGCTCTCGCTCGTCGTGATTGCCACGGTCGTGCACCCGGCGGCGACCTCGGCTCGGTCGTTCTTCTCAACGCCCGCACTCGTCGGGCTGGGCAAGCGGTCGTATGGCGTCTATCTGTGGAGCTGGCCGATCTCTGTGATCTGCGGCGCGTACGTCGGTTCGTGGACACGGTTCATCGCCGCGATGTCGTTGACGATCGTGGTTTCGGAGTTCTCGTACGTCTACATCGAGACGCCGCTTCGCAAGGGCGCTCTCAGTCGCTGGTTCCAACGCCCGCGTGACTCTGATTGGACGTCGCGCACGATCGCTGCTTGTGTCGTCGGTGCCGTGGTGGTCGTGTCGCTGGGAGTCTTCTACTCGGGGGTCAAGAGCTTCGATCGAGCGGCCGGTGGCGCGGACGTGGCCATCGATCTCAGCAAGGTGCAGGTATCAGGCGCGGCCGCCACTGCTGCCCCGCTCGCCGAAGCAACTCCCGACGCCGGCGCTGCGCCTGCGTCGGCGGTCACGCCCTCGACGGGAGTCACGGTCGCGCCCGTGCAGCCCGTCGGGCCTGCTCGCATGGTGATCGTCGGCGACTCGCAGGCTCATGCCTTGGCGATCAACCTTCCTTCGGGTATCGAGAGCGCCTTCACCATCAAGGATGGCTCGGTCGAGGGATGCAGCGTCTACGACGACGGAACGGTTCATTCGAAGCGCAGCGGATTCAATCGATCCTTTGCCGACTGCGGCGGATGGTCCGACAAGTGGAGGAAGGCTGCCAGCGACAGCGATGCTCAACTCGCGCTCGTCGTGCTGGGCGCATGGGACGTGTTCGACGTCGAAGTCGGCGGCCATACGATCACCTTCAACACGCCCGCCGCCGATCGGCGGTTCACCGACAACCTTGGCATCGGCGTTGCCGCACTGCGCGCCGCCGGTGCAAAGGTGGCGTTGCTCGAGGTTCCGTGCATGCGGCCGAAGGATGTCAAAGGCGCCGGCGTGCCAGCACTCCCGGAACGTGGCGACGATGCCCGCATCGCGCACCTCAACGATCTGCTGCGCCAGGTCGCGGCTACCGACCCCGCCAACGTCTCGTTCGTCAGCGGACCAACCCAGTGGTGCAATGACCCCGCGATCTCCAGCGATCTGGGCTATCGCTGGGACGGAGTGCACGTCTTCAAGCCGGGCGCGAAGTTGATCTTCGAGGCCATCGCCCCCGAGCTGCTGTCGATTCAGCGGACTTGACACGCGGTAGTTACCCGACGGTATAGTTACCGACAGGTAACATTGCTGACCAGGAGCGATCATGGCTGATTTTGCGTTGAACGAAGACCAACTGCAGATCCAGAAATGGGTTCACGACTTCGCCGAGGACGTCATTCGTCCCGCCGGTCACGAATGGGACGAGCGCGAAGAGTTCCCATATCCGATCGTCGAGCAGGCAGCCGAGATCGGCTTGTACGGGTGGGAGTTCCTGCTCAACAGCTTCAGCGATCCCACCGGCCTCACCTTGCCCGTCGCGATCGAGGAACTGTTCTGGGGTGACGCCGGCATCGGCATGGCGATCATGGGATCGGCGTTGGCCGCGGCGGGCATCAGCGGCAACGGCACACCCGAGCAGGTGATGGAGTGGATCCCGCAGTGCTACGGCGATGCCGACAAGATCCAGCTCGGCGCCTTCTGCGTCAGCGAGCCCGATGCAGGCTCCGATGTTTCGTCGCTGCGCACCCGCGCCGTGTACGACGAGGCCAACGACGAGTGGGTGCTCAACGGTACAAAGGCGTGGATCACGAATGGCGGGATCGCCGACATTCACGTCGTGGTTGCCACTGTCGATCCCGAGTTGAAGGGCCGCGGGCAGGCGTCGTTCATCGTCCCGCCCGGCACCAAGGGCCTGAGCCAGGGTCAGAAGTACAAGAAGCACGGCATCCGCGCATCACACACCGCAGAGGTTGTGCTCGACGACGTTCGTGTCCCGGGACGCTGCCTCCTCGGAGGCAAGGAGAAGCTCGACGCCAAGCTGGCACGGGCACGCGAGATGGGCCACAGCGGCGAGAAGCAGCCGGCGATGACCACCTTCGAAGCCACGCGCCCGGCGGTCGGAGCGCAGGCCTTGGGGATTGCCCGCGCTGCATACGAGTTCGCGTTGGACTATGCCAAGGAGCGCAAGACATTCGGCAAGCCCATCGTCATGCACCAGGCGATCGCGTTCAAGCTCGCCAACATGGCCGTCGAGATCGACGCAGCACGACTGCTGATCTGGCGTGCCGCGTGGTTGGCCCGCAATGGCGGCTTCAAGAACGGCGAAGGATCGATGAGCAAGTACAAGGCATCGGAGGTCGCGGTTCGGGTGACCGAGGATGCGATTCAGATCCTCGGTGGCTACGGCTACACCCGCGAGTACCCCGTGGAGCGCTGGCACCGCGACGCCAAGATCCACACGATCTTCGAAGGCACGAGCGAGATCCAGCAGTTGGTGATCGCCCGGGCCATATCAGGCCTGCGTATCGAGTAGTTCCGGGGTGCCGGCGCGGGTACCGAATGCGTCCTGTCTGGACCATTTCGGCGCCCGCGAGGTCCGCGATGAGAGATGAGCCGCCCCAGAGCGCACAACTCTCATCTCGCTCGGCGGCCACATGCGAGCGATGAGCGGTGTGCGGCGATTGGCGGCTCATCTCTCATTGCGCCAATTCGGGCAATGTGGTGTTGGGGTGAGACGCGTTTGGTGCTTTACCCTTCACCTCTGCATGTGGCTTCGTTGGATCATCATTGCTGCCGTCATCCTGGCGGCTTCGTGGATGGTCATGATCATCCTCGCTCGGCGACTGCCGCCGGGTCTCGCCAAGGACCTTGCGACCGTTCTACCGGCCTGCGTCACCACCGCTCGACGGCTCCGCAAAGATCCTCGGGTATCAAAACGGGTCAAGCTCGTGGTTGGGTTCGCGGGTCTGTGGGTGCTGTCGCCCATCGATCTCATACCGGAGTTTCTTCCGATCATCGGGCCGCTCGACGACATCGTGGTCGTTGCACTCGCCTTGCGCTACGCGGCCCGGCACATCCCACCCGAGGCTCTCGTCGAGGCGTGGCCGGCAGAACGACGGATTCTGGAACGCCTTGCCCCCGCAACAGCAGCTGTGGCGACCCGTGCCAAAACCGTGCAGGGAGAAGATTGATGGACAACAGCATCTTCCGTCTGATCAATCGATTCGCCAACCGCACCGGCTGGGCGCACGGGCTCTTCACCTCGTACGCCAAGTACGGCGTTGTCCTGTTCGCGCTCGTTCTCGTCGTCGCGTATCTGGAAGCCCGACAGCACGGTGATCTAGGAGCCGTCGCCGGCAGTGTGTGGGCTGCCGGTTCCGTACTCGTGGCGCTCGGCATCGGACAGTTGATCGGCGGCGCGATCAACCGCGCTCGGCCCTACGAGGCGATGTCGGGCGTCCTTGTGCTCGTGGCCCGCACCACCGATTTCTCGTTCCCGAGCGATCACGCCACAGTGGCCGGCGCGGTAGCTGCGGGGGTGGTGCTCGTCAACCGGCGGTGGGGGATTGTCGCGACCGTGCTGGCGGTCGCCATGGCGTTCACGCGTGTGTATGTCGGAGCGCACTACCCGGGAGATGTGCTCGGTGGTCTCGCTCTCGGTGCGGTCGTGGCAGTTGTCGGGGCGATCTTCGTCGTGCCGTTTCTCAGCCGGGTCGCCACGCGACTGAGTCACACACCGCTGCGGAGGGTGGTCGCAGCGGGAGCGGTGGCCGGCGCGCGCGGCGTGCGACGATGAAGATTGCGGTGGTTGGCGGTGGCAGCACGTACACGCCGGAACTGGTCGACGGGATCTCGCGGCTGCGCAACACGGTCGACGTCGATCAGCTCATCCTGTGCGACCCCGATACCCCGCGTCTCGATGTGGTCGCAGGTGTCAGTCAGCGGATCGCCGACCGTCACGGGTGGCCGGGGATGCTCACATCGACACCGCACATCGACGAAGCGGTCGATGGCGCAGACTTCGTGCTGCTGCAGTTGCGCATCGGCGGCCAGGCCGCGCGACATCAGGATGAGACGCTTCCGCTTCGGTGCGGTTGTGTCGGGCAGGAGACCACGGGTGCGGGCGGCTTTGCCAAGGCGCTGCGCACGGTGCCGGTCGTGCTCGACATCGCCGCCGAGGTCAGGCGACGGGCTCCGGACGCGTGGATCATCGACTTCACAAACCCGGTCGGCATCGTGACCCGCGCTCTGCTCGACAATGGTCATCGAGCGATGGGGCTCTGCAACGTGGCGATCGGCTTCCAACGATTGTTCGCGAGTTGGCTCGGCGTCGCACCCGACGAGGTGTTACTCGGCCATGCGGGACTCAACCACCTGACGTGGATTCGGTCGGTCGATGTAGGGCGCACCAACGTGTTGCCAGCCATCATCGAGGAGCATGGCCAACAGCTGGCGGATCGAGTAGGCATGCCCTTGCGGCTGCTGCACACCCTCGGGGCAGTCCCGTCGTACTACTTGCGGTACTTCTATCAACACGACGTGGTCGTCGCGGAGCAACGTGATCAGGAACGAACGCGCGCCGAGGAAGTCATGCAGATCGAAGAGGAGTTGTTGGAGATCTACCGCGACCCCAACGTCGACAGCAAACCCGAACTTCTCGTGGGACGTGGTGGCGCGTTCTACAGCGAGGCCGCCGTGCAACTCGTCAGGTCGTTGTGGACCGACGGCGGTGATGTGCAGGTTGTCGATGTTCGCAACAACGGCGCTCTCCCTGAACTGCCGCATGATGCGATCGTGGAGATTCCGTGCACCATCAATCGGTACGGGGCGACCCCAGCGGTGACAGCGGGATTGCACCGAGCCACGAGCGGTCTCAGCAACGCGGTCGCGTCATACGAACGGCTGGCGGCAGAGGCTGCAGTGACCGGCGACAAAGAGACCGCGTTCCTGGCGTTGTTGGCCCACCCGCTGATTGCGCAGATCAAGCCCGCCGAACAGTTACTCGACGATCTCCTTCGGGTCAACGCTGCGCACCTTCCGCAGTTCCGATCCTGATGGTCGACCCTTCATGATGAACAACATCGTTCTGGCCGTTGATGGCGGTAACTCCAAGACCGATGTGGTGCTCGTCGATGTGCGCGGGTCCGTGCTTGCGGCAATTCGCGGTCCGGGGTCGTCGCCGCACATGCTGGGCTTGGATGGGTCGATGCTTGTCGTGGACGGCCTCATCGATCGAGCATGCGCCGAGGCTCGGGTCGCGATGACGGGTGGTCCGATCGCGACATTCGGCGCATGGTTCATGGCCGGTGCTGACCTGCCCGCCGAGGAGCGAGCGCTGAAGCGGGCGGTGGATCGGCTCGACCGCGCATCGCACAACACGGTCGCCAACGACACCTTCGCCATCCTGCGAGCGGGTGCAGACGAGGGTTGGGGTGTCGCCGTCGTCGTCGGCGCCGGTGTCAACTGCGTCGCCCGACATCCGGGCGGTCGGCAGGCCCGGTTCCCGTCGCTCGGCGAGATCACCGGCGATTGGGGCGGGGGAAACGATCTCGGGATGGCAGCCCTGGGTGCCGCCGTGCGATCTGAGGACGGCCGGGGCGAATCGACGACGTTGCGCCATAGCGTGGCTCGCCACTTCGGCCATCGGCGAGCCATCGACGTGGCGGTCGCCTTCCACCAGGAACGTTACGAGTTCAACCGGCTTCGCGAGCTGGCGCCCGTTGTCGTTGCGGCGGCGATCGCCGGTGACGAAGCTGCGATCGCGATCCTGGATCGACAAGTCGACGAGGTGGTGTCCCTCTCTGTCGCGGCGATTCGGCGGTTGCGGATGACCCGCCTCGAGGTTCCTGTTGTTCTCGGCGGCAGCGTTCTCGCCGCAATTCCCACGCAATTCATTCGACGCATCGAAGCCGGGGTTCAGGGCGCTGCGCCGCTGGCGACGTGCCGGGTGTGTCGTGATCGTCCGGTGCTCGGTGCTGCGCTATCCGCGCTCGATCTCGCCGGGTCGGATTCCGCTGCGAAGGCGAGGGTGCGCCGGGCAATGCGCTCGCGATGAACAAGTCATGGCTGGCCGAGTTTACTGACCGTGCTCTCGCCACGGCCCCCCGGCGACAAGGTCAGACGTTGACGACGGTGCCGAGGCCGGGGATCCGGCCGAGCCACGGGGCGTCGATGAGACGGTCGACCGCTTGCGTCGGAGTGCAATTCGAGGCGCGCATTTCCCGTACCAGCGCGCCGACCACGGCCGGGGCCGCGAACGATGTGCCGCTCCAGGTCGCCCACGAGCGGAAGTTGTCGATGTCGCGGCCACCGCTCGGGGGCTCTTTGCCGTCGAACGAGGCGAAGAACGAGCTGACGACATCCACGCCGGGTGCGCATGCGCGGACCCAGTCCCCATAGTTCGAAAACCACGCGGGCCCCCAAGGGCCGATCGCACCGACGGAGACGACGCCGGGGATCGCCGCCGGAAACGACGGACGGCACGTGCCGTCGTTGCCCGCCGATGCAACGACCACGATGCCGCGCTGTTGGGCGTTCAGCACAGCCGCACTGAGCATCGGCGCCTGCTCCCACACGTAACCACCGAACGAAAGGTTCAAGAACGCCGGCGGATCCTGTCGATTCGCGGCCACGGTGTCGATGGCGGCCACAACCTCCGACTCGCTGCCCGCACCCTGCGGCCCGAGCACCTTGATGACATCGACTGCACAGCCAGGCGCGATGCGTTCGATGATGCCCGCAATGAAGGTGCCGTGCCCTGCGGCGGGATCGAGCCACTGGTCGCTGTTCTCGTCGGCGACGTCGACATTCGCGTTCCCCGCAGCGCCCACACCTCGTGCCTGACGGAGAAACTCGGGGAGATCTGTCGTGCCGGCGATGCCGGTGTCGATCACGACGACCTTCGGCGTTCCCGTCGAAGGTCCCGACGCGCCAGCCCTTGGCGTCACCGAGTACCACGGTGGTGCCTCCGCAGGACGCGCCGAACTGCGGATGGGGCCGTTCGGATCCGCCGCGTTCGCATGCAACGGATTGGCATGCAACGGGTTGGCGTGCAGTGGGTTGGCGTGTAGGGGGTTCGCATGCAACGGGTTGGCGTGCAACGGATTCGCGAGAAACATGGGATCACACCCTGTGGCTGGGTGCGGACCACAGCAGCAGCACGTCATCCCGTGGGCGAACAGGACGTGGTCGGGTTGGGCGTCGACTCCCTTCGCGCGGAGTTGAGCCACGACCCGAATGGCGTCGTACGTGCCGCGGATGGCTGCGAAGCCGTGCGCCAGGCCATGTTCGAACGCGAAGGATTCTCCTTCCGCGCGCAGATCATTGACGAAGTCCTCGTCGACGATGGAATCGCGAAAGTAGGCGGTATTGGGTACGTACGCGAATCCGCCGGCGGGGTCGAACTTCACTCGCTCGTTCCACGGCGGATCGAACCTTGGGTCAGGCATGAGTTTCCTTTCGTTCGGATTCAACATTGGCAAAGAGGTTGTCGGCGAGCGTGAGGAACGAATCGAACTGATCCGAGCGACCGCGGCGTTGCTCGTTCTCGAACTCGTCGTGGCCAAGATGGGCCGCGGCTTCGGCCAAGACGGCGTCCGCAGCTTGACGATCCGCCGCGTACATCATGCTTCCGATCAGGGCCAGCTGCTCGTCTGCGGCGATCTGCAGCCGCACCGCAGTCGCCCACAGGGCGTCGTCGGCGGCGAGGCGAGCGGCGACCATCAATGAGTACACGGTCATCAAGGGTTGCCCGTATCGGAGCGCGAGCTGCAGGCACTGACGTTGGTGGTGCGCCGCACCTCGGCGATCACCGAACGTGAGCAGCGACTCGGCGATGTTGCCGTGGGCGCTCACCTGCAGGGCCTCGAGCCCCAATCGCTGCCATGCCCCGAGTTCGAACTCGAACGCGGCAGCAGCGCCGGCGTGGTCGCCGCCGGCGAACCGAGCGATGCCCAGGAGGTTCCACATCCGACCCTGACCGCGATCGGGCAGCGATCGTTGCAAGACCTTTACGGCCAAGCGAGCGGCGCGCTCATGATCGCCAGACCGCAGGTCGAGCTCACCCTCCGTTCGTTCGACCGCAACCTCGTCCCAGGGAGGCGGGCCGACCTCGTGCTGCAACTTCTTCGCGGCGGCGAGCGTGCTCGCAGCGAGGTCGATCTCGCCGACACGAAGTCGGAGGTCGGCGAGGAGGGTCAGCAGGCCGACACGCGAGGGCGTCGGCTCGTCGAGCTGCACAGCGTGTCTGGCTACCTCCTCGATCCCGTGACGATACGACTGGAGGAGATCGTGATACTGGCCGATCGACCAGGCAAGTTGCTGTGCGGTCGATGGATCGTCGTTCGCCAGCAGGGAGATCAGCCCGCGCAGGTTGTCGATCTCCTCGCCCATTCGCGCAACCCATCCTCGGTTGAGCGCACACGTCGGGCCCAGCCGGTCGATGTACCACGTGGCCAGGCGACGGGCCGCAGAGGCGATGTCGGCTGCGGGGTCGTGACGTCGCGCAAACGTCCGAACAGTCTCCGGAAAGCGGAACCTGGTACCACCGGCAGCAGCATCGATGTTGAGCAGCGACTTGTTGGCCAGCGACCAGACAAGATCTGGGATCAAGTGCGCGTTGGCGACGTCGGTCGGCACAGCAGCCGCCGCGGTCTCGTATCCGAACGCCGCGAGAAACACTGCGAGGCAGCGCAGCGTCGAACGTTCGGTCTCGCTGAGCAGCCGATCGCTCCATGCAAGAAGGTCGTCGAGCGAGTGGTGACGCTCTGGAAGCGTTGGATCTCGGCTGACGAACGAACGCGCCGCATCGTCGAGTCCCGACAAGATCTCATTCGGCGTCAACACACTGGCGCGTGCGGCTGCCATCTCGATTGCGAGTGGCAAGCCGTCGAGTCGCTGGCAGAGCTTCTCGACGGCCGCCAGGCTGTCGCGCCGCGTCGCGCCTGCCTCGGCCGCGCGCTCGACAAACAGTTGCACCGCCGCCCGAGGAGAACCATCGCTCTCGACGGGCCCGTCCCATGGCAAGGGACCGAGCCGCAACACCGTCTCGGCGCGCAATCCGAGTGGCTCTCGGCTTGTGCAGAGGAGGCCCACACCTGGACTGCTCGAGAGAATTGATGCCACCACCCACGCCGTGGCCTCTCGGACGTGCTCTGCGTTGTCGAGGATCAGCAATGCGTGTTTGCCGGCAAGGTGACCGACGATGTCGGCGATGGCGTCGGAGTCGGCGCTCGTTTGCACTCCGAGCGCGCCGGCGATAGCCGCCGGAACGAGGCCACCGTCATCCAACGCCGCGAGGTCGACGAACCAGACGCAGTCGGGCCAGGCGTCGAGTGAGCGGAGGCCGTGCTCGACCGCCAGCCGTGTCTTGCCGACGCCGCCCGGCCCCACGATTGTGACGGCCTTCGACGGCTGGGCGATTTGCGCGAGATGATCGAGCTCGGCGTCGCGGCCGATGATCGACGTCAGAGGAGTTGCAAGATTGTGGCGATCAGCCGGCAACACCCGTAGTGCTGGGAACGTCTCCTCGAGCCCAACACCGTGCAGCTGCCAGAGCTCGACCGGCTCGTCGAAGTCGCGGACGCGGTATCTGCCGAGCGATCGCAACGACAAATGGGGTGGAAGCTCGACATCGTGGGCGGCGTCCGCAGACACGACGATCTGCCCACCATGAGCGGTGTTCACCACGCGCGCAGCCTGATGCACGGCGAAAGCGACGTAGTCGCCTCCATGAGGAATCGCGACTCCAGAATGGATGCCCATCCGCACGCGAAGCGGTGCTTCGGCCGGCCATGGTTCAGCACCGAGCGCGATTTGGCCGTCCGCGCACGCGACGACCGCATCGGTCGACGAAGCGAACACGACGAAGAACGAGTCACCTTCAGTGTCAACCTCGTGGCCGCCGTGCCCTCGCCATTCATGGCGGAGGATCTCGCGGTGGCGGTCCAGCGCGGTTGCATACTCGTCGCCGAGGCTGCGGATGAGGCGAGTCGAGCCCTCGATGTCGGTGAACACGAAGGTGACGGTGCCCGAAGGCAACCTGGTGTCCCCAGCAACCATCTCCATAGCCTTCCACTCCAAGGTGTGGGCAGGAGCAAATTTTCAGTGGGCGACCTCAACCTGGTCGCAAAGGCAATAGGGTCGGTCCATGGGGGATCGGCGGCAAGGGCCAGCAGCTGTCGTCGTAGGTGGCGGGTACACGCCTTGCGACACCATCGGACCCCGCGACGTGCTGCCCATCGATCGCGGTCAATCGGTTCGGCACGGCTAGGCATGAGAGTTGAGGAGATCACGACAATGGCCGGGCTCGACGAGGTGCGCGACGAGTGGGATGCCTTCGTCGAGTCGGTGGGCAGCGACATCTACTTCACGGTCGATTGGTTGCAGGCATGGTGGACCTATTACAGCGATCGCCGGCAACTCGCGTGCTTGCTTGTGCGAGACGGCGGCGTGCTGGTCGGAGCACTTCCGTTCTTCGTCGAACGACGGTGGTTGGGGCCGATCCAGACGCATGTGGCCCGCTTCGTTGGAGCCGACCATACGCTGCCGATCTTCAATCCCGCGATCGTGTCTGGCGCAGAGGAGGCAGTGTTGGCCTGCGCGGTCGAATGGTTGACCACTGTCGCACACTGCGATGCGGTCGTTGTGTCGCCGTTGTCCGGAGAGTCCACGACGGCTGCCGCCGCCGAATCGGTAGCCAGCCACGCGGGCTTGCGAGTCGTTCGCTCGGACAGCCCCGGTCCACACACTGTCTTTCGATTGCCGTCGACCTTCGACGAATACTTGGCGTCGCTGGGCAAGACAGCTCGCCGCGACCATCGCCGGTTCGAGCGACGGCTGCGCGACGCCTTCAGCATCGAGTATCGGATCGTCACCGGGGCCGACGCTGTCGCGTGTTTCGACGAGTTCGACAAGCTGCACACGGCGCAATGGAAGCCGCGTGGCAAACCTGGTCACTTCGCCGACTGGCCACATGGCGCGACCTTCAACCGCGATCTCGTGACTCGTATGGCCGGCGACGGACGCGCCCGGTTCTACGTGATCACCGGGGATGGCGCGACTCTCGCGATGGAGTATTGCTTCGTATTGGGCGATCGGTGCTTCTGGCGGCTTCGTGCCCGCGTCCTGGATCCGGAACTGGAGAAGTTGCGGCTCGGACAAGTGAGCGCATCGGAGTTGTTCATGATGCTGATCGAGCAGGGCACGACCGTGGTGGAGGCCGGTCCGGCTCACTTCGAGTACAAGACCCGGCTCGGCGGGGTGGAGCATCCGCTTCGACGAGTGATCATCGCCCGCGACGCTCGCTCGTCGGTGTGGAAGACCAAGGCGCTGGTGTCTTGGGCGGATCTCGTGCACCTCGTGTACTACCGCATCTGGTTCAATCACTTCGCCCGTCGAGTCGGTCGCGGTGGCAAGCGGCTCTGGGGACCCTGGGTCCGCAGCCGGCTGTAGAAGAGCAAGAAAGACAAGAGCAAGTCACGAAACATTCGGGGCGTCCGAATCCTCCGTGACTTGCTCTGGGATTTTTGGCGGGGGCCCTACTGGCCCGAAGCCTGCAAATCAGGGTGCTCTCGCAGCGGTGGCACCGTTGAAATCGCTGGGCCGTGCGGCGGCGATGCGAAGCCGACGTTGCCAAGCATGCGTCGCCAGTCGTTGTCATTGCGAACAACCTTGTTGGGCTTGGCGTGCATCCATCCTGCGACCCACGTGGCCCACAGACCGCGAATGTACGTCGCTCGTTGCGGGCGATATGCAGCGCGCCGCACCAGCAGTGTGACGGTGACCACGAATCCCAGGAACGCGAGCATCATGGCCGGGTCATCGATGACCTTGCTCGGCTCGATGGTTCGGATGTAGGGCGTCACTGCGAGCGCCAGACCGGCGAACATGCCAGCAGTCACGATTGTTCGCCACGATGGCAAAGTGGGGCGAACGCCGATGGTGCCGTCGGCGATGGCGAGCAGCAGAACGATCTCCATGATGAGGTAGAACGCCGAAGGGTTGACCCGTCCGGCCATGATGAACACCACGTTCATCAAGAATCCCCACCGCAGCGCAAGCCGAAGCGGCTTGCCGATCGCGATTGCGACCCCGCACGCCAACTGAGTGAGCACGACGATGATGGCCACGGTCTGGGCCGCTGGTGTGATGACGTTGGTCATCACTGGGCGAAAGAAGGGCAGCGCCTCGTTGTGCTGCTGGTTGACGAAGATCGCCAGCTTGTGACCGCTCCACCAGTGCGGATCGATCAATTTTTCGGCGCCGGCGCGAAGCCATCCAGCGGCGAGGAAGATGCGCAATGGCAGCAGTACCACCACCGCTGTGTGATGCGACGAGCGGTGAGAAATGCCTGTCGTCGGGCTTGCGTGGCGCTTCGCGGACGTGTGCCGCGAGTGGGGTCTCATCCCTGGTTTGAGATCCGCCGGTCGCGCCATTTGGCGCGTTTCATGGTCGAGAACGTCGATCACGGGATTCTCCTTCGTAAGGGTTGTCTGGAGGATTTCGTCGACGCAGGTGTCTCACCCAGGTCACTGGGGGCCGCCGCTGCGTACATTACGAATACGTTACAAAAACTACGGATACGTTACGGATATGTTACGGACGAGACACGACAGTTCGCAACCAAAGGTTTGGAATCTGTGACGAAAAGCAGGTGACAAGTGCTACGTTCTCGCATGCTGCGCAATCTCGTCACCGACTACAACCGAGACGGATACGCATTTCGTCCCGGCCTGATGTCACCAACAGAGGCCTCCGTCCTAGTTTGCGAAACAGAACGCCTGGTTCAAGGGGAGCATCGAGCCGATCGATTCCTGTTGGAAAAGAACGCGACCACCGTTCGCACGATCGTCAATCCGCATCTCTACAGCGATGTGTTCGAACGGATGATCCGGCATCCCACGCTGCTGGCTGGAGCTCAGGAAATTCTCGGCGACGATGTCTACGTCTTCCAAATGGGTGTGAACAACAAGGCAAGTTTCAACGGCGACGTGTGGTTCTGGCATCAGGACTTTCCCGGCTACCACTACGACGATCACATTCCCGCGCCACGGATGGTCAACACCTTGATCTTCCTCGATGAGGTCACCAACCTCAACGGTCCACTGATGGTCGTGCCGGGTTCGTACCGCCACGTGCCCGACAAACCGGAAGTGTCCGACAAAGGCACGTCGTACTCATTTCGCTATGCAGATGCCGAAACTGTCACCGCGCAGGTCAACGAGGGTGGAATCATCGCCCCGACCGGGCCGGCGGGTTCCGTGGTCTTCATGCACGTCAACACGCTGCACGGATCGACTGCCAACCTCTCGCCGTGGCCTCGGCGAATGGTCACCCTGACGTACAACGCGATGTCGAACAAGGCGACAAGCCCCAGCAGCCGTGCCCGTCACATCGTCTACGACGATCGCGAATTGCCTGCCTTGGTTCCGTTGCACGCGACTTGCTTGCACGAGCTGGCCGCAGCGGTGTCGCAATGAGCTCATCGATGTCGATCGACGAGTTGCGCGGATACGCCGATGCTCGCCCGACATGGGCCGAGGTCGACCTCGACGCCATCGCCGACAACATCAAGCTGATCCGTGAGGGTGCGGGTCGTCCGGCCAAGCTCCTTGTGCCGGTCAAGGCGAATGCGTATGGGCACGGTGCGGCGGTTGTCGGCGCACATCTCGAGACACTGGGTGTCGACGGCCTTGCGACGGCCAACGTCGACGATGCCGTCGCCATTCGCAGGGCGGGGGCGAGGTTGCCGATCCTGTTGTACGGCGCGCCGTTGCCGTCGGGCAATCGGTTCGTCCTGCAGCACGATCTCACACCGACGGTGTATTCGGCTGAGTCGCTGACGTCGATCAGCGGTCTCGCGAGAGACTCGGGCCGTACAGTCAATGTCCACATCAAGGTCGATGCAGGAATGGGCCGCCTTGGCGTGCGACTCGATGAGACCCTCGAGTTCGCTCGCCAAGTGATGAACACGCCCGATGTGCGGCTGGAGGGGATGTACACGCACATCCCGTTCTCGGATGGTGCCGGCGAGGCCTGGTCACGCCGACGCTTGGAAGCGTTCACGGAAGTCGTGCGGGCCGTCGAGAGCGACCACGGTGCCCCAATTGATTTCGTGCAAGCCGCCGCAAGCTCGGTCTTCGCCCAACGGCTTCCTGATTCGCTCAACACCATTTCCCCAGGTCATCTCACATTTGGGCTCCATCCGATCGCGGGCGCGCGCGCGGAGGATCTTGGCTTTCGCAAAGCTCTCACGGCGGTCCGCGCCGCTCTGATACAGGTCAGTCACCGCCGAGCCGGCGACGATCTGCCCGGCACCGGTCCATCCGGGCTCGACGCCGACGGAACCGTCGGCGTCATCCTGCTCGGCATGGACAACGGCTATCGCCAGGGTCCAGTCGGTAGCAACGCCTACATGCTCTGCCATGGCCGGCGCTGCGCGGTTCTGTCGGTCTCGGCCGAGTACACCGTTGTAGACCTCGACGGTGCGCAGGATGCTGCAGTTGGCGATCTCGTGACGATCATCGGCCGCGATGGCGACGAGGAGATCGCGGTCGAGACCGTCGCACGACAACTCGGCGCGCCGAGCGCCGCGTATTGGATGGTCGGGCTGAAGAGCATTCGGTACACCTACTCAGGCGGCGCTGAAATCTAGGCGGCGACAAGCCTCTTCTCGTCGGCCTCCGCCTTCACCCGCACAGCATGTGTTCCATACACGCCTGCGGCGATGGCTGCAATGCCGCCGATCACAATGCCGCTCCTGGCGCCGAAGAGTTGACTCACGTAGCCGAGAATCGGGCCACCGATCGGCGTGCTGCCGAGTAGAACGATCGTCTGGAGTGCCAGCACCCGGCCGCGCATCGACGGGTCCGCGCGAAGCTGCATGATCGCCGTCGAAGTCGTCATGAACGTGATGCTGGAGATCCCCACGAGGATGCCGAGCGGAAAGGTGACGGGTACGTTGGGTGTTGCGGCGAGCAACAACATCGATCCACCGAAGGCATACGCGGACCAGACGATGTGCCGAACCGAGACGGTCGATCGCCGAGCTGAAAGGAGAGCGCCGGCCAGAGAGCCGACGGCGATGACGCTGTAGATCAGTGTGAACGTCCGATCGTTGCCGTGCAGTGTTCGCTTCACGAGCAGCGGCATGACCGTCTGGAAGTTGAACGTGAAGGTTCCGACGAGTGCCATCATCACCAGGGGCACGAACAACTCGGGGATCGTTCGCACGTAGCGCAAGCCTTCGCGTACCTGCCCCTTGCCGCGCGGTGTTGCGCGGTGCGGCCGATTCTCATTGGTGCGCATCATGAACAGTCCGAGGATGACCGCGAGGTACGACACGCCGTCGACGGCGAATGTCCATCCGTAGCCGACGTTCGTGATGAGAAGACCCGCCAATGCAGGACCGACGACACGTGAGCCGGTCATCAGCGCGCTGTTGAGGCTGACTGCATTCTGAACGTTGGCCGCTGGCACCATCTCCACCACATAGGCGCGACGAGCAGGGTTGTCGAATGCCGTGGCAATGCCGCCGAACACGGCGACGATGTAGATCGCCACGACCGGTGGGTTGTGCATGAAGGCGATGAAGGCGAGTGCGAACGACTGCACCATCGCGAACGATTGCACGATGATCAGCAGCTTGCGCTTGTCGCTGCGGTCAGCGATGAGACCTGACCACGCGCCGAGCAGCAGCACCGGTCCGAACTGGCAGGCCGCCAGAAGGCCGAGCGCGAATCCGCTGTCGGTGAGCTTCAGTACCAACAGTGCTTGGGCAATCAGCGTCAGCCAGTTACCGATCTGCGAGATGAGTTGACCACTGAAGAACAGCCGGAAGTTGCGAATGCGCAGCGACTTGAACGTGCTGATGCGGATGGGCGACTCGTCGACGGTCATTGGTGCGGCCGCTGCCATCAGCTGGCTTCATCCGCGGCATCGACCAGCTTGGCCAGCACATCGGCGGCCTCGATCAACCGTTGGCGCTCATCATCGGTCAGTGATGCCAACTGCGACGCGAGCCACGACGTGCGACGAGTACGGACTTCGTCGAGCTGCTCGAGGCCGGCGGGCGTGATGCGTATGCGTGTGACCCTGCGATCGGTCGTGCCGATCTCACGAGCGACAAGGCCGAGGCCTTCCAACTTGCCGACGACAGAGGTGATCGTCGGTGGTGAGACCTGTTCGATGGCCGCGAGCTCGCCATGTGTCGGGCCGTTGTGCTTCTTGATCGAGATGAGAGCTGCTGTCGTGGTCGGGCCGAGACCGGTGTGGTCTTGCTGCCGCAGCCGACGGGCGAGACGCGTGATGGTGGGGCGCAGCGTGTTGGCCAATTCGAACGAGGTCGCATTGCGGCGGGCGATCCTCTGCATCGTTGGTATGCGAAGAGTCTAGCGACAAATAGTTCGTTCGTCGAACTAATTGATTGCTCCTGGCCGGTTCTGCAGTTGCAATTCTTTGATATTGCGGCACGAAGGCCAACTGACGGGGTCTCGATCGTGGCAATCTGGTGTACTTGCGAGGGATGAAGGACGGACTCGGGCTCGGTGGTTACGGCCAGTCGCGCCGCCGCGGGGTAGTGATCGGCATCTCACTGTCGCTGCTGATCGGACTTGTCGCTTTCCCGTTTCGTCAGAGCGAGTACGAACTCGAACTCCTGCTCGTGCTGCCGATCGTCTATGTCGGGGCACTCGCCGGAGGGGGAGCCGCCATCGCCACCGCGGTCTTCTCGGTGTTCGTCTTTCACACGATCACCAGGACCGGGTCGAACCACCTCAAGGAAGACTTGGTTGCACTCGTGACATATCTCGGGAGTGCGCTGGTCGTCGGCGCCACGGTTGGCCGAGGCGCCGATCGTTTGGCGCTCGCCAACGAGAGGGAGCTAGAGCAGAGTCGACTCAGCGAGTTGAACGCTCGGCTTGCCGAGAATGACACCCGGATGGCTGTTCTCGAGCAGGTTGATCAGCAACGTGTGGCGCTGTTGCGATCGGTGTCGCACGATCTGCGGACCCCGCTGGCCACGATTCGGGCAGTAGCGACCGACCTGCGCGACAGCGACCTCTACGACGCAAGCACGCGACACGAGTTGCTGAAAAGTGTCTCGGACGAGGCCGAACGACTCGATCGTCTGGTGGGGAACCTGCTGAGCATGAGCAGAATCGAAGCCGGGTCGATGCGCATTGACGACCAAGCAGTCGACTTTGCCGAGTTGCTGCAACTGACAGTCCTGCGGCTTGGCTCGGTCTTGTCTCATGTTGAGATCGAAGTTGAGATCGATGATCACGTTCCGCTGGTCGCAGGAGATCCCGTGTTACTCGACGAGGTCGTGTCGAATCTTCTCGAGAATGCTGCTCGGTACGCTCCGTCCGGTACGACCATCGAAGTGCAGTTGGCGACCGACGTTCACGACATGGTGATACTTCGGGTGCGCGACCATGGTCCCGGCGTCGACACTGAACATGCCGAGCATGTCTTCCAAGCATTTTGGCGCGGGCCCGAGAGCCGTTCGAGCGGGCTGGGATTGACGATCGTGCGAGCGATCGTTCACGCCCATCGCGGCTCGATCGAACTCGACGACACCCCCGGGGGAGGCGCGAGCTTCGAGGTCCGCCTCCCGGCACGACAGGATGCGAGGCTGTGAGCAACGTCGCGGCGGCTCCCGACCCAACGCATGTGCTAGTGGTCGACGACGAACCCGCAATACGTCGCGCTCTCGCGAGTGCGCTCATGGCCCGTGGCTATCGAGTGACTCAGGCAGTCGACGGGAAGTCGGCGATCGACAGTGTCGCTTCCGATCCGCCGGATGCGATCGTGCTCGATCTCCGGCTTCCCGACATCGATGGCATCGAGGTGTGCCGGCGGATGCGAACCTTCAGCAACGTGCCGATCATCGTCCTGTCGGCCGACGGACTCGACCTGCGTAAGGTCGAAGCTCTCGATGAGGGAGCCAACGACTACGTCACGAAGCCCTACTCGACGCCCGAGTTGCTGGCACGGCTGCGCGCTGTGCTTCGTTCGGCTGCAGCTGGTGGTTTTGCAGCCGACGGGGTGCTGGTGGTCGGCGATCTGCGAATCGACCTTGCGCGCCGAATTGTGAACGTCGGCGAACGCACCGTCGATTTCACGCCCAAGGAGTTTGCGTTTCTGGCGATGCTCGCCCGATACCCCGGCCGGGTTCTGACACATTCAGCGATTCTGCAAGAGGTCTGGGGACCGAGCTATGGAACCGAGACGCAGTACCTGCGCGTCTATGCCGGCCAGATCCGCAAGAAGCTCGAGGACGACATGCGTAATCCGCGTCTCGTCACAGACCTCGGAGTCGGCTACCGCTTGCAGCCGCGGCGCGATCCGGCCAATGAGTAGAACAATTGCGAGCCGCGGCTCCTCGCCTCACTAGGGTGCGCTCCGATGAGACTGGCAATCGTCGGAGCCGGTGGGATGGGTTCGTTTCATGCTCGTTCGCTGGTGACGATGCCCGGAGCCGAGATCGTCGCCGTCGCCGATGTCCGCGAGGCCGCTGCGCGAACTCTCGCCGATGCGGTCGGCGGCACACCTACGACGGATGCACTCGCCGTCGCGGCGATGGCCGACCTCGACGGGCTGGTGATCGCCTCACCGGAGGACACGCACGAGGCGTTGGTGATGGCTGCCTTCGAGCATGGAACGCCTGTGCTGTGCGAGAAGCCGCTAGCAGTCGGTGCTGCCGCGTGCAAGCGAATCGTCGATGCCGAGATCTCCTTCGGGCGTCGTCTGCTGCAGCTCGGTTTGATGCGTGTGTATGACCCTGCGCACGTGCAGTTGGCAGCGGAAGTCGCCGAGCTCGGAACGTTGCATCACGTTCGATGCGTGCATCGCAACGTGCACGAAGTGCGTCGCACTGCCCAACTGATCTTGAACCAGTCGCTCGTTCATGACATTCACTCGCTGCGATGGTTGACCGGTCGCCAGATCGTGCGCGTGACGACCCTGGTCACACCGAATCCCGTTCAAGTCGACCATCTGCTGGTGACCGCCGAGTTCGAGCACGGAGGCCACGCCACGATCGAGTTCAGCGAGCACAGCTTTGCGTACGAGGTCACCGTCGAGGTCGAGGGCGACCTCGGTGGCGCAATCATGTCACCGGTGATGCGCACGATCGTGCAACGCGACGGCGGCTCAGGCGTTCACATCGGCACCGATTGGTTCGGGAGATTCGCCGAGGCGTACAAGATCGAAGATTCTGTGTGGTTGCAGTCGATCGCCGCCGGGGTGGCGCAGGGCCCATCAGTATGGGACGGATTCGTTGCCGAGCGCGTCGTCGAGGCGGCGATCGAGTCCGTGCGGGACCGTTTGCCGGTGGATGTCACCACCATCGACACCCCCGGCCTCTACCAGCAGGTGTGACATCGGAAACACGTTCCGTCGCAGTGGCCGGTAGCGTTGTTCCCGCTCGCTGAATCTGGCGGGCCGTTTTCATGAGATGAGAGACAGTTGACTACAGGTACCGTGAAGTTCTTCAATGCCGAGAAGGGCTTCGGATTCATTGCGCGCGAGGGTGGCGAAGATGTCTTCGTTCACTATTCCAACATCCAAGGCGATGGCTACAAGTCGTTGCAAGAGGGCCAGAGTGTCGAATTCGACATTGCTCCCGGCCGAAAGGGCGAGGAAGCACAAAACGTCAGGCCACTCTGAGCACACTTGCTCAGTAAGTCGAACGAACCGCTGGTCCTTCGGGATCGGCGGTTCTTTCGCGTCTGGGATCGAATTGCTCGCTCGTCGGCGGCGTTAGAGCACGACGACAGCGGTGCCGACTTGGGCGAAGTCCCACATGAACGCAGCGTCGGCGTCGGCCTGACGCTGGCAGCCACCCGACAGGCGCTGACCCAACTCCGAGTCCTTCATGTATCGCGAGCCATCGGCGACGTGACGCGGGATGCCGTGGAAGCCGATGTTGCCGATGTCGGTCTTGAGCCAGCGGATCATCTTCGGCAGGAATGCCTTGCCGTTCCATGCCGTCGATACCTCGCTGCGGCTGAAGACCTTGTGCGTGCCCGGCACCTCGTTGTTGTACTTGCTGCCGGCCACCAGCCATGAACGAATGACTCGCTCGTTCTTGTCGACCGCCCACACCCGTTGGCCGGTGCGGTCATAGACGACTCGCTTCCCGCTCCCGGAGTTGGCCGGCAGTTGAGGTGCGTCGGGGCCGTTGGCTGCGACCTGCGAAAGGGGATATCCGAGCAGATCGACCGCACCGGGCGCCGGCGCTGGCGTGTGAACGACCAGCGACGCTTCGTCTGGCCACACGTTGAGCGCCAACCCCGTCTCGCGTCCAACAAGGCCATCGACGAACAGGTCTTTCTCTTTCTGCAGTTGCTCGACGGCGGCGAACGTTGCGTTGTCGTACTGGCCACTAGGCGCGCCGCTGAGATAGGCGTTGGCGATGAGGGCCTGCTGCAGGCAGGTGACAGCGTCACCCGCATCTCCGATTCGAAGTTCTCGCTTGTCGATCTTGCACGCGGACGGCCCCGCAGTTGGCTCGTCGCCTGTGACATCGAGGCCATCCTGCGTCAGCTGAGCGGTGGCAACCGTCGTGGACGGTGCATCGACGCCGCCAGGGATCGCGGAGGCAACCGTTGTCGAAGACACGTCAGCCGCGCCGGCGCTGCTGGCTGCCTGCGAGTTGGGCGCTGCTGCCGTCGCCTGAGACGGCTTGTTCTTGAAGACCGACTCGCCGAGCGAGATGATGCCGATCAGCACTGCGCCGGCCGCGAGCACCGCACAGGCGCGCCGCGCGTCGCGCTGAGCGCGGGTGGTGGGGCGATTGAGGCGGGGAGAGAGGTGTGTCATGGGTTGGTGTCGGGTCGGGACGAACGCTGCACGGCCCCAGCAATCTAGCGAAGATCGGGTCGGGAACCCCGGCACTGCTCGGTTGATTACTCTCAGCGAATGCCCGCAATCGCCAAGCTCACCGTGTTCGCGCTGGACTGCCCCGACCCCGACCGCCTCGCCGAGTTCTACATGGGTATCACCGGCTGGGAGTTGGATCACATCGGCGACGAGGGCGATTGGGTCGAACTGCGCAGTGATGGAGGCGCCACGTTGGCCTTCCAGCGGGCTCCAGACCATCAGCCGCCGATCTGGCCGAGCGCCGACCATCCGCAGCAGGCTCATCTCGACTTCGACGTGCCCGATCTCGACGCCGGCGAGGCGTCGGTCATCGCCCTCGGCGCGCGCAAGGCTGATGTGCAACCCCAGACTGGCGAGTTTCGGGTCTTTCTCGACCCGGCAGGTCATCCGTTCTGTTTGGTGATCGCCGACTGAATTCGGCCTGGCGTGCGACGCGTCAGGGCAGCAGACCGACGTGCGCGAGCGCCAATCGAATCAATCGATCGTGCCCGCCCGTCATCTCCCGGCGCACCTGTTCGCTCATTGTCTCCTCTGGTGTGTACCAGCCGAGATCGAGCGCCTCTTGCGTTGGCTGGCAGTCTCCGGACACCGGCACGACGAACGCCAGACTGACGGCATGGTGTCGCGGGTCGTGAAACCCGCTGACGTCGGGATCCGGGAAGTACTCGACCACAGTGAACGGGGCGACCTGGGGCGGGATCTGTGGCAGCGCGACGGGTCCGAGATCTTTCTCGAGGTGACGCAACAACGCCTCGCGAATGCGTTCGCCGAAAAGCACGCGCCCGCTGACGACCATCCGGCTGATCGTGCCGTCTGCGGCCTGCCGCAACAGCAACCCGATGTGCGTGACGACACCCACCTCGTTGACCCGAACCGGCACCGCGTCGATGTAGACCAGCGGCACGTTGGCGCGGATGTTCTCGAGCACGTCTCTGCCGAGCCAGCCGGTTTTGGTATCGATTTGATCGCTCACACTGTTCCCGTGAAGTAG
>JBDTWJ010000033.1:0-27547 GCA_040006755.1 Ilumatobacteraceae bacterium | reverse complement strand
TTCACACAGGACGACAGCCACATCTTCTGCACAGAAGACCAGATGCAGGACGAGATCGCCTCGCTGCTCGACTTCGTCATGAGCGTGCTCCGCGCGTTCGGGTTCGACGAGTTCACCGCCAACCTGTCGACGAAGGACCCCAACAAGCACGTGGGCGATGACGCGATCTGGGACAAGGCAACCGAGGCGCTTCGAGCAGCGCTCGTCAAGTACGGGTTGCCGTTCAAGGTCAAGGAGGGCGATGCCGCCTTCTACGGCCCGAAGATCGACATCGACGTGAAGGACGCGATCGGTCGCACCTGGCAGCTCAGCACCATTCAGGCTGACTTCAACCACCCCGAGCGATTCGACCTCGAGTACATCGGCGCGGACAACGCTCGTCACCGACCGATCATGCTGCACCGCGCCTTGTTCGGCTCTCTCGAACGGTTCTTCGGGGTTCTGCTCGAGCACTATGCCGGTGCGTTCCCCACGTGGATGGCGCCGGTGCAGGCTCGAGTGCTGCCGGTTGCCGAAGCTCATCAAGCGCACGCCGCCGAGGTCCTCGAACGTTTGGCCGCCGAAGGTTTCCGGGTCGACATCGTCGATGCCAACGACCAACTCGGCAAGCGGATCCGCAACGCAAAGCTCGAGAAGCTTCCCTATGTGTTGGTGGTGGGTGACGACGACGTTGCCGCGGGCACGCTGGGCGTCAACCCGCGCGGCGGCGACGTTGAACGCGGGGTACCGCTCGACGAGTTCATCAATCGGATGCACGCCGAGGTCGATGCGCAACTCGCAGTCACCTGATTCGGGTCACGTCAGCCTCTCGGCACAGACAGCATCAGGTCGTCGTAGAGGATTGCGGGATCGGCGGCCGCTACTCCGCGCGCTCGGAACCACGAGCAGATGTTTTCGCAGTCGCGTCGTAGGAATCCGAATCCCTGTGGGTTGCCGACGAGGTCGACGGCCTGTGGAACATCGATCAACACCAACCTGTCCTCGTGAACCAACGCGTTGTACGGCGACAGGTCGCCATGTGTGTAGCCGGCGTCTGCAAGTCGTCCGAGAACGTCGCGCAACTGGACGAACAGTGCGGAGGCCTCAGCGGGTGATGGTTGGAGCTGCGCCAGTCGTGGTGCTGCCACGCCGTCTGCGTCGCCGATGAACTCCATCATCAACTGCGTGCCGTACAACTGCACGGGGTAGGGGACAGCCGCTCCGACAAGCCAGAGGCGCGACAACACCGCAAACTCCGCTGACGCCCATTGGCCGGCGATCAATTCACGACCGAACCCGGTGCGCGTCTCGATGGCACGGTTCTCGCGGCTTCTTCGCATTCTGCGTCCCTCGAGATAGCCCGCATCGCGGTGGAACATCCGATGCTGCGCGTCGCGGTATTGCTTCGCTGCGAGGAGAACGCTTTTCTCGCCGTGCGTCCTGCGGATCAGCGAGACGTCGGCCTCCTTTCCGGTCTTGAACACGCCAAGGTCGACATCGATGGCCGCCGGCGAGGTGGAGACCCACTCGGGCGAGGGAGTCGGCCCATGCGCGGCTTCTGGATATGTGGAATAGGTGATGCCGTCGTCGATGTCGTCGGCGGCATGTGGTGCCCGGCGTGTGGCGGGCGGGTCGAAATCATCATCGTCGAATCGACGACGTGCTCGTGCTGACACTGTGAACTCCTCGGTGTTTTGGCACCGATCCGTTCGGTGCCTAGTTGATGGCGGGGGAGCGGAGAACGAAGGAGATGCTGTTCATGACCTTCCTCCTCTCCGCGCCGGCGGCGCTCTTCGAACGGACGTCGGAGACAGTAGCCGCGGCCAGAGGCCGCGAGACGAGTAATTTCTCGACGTGGACACGTATGAGCGTTTGTGGAACGGCTGGAGGGCGGCATACGTCGGGTCGAGCCCGGACCAGTCGGTCGACGCGCACAGCGTCTTCAGTGCCATCCTGAACTCGGGGCTCAGCGACGAGCACGCCTACATCGTTCATCGAGGCACGCTGGTGTTCGCACTACTCAATGCCTTTCCGTACACCACGGGGCACACGCTGATCGTGCCGTGCCGTCAGGTCGCCAACCTGGAGGAACTGACCCCTGCCGAAACAGCGGAGCTGTGGTCAATGGTGGCCGATGCGGTACGCGCCGCGAAGGCGGCATACAACCCGGATGGTGTCAACGTGGGGATCAATCTCGGCAAGGCCGCGGGTGGCAGCATCAGCGAGCACCTGCATGTGCACGTCGTGCCGCGCTGGGTGGGCGATGGCAACTTCTTGACGGCAATCGCCAACACGCGCACGTTGCCGGAAGCTCTCAGCGACACGGCGACCAAGTTGCGCGCCGCGTGGCCCGGGTAGCCTGGCCGACGGATGAGCGATACCGAAGACCTTCGCGACGCGCTGCCTGACGACCTGAACGCAACCGAGTACGTCGGGCCGTACCGGTTTCCCGACAACAGCCGTCGCCGTCGACCTGCATATCTGTACTTTGGGATCGCAGCGGTTTGCTTCCTGATGTGGCTATGGCGACGCGGCGGCGACCCGGTGCTGATCAACGGCGGCATGATCTGGGCTGCGGTCCTGCTGAGCGTCGTTGGGGTGATCTCGTTCACATCGGGTTGGAAGATGAACGTCGACGAGAAAGAGGCGTTGGTCGCGGCACAGGGTGCTGTCGGTTTTGCCATCGGGCACGCTTCGGCGCAGCAGGTGTGGCGCGGTCTGCGCAGTAAGCCGACGTGGCGGGTGCTGGTCTACTCGGCCGAGAGCCCACCGCGCCAACGATCGTTGGTGCTGGTCGATGCGGTCGATGGCAAGGTCGTCGAGCACCTCACCGAGGACAATCCCGAAGACGACTGGCTCGACGACTAGTCGTCGTCGTCGTCTACATCATCGCCCTCGGCGACGGCTGCGATGGCTCGAAGCAGGCGACCGATGTCGAGGGCGGCGCTGCGTAGCGCCCCCAGGGTTTGCTCGTCCCAGGCGTCGGCCGGGACGGCCTCGATGGCGTCGGCGATCGCAGCGGCGTCGGGGGCTGTGTGCAGGAGCTTTGCGGCAATCGCGATCTGCTCGTTCAACTCCGAGCCGATGCCAGCGATTGCTGCAGCGGGAGCGTCACCGAGAGCCTCGCGAAGTCGTCTCGGGATCGATCGAAAGGTGACAGCGAGATCGCTGGGGGAGGAGCTGCTCATCACCCCATCGTGGCACACCACCTGGCCGCGACCGTTCGACAGGTAAGCTGGGCCGCGATGTTCGACGGAAAGTTTCGCGCGCCTATCGATCGTGCTGTGAAGCCAATCGGCCAAGTGCTTCGCAAGACGGGACTCTCACCAGACCACCTCACCGTCATCGGGCTGGTCGTTGCTGTCGGTGCGGCGGTGTCTATCGGCTTCGGCGATCTTCGGCTGGGCTTGGTCCTAGTGATCCTCGCAGCGCTTCCAGACCTGTTCGATGGCGCGTTGGCCAAGGCATCCAATTCGTCCAGCCAACGCGGCGCGTACTTCGACTCCGTCGTCGATCGAGTCACGGACGCGATGTTGTTCGGCGGTGTGGCCTGGTACCTCGCGTCGCACGATTCACCGCACATGGCGCTTCTTCCGTTCGCCGTCATGGCACTGAGTTCGGTCATCTCGTACCAACGGGCAAAGGCCGAGTCGCTGGGACTGGACGCCAAGGGTGGTCTGATGGAACGCGCGGAGCGGATCATCGCGCTGTGCGTTGGTCTGCTGTTTCCAGGTGTCCTGTTGATCCCGATGCTGTGGGTCATGTTGGTGTTGACCGCCATCACTGCGGTGCAGCGATTCGTGAAGGTGTGGAAGCAGGCCGCTGTCGCACCAGTCACCGCGGCGCGAATCGAGATGCGTCGCAGTCGTCGGCAAACGAGACGCGTCGTGCGCACCGAACGGCGTCACACGCGCATTTCCCGTCCCGGCCGCCGTCCGTAAGAGATCCTGCGACTGTGACCTGAAACGTGGCTGACAGCGAGTTCTCCGACGCCCGTCGGCGCTTTGCGGGTGCCGCAACGGTCAGCACCTACCGACTGGGTTCGCTCGCGGCACGGCTGATGCCGGGTCCAATCGCCGCAGGCGCGTCGGTCGGGATCGGATTGGGTGCCAGCTTCGCCAGCCCGGCCAAACGACGCATGATCGAACGCCATCTGCGGCGAGTGAATCCCACAATTCGTGGCAATGCGTTGCGTGTTGCGGTGCAGCAGGCTTTCGACTACTACGCCCGCTACTACGTGGAGAGCTTTCGCTTGCCAACGATGTCGAAATCGGCTGTGGCCAAGCCGTTCACGATCGAAGGGTGGCAACAGGTGCTCGCCGGTCTGGAGGCGGGCAACGGCGTGATTCTCGCATTGCCACATCTCGGCGGCTGGGAATGGGCTGGCAGATGGATGACCGATCAGGGCTTCAAGATGACCGTGGTGGTCGAGGCTCTGGATCCCCCCGAACTGTTCGACTGGTTTGCTGATCTGCGCAAGGACCTCGGGATGACCGTCGTGCCGACCGGTCCGAAGGCTGGTCCGGCGGTTCTGAAGGCCTTGCGAGCCAACGAAACGGTCTGCCTGCTGTGTGATCGCGACCTCGAGAGATCCGGGGTCGAGGTCGAGTTCTTCGGCGAACGTACAACCTTGCCAGCCGGCCCGGCGACGCTGGCGATCCGTACGGGGGCAGTGCTGCTGCCGGTTGGCTGCTACTTCACGTCCAAGTACAACGGCCACCACGCCGTCGTTCGCCCACCGGTGCCGACCCTTCGACGGGGAGGCCTGCGCGACGACGTCGGCCGCGTGACCCAGGCGCTGGCAAGGGAACTGGAGTTTCTCATCCGCCGTGCTCCCGAACAGTGGCATTTGTTCCAACCGAACTGGCCCAGCGACCCCGGATACAACGACTGACCACTCGGTTCTTATGACATTGGCCTCTAACGAGCGGGTTCGGGCCCAGGGATACTTCACCTACGGCGATCCGCTGCGACAGCGGGAGGAGCGATGGTGCACACCTCGACGAAAGATCACGCGAACCCGGCAAACACGATTGCCTTGTCTCGCCGCGCCCAGCGTTATGAAGAGCATCGCCGACATGTGCGCCGCCGAATCATCGTTGTGATCAGCGCCGTGTTGTTGGCGGCGACCGTCACGGTCATCGTCGTCATATCGAGCGGGGGCGGCGCGACCGAAACCACGACGCCATTTGCCGGATCCACGTTGAACGTAGTCCTCGGCGACTACCTCATCGCCGGAGACTTGACTGCACCTGCCGGCCCCGTCCGTCTCGAGGCCGTCAACAACGGTGGGCTCGAGCACAACGTCGGTATTCGGAGGGGACCGATCAGCGGCACCATGCAGCCAGGTGGTGCCTTCACGACCGATCTGGGCTATCTCGCTCCCGGCACCTACCAGTTGTACTGCGACATCGTCGGCCATGTCGAGCAAGGTATGGTTGCCGACCTCGTGATCACCTAGCAGCCCGATGCGAGGATCTGCCGCATGGCAACACGTTGGCTCGCGCCGAAACATGCGATTCCGTCCAACCCACGCGAACGCCACCGCCGGCGACGCCAAGCCACTCGACGACCAGAAAAACGCCAGTTGATCAGCCGACTCGCCGGTGGCTGACAGACCTCGTCTTCAGGTGTGCGCGGCGGGCTGGACGAACTCGACGTTCAGTGAGAGCTTCACTTCGTCGCTGACGACAGGCACGTCGTAGCTGACGCCAAACGCGCTCCGGCTGATGGCCCCTCCGGCGGTGAAGCCGTGGCGCGTCGACCCGTCCATGGGGAAGACGGCCGCTCCGTTGTATGTGACGTGGAAGGTGACCGGCAGGGTTGTTCCCTTGATCGTCAGGTCACCGGGCAGGGTGTATTCGCCGCGCGATTCCGTGATCGAGGTTGATCGGAACTGCATCGTGGGATGGTTGGCAACGTCGTCGAAGTAGTTGGCTCCGTGCAGTTGTTCGTCGCGCATCGAGTTCCCGCTGTGAATCGAGGCCATCTCCGCATCGATCATCACAGAAGTGTTGGCAAGCGTCTCGCCGACGACGAGCTCGCCTGTGAAGCGGTCGAACGTGCCCAGCAGGCTGGAGATGCCCAGGTGGGTGACAGCGAAGCCGAGCTGGGAGTGCGCCGGGTCGATGCTGTACGTGTCAGGTTCGATGGGAAGCCCCATGACGTTTCTCCTGTCCGGGCAGGCTTCCACCCCGCTTCCCATCGTAGACCACGTCCATAATGAGGCCCTCGAGCGGCTCGGGCAGTGAGTGAACCCGTCGAATATCTCGATCTCGACGACGACGCCTATCGGATCCGAGTCTTTCCTGGCACCCCGGTCGAGCAGCAAACACTCCGTCAGGAGCCGAAGCGCAGCAAACACTCCGTCAGCTATTGGAAGCGCACCAGGCACCGGCGTGGGCCGCGGACCTGGCCACCGGCCCAGGTGACTGATTCAGGGTCGATCAGTTCGAACTCGGGAATCCGTTCCATCCACGTCTGCAGCGCGACGCGCAACTCCAGGCGGGCGAGGTTCGAACCGGCGCAGCGGTGAATGCCCGCCCCAAACGCGACGTGCCGGTTGTGTTCGCGATCGAGGATGACGTCGTTGGGATCCTCGAACTGTCGCGGATCGCGGTTTGCGGCGGGGAATGACATCAGCACTCGGTCGCCTGCCTGCATCGGGCACCCTTGGAACTCGGTGTCCCGGTCGACGATGCGAGCCATGGTCACCGGCGAATATGCGCGCAGCAGTTCTTCGATTGCCATCGGCCAGATCTCCGGCTGCTCCCGCAGTTGACGACGGTGCTCAGTATGCTGGGCGAGGTGCCAGAGGGAGGAACCGATCGCCGACCATGTCGTGTCGATGCCGGCCACCAGCATCAGGTTGCAGACACCCATCACGTAGTCCTCGGGAACGAGCTCGCCATCGACGCGGGTGTTGAGCAAGTCGGTGATCAGATCGTCGTCGCGAGGATTGGCCTTGCGATCGTCGAGTTGAGCTCGGAAGAAGCCGAGGATCTTCATTCTGTTCTCGAGCCGCACCTTCGGATCCGTCAGGCCGATCTCCAACACGCCGCGCACCCACGAGGTGAATTCGTCGGCCATCTCCAGCGGCACGCCGAGCATGGTGGCGATAACGCGAACAGGGATCTGCTGTGCGTAGTCCGTGCCTGCATCCGCCTCGCCTGCGTCGATGAACCGGTCGATCAGTTGATGGCACAAGGTAAGCGTGCCGTCCTCGTACTTGGCGACGGCTTGCGGCGCGAACGTCGGCAGGATGGTGCGGCGATGCCAATGGTGCTCGGGGGGATCCGATGTGATGGGCGGCGCCGCGACCCCCGCGTACGGTCCTTCGACCTGACCCGTTGGTGGCGGCACCACGATGATGTTGCGCGACGTGAAGACGTGGTGCTCCTGCGCGATCGCGACAATGTCGTCGTATCGAGTCGGCATCCACGAGCCGCCCCAGCGTTCCGTGTGCGCGATGGGACAATTCGATTCGCGGATGTCGGCCATTTTCATATAGGGATCGAGCACGAAGTCGTGGTCGAAGATGTCGTAGTCGACGGTCCAGTCTGTCGGTGCGTTGTGAGCGGCCATATCCGTCATCCTCCGTCGTGGAGCGTGATTGCCCGCTCCGGGCAGTTGGCTTCAGCACGGCGCACAGACTGTTCGAGAGCCTCTGGCACCGGATCCAGCCGCACGACCGCATTGCCGTACTCGTCGCTGCCGAACACCTCGGGTGCGGCGATTGCACACATCTGATGACCATGGCATTTGTCGCCATCAACCGTGACTCTCATCGCACGTCCTTTCCGGGACCCCGAACCCGCGCATTGCACCCTACGGTTGTGACGAGCCTTCGTAGGCAGCGAACAGCTGGCCGATCGCGACGGCCTGTCCGCCTGTTGTCGACGACATCACCGCGATCGGTAGGACGCCGAGGGAGATCCAGTCGCCGAGTTGCTCGCGCACCGACTCCGCCGAACCGCTGATCGTGCAGTCGTCGATCCACTCGTCGGTCATCAACGACGGAAGTCGCTCACGATCACCCTCGGCAAGGGCGACCTCGATCGCCGCCATCTCCGGTTCGTATCCGGCCTGCTTCCAGTAGTTGCGGTAGTTCGGCAGGGTCAGGTATGCCGCAAGCACTCGACGGTGCACCGAGCGTGCAGCCTCGAGATCTGCGTCGATGACCGTCGGAACCATGTTGGCGAGAAAGAAACTGTCACGACCTGTCGCCTCCACTTTGGCAACCTGCGTGGGCATGTATCGCCGCGAGGCGTTGGCCCAGATGGCGCCGTCGGCGATCTCCAATGCCAGATCCAGCATCTTGTCACGCAGTGTCGCCAGGTAGATCGGCGGCAGCGGTCCGGAGGCGCGCGTCGCGCCTTGCATCGACTCGACGTACTGACGCATGTCGTGCAGCGGCTTGCCCGTGTCGATCCCGAGCCGGTTCATCGCCGGCGCATGACTCACACCGAGGCCCAGTCGGAAGCGCCCACCACTGACCTCGTGAAGGTGGCCGGCAGTGATGGCGACCTCCACCGGGTGACAATGGTAGATCGGCTGGATGCTGGTCCAGAACGGCACCGTGTTCGTCACATGGGCTAGCGATCCGCACAGCGCAAGGTTGCCGTGCACGCCTGGGCTCGCAAGTCCGGCGAAGCCACGTCGTTCTGCATCGGCAGCGAGTTCGAGGATGGTGTTGCGTTTGGTTGGCGTGCCGATCACCGAGAGTGCGGGCATGGCAGACGACGCGGTCATCTTCAGGACCGTACCCGGCGACCAGGTGTTCCGCAGAGGTCCGGTAGCGTTCGTGTCGTGACCGAATCTGGAATCGGGGGAGCCTGGTCGCAACCGATCGGCGGCCTGTTACGCGTCGCCATGGTGTGTCCGTACAGCTTGTCGGTACCCGGAGGGGTTCAGGCCCAGGTGATGGGGCTGGCGCGCGAACTCCGCACGATGGGGATCGAGGTCCGCGTCCTGGCCCCGTGCGACGGTCCGCCACCGGCGACGTTCGTGACGCCACTCGGCAACAGCCTGCCGACAATGGCGAACGGGTCGATGGCGCCACTGGCTCCCGATGCCTCGTGCTCGCTACGAACCATGCGAGCACTCGGCGACGAGCAGTTCGACGTGTTGCATCTGCACGAACCGTTCACTCCCGGTCCGACGCAGACCGCGATGTTGCTGCATCCGGCCCCCGTCGTCGCGACGTTTCACGCCGCCGGTGAGAGCGCCAGCTACAAGTACCTGCGACCGATGATCAAGCCTGCAGCCAACAACATTGCCCATGCTGTCGCCGTGTCGAAGGACGCTGCCGAACTGGTACGGCGCTACATCGGCGGCAGCTACGAGATCCTCTACAACGGTGTCGAACTCGATGCGTATCGCGCATCCGGCAGTCATCCCACGAACGGTCCGACGATCTTCTTCTGCGGTCGCCACGAGGAACGCAAAGGTCTCGATGTGTTGCTTGCCGCGGTTCGACAGCTCGGCCCGGAGGTGCGGGTGTGGGTCGGTGGAACAGGTCCCGACACCGCGCGGCTGCGCGCTCAGTTCGGTGATGACTCGCGCGTCGAATGGCTCGGTCGCATCACCGACTCCGACAAGATGGCCAGACTGCGAGGTGCCGACGTGTTCTGTGCTCCGTCGTTGTACGGCGAGTCATTTGGGGTGGTGCTGATCGAGGCGATGGCTGCCGAAACGGCCATTGTGGCCAGTGGGCTCGACGGCTATCGCAATGTCGCCACGAACGAGGTCGACGCACTCCTGGTCGAACCTGGCAACGCCGACGCCCTCGCCGCGGCGTTGCACCGGGCACTATCAGAACCCGGACTGACCGCACGCTTGCAGGAGGCAGGATCCTTGCGGGCCGAAGACTTCTCCATGACAGCGCTGGCCAAGCACTACGCCGACATCTACGTGGAGCTTGCCAAAAAGCGCCCCATGCGCGGACGTCCTCCCAGCCGTGAGTCCTTCTGGCACAGCTGGCGACGCCGTATGATGGCTGACTAGCGCGCCGCATTCGGCGCTACGAGTTCTTGGAGATCTCATGGCTATATGGATCATCGTGGCGGTCATCGCCCTCATCGTCATCTACCTCATCGTCGCCTACAACGGGCTCATCAGGCTGCGAAATCAGATCGAAAACGCCTGGTCACAGATCGATGTGCAGCTCAAGCGTCGGATCGACCTCATCCCGAACCTGGTCGAAACGGTCAAGGCCTATGCAGCCCACGAGAAGGACACGCTCGACGCCGTCGTGAAGGCCCGCAATGCGGCGATCGCCGCCCCGTCGACACCCTCCGGGCAGGCGGAAGCCGACAACCAGATCACTGGCGCGCTGCGACAGCTGTTCGCCCTCAGCGAGGCCTATCCCGACCTCAAGGCCAACCAGAACTTCCTGGCCCTTCAGGAAGAACTGACGGCCACCGAAGGCCGCGTTGCCTATGCCCGCCAGTTCTACAACGACACAGTTCTCGGCTACAACAACAAGCTCCAGGCGTTCCCCACGGTGTTCTACGCCAAGGCGCTGAAGTTCGAGCGCCGGGAATACTTCGAGACCGACGAAGCTGCTCGCCAGGTGCCCAAGGTCCAGTTCTGAAGCGCATCGACGTCCTCACGACGTCGTTCATCCCTAGCCCGAGGCACACATGTTCGAACTGATCAAGGCCAACAAGCGGCGCAGCGCGCTACTGATCTTCTCCTTCGTCGTCCTGCTCGCCCTGGTCGGTATGGCCTTCGGATTGCTCTTCGGCGACGGCCCCGTTGGCGCGATCATTGCTCTGGTGTTCTCCGGCGCGTTCGCGTTCGCCTCCTACTGGAAAGCCGACTCGATCGCGCTCGCCGTCAGCCGGGCAAAGCCCGCCGATCCGCAGCAGTACCAGCGCCTGCACAACCTGGTCGAGGGTCTGTGCATCGCCGCAGGGCTTCCGAAGCCCCGTGTGTTCATCGTCGAGGACCCCGCACCCAATGCGTTCGCCACCGGGCGCAATCCGAAGCACGCCGCGATTGCAGTGACCACTGGACTACTCGAGAAGTTGAACCGGGTCGAGCTCGAGGGCGTGATTGCGCACGAGCTGTCGCATGTGCGCAACTACGACATTTTGGTTTCGACCTTGGCGGTCACGCTGGTTGGGTCGATTGCCCTGCTCACCAACATCGGGATGCGGATGATGTGGTGGAACGGCGGACGTGAACGGCGCGAGGGTGACCGCGATGGCGGCAACCCGTTGGCCATACTGGGACTAGTGCTGTTGATCTTCGCCCCGATCATTGCCAAGTTGATGCAAGCGGCAGTCAGCCGACGTCGAGAGACGCTGGCCGATGTCAGCGCTTGTCAGATGACTCGCTACCCGCCCGGCCTCATCTCGGCTCTCGAAAAGCTTCGCGACGATACGACTGTCACGCACTCGGCCACCACGGCCACTGCACACCTCTGGATCGAGCAGCCGATGTCGGGCGTCGGCGACCACGGCAAGTTTGGAGCTCTCAATCGCATGTTTGACACCCATCCACCACTCGAGGAGCGGATCGCGCTCCTGAGAGAATTGTGAAGTCCGCACGAACGGCAGTCGTTCTCGCTCTTGCGTTGCTCGTTGGGGCGTGTGGTGGCAGCGACGCGGCGCCAGCCACAACGGTTGCCGAGACGGCGCCGCCCACCACGAAGCCGCGGGCGACCACCACGACTGAGAAGTCGACGACTACGTCATCGTCGTCCTCATCGACCAGCACGACGATTCCTCCAGACCCGGTGATGCCGCTCACGGGGTTGCCCATCACCGACCCGGCTCTGGCTGCGCGACCCGCTGTCGTGGTGAAGGTCTCGAACGATCCCGGAGCCAGACCACAGTCCGGCCTCGATTTTGCCGACATCGTGTTCGAGGCGTGGGGCGCTGGTCCTACGCGCTTCGCGACGGTCTTCCAGAGTCAAGACGCCCCCGAGGTCGGCCCGATCCGTTCGGCGCGCACGCAAGACGTCGATCTCGTCGGTTCGTTCAACGGAGCCGTCTTCGCCTGTTCGGGTGGCAACGCCCGCTCGATCGCCGCTATCAGGGATTCCGACCTGTTGGTCCTCACCGAGAGCCAAGGCCCGGGATGGCACCTCAAGAAGGGCCGGCACCGGCCTCACGCCACGTACAACGACACAGCCTCGTTGCGCAGCAACGCGGATCCGGCCCGGCAGGGTCCCGCGCAGCAGTTCAAGTATCGCAAGACAGGCGAAGCGGCTACGGGTCTGTCATCGGCAGGATTCAAGCTGCACATCCAGTCCGTTCGTGCCGAGTGGACCTTCGTCCCCGCAACGAACAGCTATGTGCGGTCGCAGGAGGGAAACCCTCACGTGCTGGCGGACGGTACACGTGTCGACTTCACCAACGTCGTGGTTTTGTGGATCAACTACGACCACAGCCCTGCCGACGCACGGTCTCCGGATGGAGGTACCATCGGCACCGGCGAGGCCGTGGTGTTCACCAACGGAAAGCAGATTCCGGCTACGTGGTCACGTGCTGACCGGTTGTCGCCGATCTCGTTGACCGACAAGGACGGATCCCCGGTTCTGCTGACGCCAGGCACGACCTTTTTCGAGTTGGCCAACACCGGCCTCGGCTTGTTCCCGGGCATCGACGAACTGGAAATATTGCCCGACTGATCGGCGATGCCGGCTGTTCGGCGACCGTGTGACGTCGCTTTGACGGCGCAGCCTGCTACACATGTTCAGTACGAGACCCCCGCTCGACGAGCGCTTTGCACTCCAGAGAGACCGCCGTGAATCACACCAAATCACCAATCTCAGTCCTGATTGCCGCGCTCGCACTTGGTGCTTGCGGCGGCAACAATGCCGCGACACCGGCGACGACGGTTGTCGGTGTCACCGTTCCGACTACAAAGGCCGCCACGACGACTTCGTCGTCGTCGACCTCGTCGACCACAACGGCCGAGTCGACCACGACATCGACGACGATTCCTGCAGATCCGGTGATGCCACTGACAGGAATGCCGATCGAAGACCCAGCGCTGGCAGGCCGATCGGCGTTGGTCGTCAAGATCGACAACCAGTCCGAGGCCCGTCCGCAGAGTGGGCTCAACCAAGCCGACATCGTGTTCGAAGAGAACGTCGAGAAACTCACCCGCTTCGCGGCGGTCTTCCAGACGACGGCTCCCGATCCAGTCGGCCCCATCCGCAGCGGGCGCACCCAGGACGTCGAACTGCTCGGTTCGCTCAACAAGCCGATCTTCGCCTGGAGCGGTGGTAATCCCGGTGTCACGAAGGCCATCAACGAGTCCGACTTCGTGGTGGCCAACGTGCAGACCAACGCCCGTAAGGCCAGCCAGTCGTACAGGTCCCGTGACCGCAAGGTGCCGCACAATCTGTACGCCCAGGGCAGCGGGTTGTTCACGATGACCGCAGGTGCCGAGACTCCGCCGCCGCAGCAGTTCGCATACCGCAAGGATGGCGCTGCACCTGTGGGAGATCCCTCCGCCGGTGTCGACGTCAAGATGGACGGCGTGAACGTGAGCTGGAAGTTCGATACGAGTTCGAACGGTTACTTGCGATTCCAGGGCGGCAAGGCTCACAACGACGCCGCGCTCGGACAGGTCAACGCCGCCAATGTCGTGGTGCTGGTCGTCGACTACCAACCCAGCTCAGTCGACGCGAAGAGCCCTGAGGCACAGACCACCGGCACGGGCGAAGTCTTCGCCTTCACCGCCGGCAAAGTCGTGCATGGCAAGTGGACGCGCGACGATCGGCTGCACCCCTACGCGCTGACCGCCGACGACGGCACCCCGATCCAGCTGACCCCTGGTCGCACGTGGGTCGAGCTGGCCCGCGTCGACACGACCACACCGACGGGCGCCTGACCGACCTGCAGGCCTAGGTGGTGCCCAGAGCACCACGTATCAGGCACCTACTCCTTGGGTCGGGCATCCCTTCGGCGATACGCTAGTGGCCATGACTTCGAGCAGTTCCTCGCCGCGCGCCACTGGTACGTACCCGGTCAAACGCGGTCTCGCAGAGATGTTGAAAGGTGGTGTCATCATGGATGTCGTCACCGGTGAGCAGGCCAAGATCGCCGAGGACGCAGGAGCCTGCGCAGTAATGGCACTCGAGCGGGTGCCGGCCGACATCCGTCGCGACGGTGGCGTTGCTCGAATGAGCGATCCAGAGATGATCGAGGCGATCAAGGCCGCTGTAACGATTCCCGTCATGGCGAAGGCGCGCATCGGCCACTTCGTGGAGGCACAGATTCTCGAGTCCCTCGGCGTCGACTACGTCGACGAGAGCGAAGTGTTGACACCTGCCGACGAGACGCATCACATCGACAAGTTCGCCTTTACGGTCCCGTTCGTGTGCGGTGCGACCAACCTCGGCGAGGCGCTGCGACGCGTCAGCGAGGGCGCTTGCTTGATCCGCTCGAAGGGCGAAGCCGGCACCGGAAACATCGTCGAGGCCGTGCGTCACCTGCGCAACATCATCGGCGACATCCGCAAGATCGGTCAGGCCGATTCGGCGGAGCTCTTCCAGTGGGCCAAGCAGCTGCAGGCTCCGCTGCCGCTGGTGCAAGAGATCGCCGAGATCGGCTGGCTGCCCGTGCCGCTGTTCTGTGCCGGTGGAATTGCCACACCTGCCGACGCGGCGTTGGCGATGCAGTTGGGGGCAGAGGCGGTGTTCGTTGGATCCGGAATATTCAAAAGCGATGACCCGGCACCGCGGGCGAAGGCCATCGTCGAAGCGACGACGCACTTCCGTGACGCCGACATCCTCGCCAAGGTCAGCCGTGGTCTCGGTGCGCCGATGACCGGCATTGCGATGGACGAGATCAATCAGCGTTACGCGGAGCGCGGCTGGTAACCATGATCGCACCAGACGAGCCGGGCCGGCTCGTCGGAGTACTGGCACTGCAGGGTGCGTTCGTCGCCCACCAGCGCGCGCTCGAAGGCGCTGGAGCACGCACCCGCCAGGTTCGCCAACCTGGCGACCTCGACGGCATCGACGCCTTGGTGATGCCCGGAGGCGAGAGCACCACGATGTCGAGGTTGTTGACCACGTCCGGCCTCTTCGACGACATCAAGGCGCTGCTCAGCGACGGTCTTCCAGTGTTCGGCACATGTGCCGGCATGATCCTTTTGGCGTCCGAGGTGCTCGACGGTCGACCTGATCAGATCAGCTTCGGAGCAATCGATATGTCGGTTCAACGCAACGGCTACGGCCGTCAGGTCGACAGCTTCGAGACCGATCTCGAGGTCGTCGGATTCGATCGTCCCTTCCATGCGGTGTTTGTTCGTGCCCCCAAAGTGGTGGCGACGGGCGCCAATGTCGAAGTGCTCGCCGAATACGATGGTGTACCGGTCGTGGCTCGACAGGGTCACGTGATGGTGGCATCGTTTCACCCTGAACTCACGGCGGACGCACGGCTGCACGCTAAATTTCTGCAGGAGGTATAGGCCATGTCGGGCCATTCGAAGTGGGCGACCATCAAACACAAGAAGGGCGCGGCCGACAAAGCCCGGGGGCAGCTCTTTGCCAAGATGGCCAGGCAATTGGAAGTAGCCGCACGCGAAGGCGGCGGTGATCCCAGCTCCAATGCCACCCTGCGCACGGCGATGCTGAAGGCGAAGGCCGGCCAGATGACGAACGACGCGATCGATCGTGCCATCAAGCGCGGCACGGGCGAAGACGACGGCCGCACATACGAGGCGATCACGTACGAGGGCTACGCGCCCGGCGGCGTAGCACTGCTCATCGACGTGCTCACCGACAATCGCAATCGCACCGGCGCCGAGGTCCGCAACATCTTCTCGAAGCTCGGCGGCTCGATGGCTGAGCCCGGAGCCGTCGGGTGGCAGTTCAACAGACGCGGCGTCATCGTGGTCACCAGCGGTGACGAAGACAGCGTGATGATGGCGGCGCTCGATGCTGGTGCGGAGGATGTGGCCAATGACGATGGCAGCTTCCGGGTGATGTGTGATCCCTCGTCGGTCTACGAAGTGCGCGATGCACTGCTTGCTGCCGGGTTTGAAATCGAATCAGCCGAGAGCACCATGGTGGCCAGCCAGTCGGTGGAGGTGACCGACACCGACGACGCTCGCAAAATTCTGCGGATCGTGGACGCATTCGAAGAGAATGAAGACGTGCAAGATGTGTACAGCAACTTCGACATCAGTGATGAACTGATGGAGGCGGTTGGGGCATGAGCATTGGGGTCGGCGACGAGGCTCCAGCGTTCAGCCTGCCCGCAACCGGTGATTCGACGATCTCGCTGTCCGACTTCGACGGGAAGGCCGTGGTGTTGGTCTTCTATCCGGGCGACGACACCCCTGTGTGCACGAAGCAGCTCAATGCGTATAGCCGCGAGCTCGATGAGTTCGAGTCGCTCAACGCCCAGGTGTTGGGTGTCTCCGCGCAGAGCGTCGACAGCCACGAGATGTTCGCCGGGAAGAACGAATTGAAGTTCCCGCTCTTGGCAGACACCGACAAGACGGTCGCCGGCCTGTACGGCACGCTCGGCCCCCTTGGCTTTCCGCGTCGCAGCGTGTTCATCATCGATAAGCACGGCGTCATCAGATATGCCCACCGAGCGATTGCGGGCTTGACATACCGTCCGGTCAGCGAACTGATCGAGGTGCTCAGCTCGCTGTAGGTGATCACCCGCCGTGGGCACTCCGGGTACTACAGTACGAACCTGTGTTCGTTGCGCAACGCGTCTTGGGGATCGACCCCGGTCTCACCCGATGCGGATATGCCGTTCTCGACAGCACGAGCCCAGGCTCCGCCAAAGCGTTGTCGCTGGGGGTGTTGCGCACTCCTCCGAGCGATGCATTGCCCAAGCGCCTCGCCACGCTGCAGGCCGAGATCGTTTCGTTGTTGCGCGAGTTCCACCCCGACGTCGTCGCCGTCGAACAGGTCTTCTTCCAGGTCAACGTGCGCACCGCGATGAGCGTCGGGCAGGCCAGCGGCCTCGCGCTGGCCGAGGCGTCAGCATTCGGCTGTCAGGTGGTGCAGTACACGCCGAATCAGGTGAAGAACGCCGTTGCGGGTTATGGCGGCGCCGACAAGGCTCAGGTGCAGAAGATGGTGCAGGTGCGACTCGGCTTCTCGGCGCCGCCGAGGCCCGCCGACGCGGCCGACGCGGCCGCCCTTGCGCTGTGCCACCTCTCGTCGGCACCGTTGCAGCGACACATCGCGGCGATGATCGGAGCAGTCGCCCGATGATCGGTTCTCTACGCGGTTCAGTGCTCGAGCGTCTCGACGACGGTCGCGTTCTGGTCGAAGCCGGTGGCGTCGGCTACCTCGTCACGGTCACGCCGCGCACGTTGGCCGAACTCGAACCGACGTCGCCGGTCTTCCTGTATGTGCACCATCACATCCGCGAAGACAACCAAACCTTGTTCGGGTTTCTGCGCCGCGACGAACGCGCCGCCTTCGATGTGCTCATCGCAACCCACGGCATCGGTCCAGCGCTGGCCGTGGCGATTCTCGGCACGCATTCGCCGACGGCGCTCGTCGACATCGTCGCTGGCAGCGACCTCGGCGCACTGACGCTGGTGCCCGGCGTCGGCAAGAAGACAGCCGAGCGGCTGTTGGTCGAGCTTCGAAATCGGCTCAACCTGCCCATGCTCGACCCCATGACCACCGGCACCAACAACACAGCCATCGGCAATGTGCGCGACGCTTTGGCTGGTCTCGGCTATGCATCGGAAGAGATCCGCGATGCGATGCGTGATCTGCCGGAGTCAGCGTCGGCCGAAGACCTACTCCGCGATGCTCTGCGATTGCTCGGAGTCCGACGTGCGTGAGGAATTCCTCGACCCTTCGCCCACCGACGATGTCGAAGAAGCCGACGAAGTTGGTCTCCGCCCGCGTCGATTGAGTGAGTTCGTCGGGCAGGGCGAGCTGAAGGAACACCTGACGATCGTCCTCGAGGCTGCCAAGATGCGCGGCCAACCTGCCGACCACCTGCTGCTCGCCGGTCCGCCCGGGCTCGGAAAGACCAGCCTTGCCGGGATCGTCGCGGTCGAGATGGGCGTGCACATGCACATCACGTCGGGCCCAGCGCTCGAACGCGCCGGCGACCTGGCCGCCATCCTCACCAAACTCGGCGACGGCGATGTGTTGTTCATCGACGAGATCCACCGCTTGTCGCGGGTGGTCGAAGAAATCCTGTATCCGGCGATGGAAGACTTCCAGCTCGACATCGTCGTCGGGAAGGGTCCGGCGGCATCCTCGATCCGGCTCACCTTGCCACCGTTCACGTTGGTCGGCGCGACCACCCGCACCGGCATGATCACTGGTCCGTTGCGCGACCGATTCGGCTTGGTCGCTCGGCTCGACTACTACGCCGACGACGAGTTGGAAACCATCGTGCGCCGCGCCGCCGGCATCCTGCGCGTCAGCATCACGACCGATGCGGCGTGGGAGATCGCCCGTCGCTCGCGAGGCACGCCGCGAATCGCCAATCGACTGCTACGCCGCGTGCGTGACTACGCCGAGGTGCGCGGCGACGGCACCATCTCGGTCGAAACTGCGCAGGATGGATTGAAGTTGTTCGGTGTCGACGGCCGAGGTCTCGACAAGGTCGACCGGGCAATCCTCACCGCGATCTGCAAGCAGTTCCACGGCGGGCCTGTTGGGCTCAGCACCTTGGCCATCAGCATCGGCGAGCAACCCGAGACGGTCGAAGACATGTACGAGCCGTTCCTCATCCAGCAGGGCATGATCGCCCGCACACCACGTGGACGTATCGCGATGGCTGCCGCGTACGATCACATCGGTCTCATGCCACCGACAGGCCCCGGTGCGCCACCGACCTCATCCCTGTTCGACTAGCAAGTCACCGATTCTCCGGCGCACCCGGAGAATCGGTACCTGGCGGCCTCACTGGCACTCGCACTAGACGCGCAGCCGCACGCTGAGGCACGTCACACAGCCCTCGAGTTTCTGGAACTCACCGATCTCGACTTCGATGGGCTGGTAGCCCATCGACCGGTACATCTCGGCCGACAACGGGCAGTCTGCTGCCATCAGCAAACGATCGTCGCCGAGCAGCACGACGTGCGCGCCAGACTCCTCGGGCGTAGCCATGAACCTCGGAAAAGCGGTGCTGTCGTCGACAGCGTCGGGCCAGCCGACGATCGTGCCGTCGGGCAACGCTGTGACAGCAGATTTCAAGTGGAGAACTTTGGTGATCGGCACAGTCACCACCGTCGCGCCGCGGTGATGGAGATGAGCCGCCAGTTGGGCGATGCCTGTGACGTTGGTGCGACCACCCAGGCCGACGTACACCGTGTCACCGACCTTCAGCACGTCGCCGCCGTCGAGCGTGCCCGGCGCCTCGATGTGCACCGTCTCGTAGCCGAGTGCGCGCACCGCCTCTTCGACTGCTGCTGTTTCCGGTCGCCGGCTCGGTGCGCCAGGCAACGAGATCACCGCGAGGTCGCCGTGCATCACGATGGTGTCCTCCACGAAGACCGCGTCGGCGCAATCGTCGGCCGAAGCAACCTCGACGGTTTCCCAACCGTGCTGCTGCAGCGCGTCGACGTACCCGCCCCATTGTTTCGCAGCGAGGTCCACGTCGACCACAGTGCGTTGCATGTGGGTGAGCAGGCCCTCTGCCAGTCGCCGACCTGGGCGTCGAACGAGCGCTCTCACGCCGGAAGGTGCGTCGACATGAACGCCATCGTCTTCGCCCATGCGGCATTCGCCGCGCCCTCGTTGTAGAAGATCGCGGCCTCGTGGTTGTCGAACGCGTGGCCTGCAGTCTCGACGTTGAGCTCGAATGCCGGTCGACCGGCGATGGCCGCGCCCACGTCGTCGACGCCTTCGTTGGGGATGAACGGATCGAGATTGCCGAAGTGCAAGAGGGTGGGGCACGTGACCTGATCGATCATGCCGAGCATCGACGGCACTCCTGAGCCGTAGTAGCTGACGCAGCAACTCGGCTCGCCGTTGGCGGCCACACCCCATGCGAGCGTGCCTCCAAGGCAGAAACCCATCACTGCGGGCGCTGCGGTGATGCCAGGTTGCACCCGAAGGTGTTCGAGCGCGGCGATGCAATCGCCAATGGCCTTTTCGAAGTCGAGTTGCTGCACCTTCTCCATGGAGGCGCCGAGCCCAGCTTCGGTGTGGTCGCTCTCCCAATTCGGGGCGAACCGCCAGAAGACGTCAGGCGCGCCCACCAGGTACCCGGCCTCCGATAGTCGCTCGGCGACCGCGCGGATGTAGTTGCCGACCCCGAAGATCTCCTGGATCAGCAGGATCGCTCCGGTCGCAGGGTTGTCGGGAGTCCAGATGTGCAGGTCCATCACTCCATCGGAGCCACACATCACTTGGTCGGTGCGTCGTGACGTCATGGCCGCCATGGTGTCACACGATCGCGGGGTCGCCGTAGCCTGGTGGGCCAATGCGACTGACCGATTTCGACTACAAGCTGCCGGTCGAGCGCATCGCCCAGGTACCCATCGAACCGCGCGACGCGGCCCGATTGATGGTCGATCGGGGGAGTGCGGAGCCGTTGCACATGCATGTGCACGACTTGCCGTCGCTTGTCGGCGAGGGTGACCTGCTGGTGGTCAACGACACCAAGGTCATTCCCGCGCGGCTGCGCTTGCGACGCGAGACGGGCGGTGCGGCCGAGGTGTTGCTGCTCGAGCCCATCTCCGATGATCGGCGCACATGGGAGGCGATGATCCGTCCGGCGCGAAAGTTGCGCGTCGGCGAGCGGCTCGTCGACCACTCGGGAACTGCCCTGATTGCGATCGGGAATCGGATGGCCTCGGGTGACACGTGGTCTGTCGACCTCGTCGCCGACGGAGATCCGCTGTCACTGTTGCAGCGGTACGGCGAGATGCCGCTGCCGCCGTACATCGGGCTACAGCTGACTGAGCCGGAGCGATATCAGACCGTGTATGCGGCCGAGCCAGCATCATCTGCGGCCCCGACCGCTGGCCTCCACTTCACACCCGAGCTACTTGGCGCGATCGAGTCGCGTGGTGTCGAGGTGGCCAAGGTCGAGTTGGTAGTGGGGCTCGACACGTTCAAGCCGGTCGTCGTCGACGATCCCACGCAGCATGTGATGCACAGCGAGCGGTATCGAGTGGACCCAGAGGTGATGGAGCGATGTCGTCAGGCGCGGCGCGTTGTCGCGGTGGGGACCACCAGCGTGCGCGCCCTCGAGTCGGCGGCAGCCATGGGGGAGTTGGATGGTCGAACTCGGCTGTTCATCAACCGGCCTTACGACTGGCAGATCGTCGACGTGATGATGACCAACTTCCATCTCCCACGCACCACACTGTTGATGATGATCGACGCCTTCGTCGGCGATCGCTGGCGCCGGTTGTACGACGTCGGTCTCGCCGAGCGCTATCGCTTCTTGAGCTTCGGCGACGCGATGTTGCTCGATCGGCGGGCGGTCTAGGTGAACCCGGTCCGCTTCGAGACCATCGCGAGCAACGGCGCGGCCCGCAGCGGTGTTGCTCAGACCGCCCGCGGCAGCTATCGCACGCCATGCTTCATGCCGGTCGGGACCCGAGGAGCGATCAAGTACCTCAGTGCCGCAGACTACGAACGCCTCGGTGCCGACATCGTTCTCGGCAACACGTATCACCTGATGCTGCGGCCTGGTGCCGAGGCGGTCGCTGCTCTGGGTGGTCTCGGCGCCTTCGCTGGATGGAACGGTCTGACGCTGACCGACTCCGGAGGATTTCAGGTTTTCTCGCTCGATCCCGACGTCGACGACGACGGTGTGACGTTCAAGAGCACCTACGACGGATCCACCCATCGATTCACGCCCGAGACCGCGGTGCGCACGCAAGAGCTCCTCGGTGCCGACATCCAGATGGTGCTCGATGTCTGCCCGCCGCTGCCGTCACCGCCCGAGGTGATCCGCGTGGCCGTCGAGCGGACCGCCGAGTGGGCCGCGCTCGCCCGCAATGCGCATCGGCGTGACGACCAGGCCCTGTTCGGAATCGTCCAAGGTGGGACCAGTGAACAGATGCGATCGGAGAGCGCCCAGCGCACCGTCGCGCTCGACTTCGACGGCTATGGCATCGGGGGTCTCAGCGTTGGCGAAACCCGTGCCGAGATGGTTCCCGCGCTGGCCGCAGCGCTGGAACATCTGCCGGCCGATCGGCCGCGCTACCTGATGGGCGTCGGCGACCCGGCCAGTTTGATCGAGGCCGTCTCACTCGGTGTCGACCAGTTCGACTGTGTCCTGCAAACGAGGATCGGCCGGCACGGCACGGCCCTGACCAGCGCCGGAAAGCTGCACATCAAGAACGCCAAGCACACCCTCAGCGACGAACCGCTCGATCCGCAATGCTCGTGCGAGGTCTGCCAGCGCCACAGTCGTGGGTACATCCGGCATCTCTTTCAGGTGGGCGAACCGACCGCATCGAGGCTGGTCAGTCTGCACAACATCGGCTGGACATTGCAGCTCATGGCCCGTATGCGGGCCTCCATCGAGGATGGGTCGTTCGAATCACTCCGGCAAGAGGTTCTCGCCGTTTGGCGGTGAGACGTCCAACCCGCCGTCCTGGTGGCTAACATTCCCCGTCGGTTATTAGCGGTCTTTTCCCCTCCACTGTCGAAAATTGGATACCACATGCACGTCTTGTCGATAGTCGCAGCCAACGGCCAGTCCGGAGGCTCAGCCCTCGGTCTGTTCGTCCCGATGCTCCTCATCGGTGCTGCGATGTACTTCCTGATGATCCGCCCGCAGCGTCGCAAGATGAGGTCGCAGGCCGCTCTCCAGTCGTCGATCGAGGTCGGCGACGAGGTCATGACCACGTCGGGCGTCTACGGATTCGTCACGCTGATCGATGGCGACATTGCCTGGCTGGAGATCGACGACAACGTGCAGATCCGCATCGCTCGTCAGGCCCTGCAACGCAAGGTCGACACGTCGCAGGGTGAGACCGCAATCCCGACCGACGACGGCTCAGGCCGCAGCACGAAGATCGAGCCGACTGACGGTGCAGCTGCGGACGAGCCCTCCAAGTAATGCGCAAGAAGCTTCTCTATTCGCTGATAGGCGTCCTGATCGTGGCGTTCGGCGGGCTGATCATCACCCTTGTCGACGGTGAGAAGCCCTCACTAGGCCTCGACCTCCAGGGCGGGATCTCCATCACCCAGCAGCCGGTCGGCGCCTACAACACGGCCAGTCTCGACCTAGCGGTCGAGCGCATCCGTGAACGCGTCGACAGCCTTGGGGTCGCCGAGCCCGAGATCCTGCGGCAGGGTGACGCGATCGTGGTCAACTTGCCCGGTGTCAAGAATCAGCAGCAGGCAGAGCAGCTTGTGAAAGTCACCGGCCAGGTCTACCTGCGGCCCGTACTGACCGACGACCAGTTCGGGATTCCGTGCGTCACGAACGAACCGTCCGCGCAGCCCACACCGACCGACACGACACCTTCCGGCACGGCTGCAACGCCCGATTCCAGTGGCACGACGGTGCCGTCCAGCACAACCGACGCCGCGGTCAGCACCAATGCACCGACGACGACAGCAGCGGGCGGGCCATCGCGTCGGCCAAGCACCGCCAACTCCACGACCACGACATCTTCGGCCGCGACGACGACCTCGCCGGTGTCGACGACGGTGCCGACCGACGGATCGACCACCACGACAGTTGCCGATGCGACGCAGGCCACACTCCCGCCGGTCGGACCCGACGAGTCCGGATTCATCAAAGCTCGCGGGGGAAGCTTCTGCAAGGTTGGTCCCGCTGGTGGCACCGGTGAAGTGTTCAAGGATGACGCCGCCGCCAGAATTCTGTCCGGTTCCGGGTGGGGAGTCACCGTCAGCCTGCGCGACGGTGCGGATGGCGCCGACAAGTGGAATGCCCTGGCCACCGAGTGCTTCAACGCCTCAACGACGTGCCCGACACGCCAGCTCGCAATCGAGCTCGACGGAGAAGTGATCTCAGCCCCGACGGTGCAACAGGCCAACTTCACCGACAGTGTGCAGATCACGGGAAGCTTCAGCGAGAAAGAAGCGCGAAACCTGGCTCGAGTCCTCAACAGTGGCTCGCTGCCGGTCAGGCTCGAGACTCAGGCCGTGCAGACGGTCTCGCCGACGCTCGGCAAGGACTCGTTGCGAGCCGCGTGGATCGCCGGCCTCGTCGGCGTTGGGCTGGTCTTCATCTTCATGGTGCTGTACTACCGCTTGCTCGGATTGATCGTCGCCGGCGGTCTCGCCGTTTCGGGTGCCTTGATCTGGACGGTCATCTCGTTCCTGTCGAAGACCCAAGGACTGGCGCTTTCACTCGCAGGAATCGCTGGGCTCATCGTGTCGGTCGGTGTCACGGTCGACTCGTACGTGGTCTTCTTCGAACGATTGAAAGACGAGGTTCGTGCGGGAAGATCCATGCGCAACAGCGCACAGCGCGGGTTCGCCGGTGCATGGCACACCATCGTCGTTGCCGACATGGTGTCGCTGATCGGCGCCGCGGTCCTGTGGTACCTCTCGGTGGGCTCGGTGCGAGGATTCGCGTTCTTCCTCGGACTCTCGACCCTGTGTGATCTGGTCGTCGCGTACTTCTTCACCCGGCCAGCAGTTCTGTTGCTTGCTCGCACTCAGTGGATGGCGAGACGCAAGGTGATGGGCATCGAGGCGACGACGTGAGCACCGACACCGAACCCGCGGCTGGAGCAGGGGCAGGGACCGGCGTCCAGCCCAAGATTCATCAACGCAGGAACCTCCGCGGGCGCCTGTACCACGGTGAGACAGCCGTCGACTTCTATGGTCGTCGCTGGTGGGGTCTCGCGCTCTCCGGTGTGCTGCTGCTCGTCACATTGGGGTCGTTGATCGGGCAGGGTCTCAACCTCGGGCTCGACTTCAAGGGCGGGGTTGCGTGGGAGGTGCCCTCGACGGACCTCACCATCGACCAGGCTCGGCAGACACTCGACGCTCATGGGATCGACGGCACCAACGCGAAGGTTCAGGAGCGCACGTCGGCATCTGGCAGCGTCCTCCTGATCCAAGTTGGCGACCAGTCCGTCGCGAAGCGTCAAGAGGTGAAAGAGGCACTCGCCGCCGAAGCCAAGGTTGACCCCGAAGCGGTCAGCGTCAACTCCGTCAGCTCGACCTGGGGGCGAAGCATCACCGAAAAGGCGGTCAGGGCTCTCATCATCTTCCTCATCCTCGTCGCGCTGTTCATCGCCTGGCGACTGGAGTGGAGAATGGCGCTCGCTGCCATCATCGCCATGTTGCACGACGTGTTGGTCAGTGTCGGCGTGTACTCGGTGTTTCGCTTCGAGGTCACGCCGGCCACGGTCGTCGCCTTCCTGACGATCCTCGGCTTCTCGCTCTACGACACGATCGTGGTGTTCGACAAGGTCAACGAGACCACCGACCGCTTCTCCGGTGCACGCGTGCCGTACGCCGACGTGATCAACGTGTCGATGAACCAGGTGCTGATGCGCTCGATCAACACCAGCCTCGCGGCCGTACTTCCGGTGCTCTCGCTGTTGATCCTTGGTGCCGGGGTTCTCGGAGCGGTGACGCTGCGCGAGTTCGCGCTTGCGTTGCTCGTCGGTTTGCTGACCGGGTCGTACTCGTCGATCTTCATCGCGGCTCCGCTGCTGGCGATGTTCAAGCAGCGCGAGGCTCGTTACCGAACCGTCCGCACACCGCATGCGACCGGCGTCGAACTCGAACGACTAGTGCTCGGTGGCTCGCCGGCGGCCCGGCGCGAGTCCTCTCGACACCGCTACGAAGCGGGTGAGGGGGAAATCGTCTTGCCCACCCCCAGCACTCCGCAAGCATTGCTCACGCATCCGCCGCGGCCGCGGAAGAAGAAACGTCGCACCAGCTGAGCCACGGTATCGTGAAGCCCTATGGCATCGAACGGCCACTGGATCACCGAATTCATTCGCGACATCGACGATTTCCCCACGAAGGGGGTCAACTTTCGCGACATCACACCGCTGCTCGGTGACGGCAAAGGCTTCGTCCGCGCGGTCGATGAATTGGCCGATCGTTTCGACGGTGTCGGAGCCGATCGTGTGCTGGGGATCGAGGCGCGTGGCTTCATCCTCGCCGCGCCGGTCGCGTACCGGATGGGTGCAGGCTTCGTGCCCGTTCGCAAAGCAGGCAAGCTGCCATGGGCCGTCGTGCGCGAGGACTACTCGCTCGAGTACGGCCACGACAAGCTCGAGATTCACCGCGACGCAATTCGTCCCGGTGAACGCATCCTGGTGATCGACGACGTGTTGGCCACCGGCGGAACGGCCGCAGCGACGGTGCGTCTGGTCGAGGCTCTCGGGGGACTGGTCGTCGGCGTCGGTGTGTTGATCGAACTGGAAGATCTCCAGGGCCGGGCTCGGCTCGAGGGTCACGTCGTCGAAAGTCTCGCTCGGTACTGAGGACTGATCGTGGCTGCCGTTGATCGTGTGCTTCCCTGGCGGAGGCACCAGAACGTCACGGCTGACGAGCTGACGCCGCTCCTCAGCGCATATCGCCGCCGGCACCCAAAGGCTCCCGTGGCGATGATCAACCGCGCCTACGAGACCGCCAAAGAGGCACACCGCAACCAGTCGCGCGGCAGCGGCGAGAGCTACATCAATCATCCGTTGGCCGTGGCCCGCATCGTTGCCGACATTGGTCTCGACGAGATCTCGCTCGCTGCCGCATTGCTGCACGACGCGGTCGAAGACACCGAGATCACCATCGCCGATGTCGAGGCGGCATTCGGCGCCGAGGTCGCGGCGATCGTCGATGGTGTCACCAAACTCGAGCGGCTGCAGTTCGATTCGAAAGAAGCGCAGCAGGCCGCCACCATGCGCAAGATGCTGGTGGCGATGGCACGCGATCTGCGCGTGCTCATCATCAAGCTCGCCGATCGTCTGCACAACATGCGCACCATCGCCGCGATGCCCAGCGAGAAGCAGCGACGAATCGCCCAGGAGACCCTCGATATCTATGCGCCACTCGCTCATCGCCTCGGCATGCAGGAGCTGAAGCAGCAGCTCGAGGATCTCTCGTTCGCCGCCTTGTATCCCAAACGATTCGCCGAGCTCGACCACCTCGTCAGCACGCGCACACCCGAGCGCGAGGTCTACCTCGCGAAGGCGATCGCCGAGGTCGGCGGTCGATTGCACGAGCTCAACATCGAGGCCGAGGTCACCGGTCGAGGCAAGCACCTGTGGAGCATCTACGAGAAGATGATGCAGAAGGGTCGCGAATTCGACGACATCTTCGACCTCGTCGCCATCCGGGTGATCGTCGACTCGGTCAAGGATTGCTACGCCGCGCTCGGGTGCATCCACGGGAGCTACAAACCGGTCGTCGGTCGGTTCAAGGACTACATCGCGATGCCGAAGTTCAACCTCTACCAGAGTTTGCACACGACGGTGATCGGTCCGGGCGGCAAGGTCGTCGAGGTGCAGATCCGCTCGAAAGAGATGCATCAACGGGCCGAGTGGGGTGTCGCGGCTCACTGGTCATACAAGGATGATGTGCCCACCAACGACATCGATTGGCTGAACCGCATCATCGATTGGCAGGCCGACATCTCCGACCCTGCGGCCTTCATGGAGAACCTGAAGACCGACCTCGAGCAGGACGAGGTGTTCGTGTTCA